>JACMKU010000160.1 GCA_014379965.1 Chitinophagaceae bacterium
AAATTCGAGTATTTGCCATTCCTTCCAGGGAAGGTATATTTCGTGTAGGCGTCAATCGTTTTCTGTTCACCCACGTACTCAATCCGGTTATCGGCTTTCACTTCCTGTACGGGGATGTTTTCCTGCTCATCCGCACCAAATTTATGGTTGAGGACTATGTCGGCCATTACATCAAGTCCCTTTGACTGAAAAGCCTTCACGCAATCAAGATATTCCTCCCTGGTGCCATAACGCGTTCTCACCGTTCCTTTTTGGTCGAACTCTCCGAGGTCGTAGAGATCATACACTGCATACCCAGGCTCATAAACACCTCTACCTGATTTGTAAGCGGGGGGAAGCCAAACATGGGTGATCCCAAGTTGTGCAAGTTGCTCGGCGCGTTCGGCAGCATGCAACCAAAGATTGCCTTCTGGCGAATAGTACCAGTGAAAGAACTGAAACAGGGTGATGTTGTTGGTCATATGATGGAGTGGCTTAAATACTAAAATGAGCAATATAAAATTTGGAATAGGAACGAACTAAGACGCGAGGAGTGTCACTCATACAGTTCGTAGGTCACTCTGACCTGGCTGCGAATTTCATCAAGCACGGTGATCAAATTGAGGCTAAACTGATGTGGGTGCCATTCACTCTCGATCTTCTTGTTTTCAATGCAGTCGAGCACCTCTTGTGTTTCGAACTGGAGGCCATGTCCCGGCCAATTACAAGGGTAGACGACTCTGCCTTCGTCATAGAGGTGAAGCTCGATTCCCGCGGGTCTTTCAAACCATGGATTGAAGATGCGTATCATTCCTTTCTCCCCGGTGATCTCTGCGGGCTGCTCGGTGTCCGAAGTAAGAGACGATTCCAATATGGCGCGCTGTCCTTCTTTATAGTGAAACAGGATTGAACAGTCCTCGTCGACCCCTTCGCCAGATAGCGTGCCGACAGCCTTAACCGTGTCGGGTTTACCTAGCAACAACATAGATAAGAATATAGGGTAGATGCCTAAATCGAGTAAGGATCCACCTCCCAGTGACGGATCGAAATAGCGGCTATCAGAATCTTGTGGGGCTTTATAGCACATGGCTGCCTTGATCGAAGTGATTTTGCCAATGCGTCCATTTTTGACAAGCTCCATGACCTGGCGGATGCTGGGTAAAAAGCGTATCCACATTCCCTCCATCAGGAAGGTGCGGTAAGTCTGCGATGCGGCAATCAAAGCCGAGCACTGGTCAGCATTGATGGTCATCGGCTTCTCACAGAGTACCGGAATTTTTCGTTGCAGACACGCGAGGACCTGTTCGTAATGTAGTGTGTGAGGTGTAGCAACATAGACGATATCTATGTCTGCCTTGTCTAAAAACTCATCGAGTTCCATGAATACCTGCGGTACATCAAATTCTGTAGCGAAGCACTCTGTCGTCTTTTTCGTGTGACCAAGCACCGCCTGTACCTTCTGGGGGGAATTGAGTTGCTTCAGGTCATGCGCAAAGACCTGGGCGATTTTTCCGGGACCGATGATTCCCCATTTGGTTGGCTTCATGGTTTTGGGTGTGTTGGTTGAGTAGTTGAATGGTTGATTGAGTTGACTAAGTTGATTGTGTTGCCTCAAGAACATCATCGTGGTCGACCTAATCAACCCAATCAACCATTCAACTACTCAAACCACCCATCCAACCACATGCCATTTTTAAAACAAATGGGATTTTCGACGACTCTATAATGATTTATCTACCAACCCTTTTACCAAGGATTTCCACTGAGACTTATTGAGGCCAACCATAGCACCAATAGCCACACCCAGGTTTCGGATCTTAGCCCAAAGGGTGCTTGCGTTTGTATTTGGCTTCTCATTTCTACCATACACCGCTGCCCGCAGCTTAGTTTTGGTTCGTTCGATGCAAAACGTACTCGTTGCCTCCGGAGAAAAGAAATGCGCAATCTCGCGATCGGAAGCGAAAGGAGGTACCGCAGGACGAACGCGTACTGCGATCATCTGGTAATTCGAATTATTCTCCTCCCGGATCTTTTCAACCTTCACCCAATCGTCTCCATCGCCGACTGCAGTTGCGGGAATATTTTGAATGGTAATGCGTAAATAATTCCCCTCCTTAACGGTGGCTTCCAATTCTTTTCCTTCTTCGTCCACAACCTGGAATTTTGCCGAGCCTTCGCCCGCCACGTCGTGCCACCTGTTCACATCAATCAACCTTTGGCGGGCATTATCGAATGCTTTACGGGCATCCTGTTCAGATGCTACACGCACCGCATGCGCTGTAGTATGATGCGCCCCTTTTCTTTGTGCAGGTATAGGTTTCATCTTTAAATGTTGAAATGGGAGATGATAATTCTATGCCATCTCTAGAATATCATCAAAACAAATGGCATGAAATTTCTGGCAGAAAAGAAAAGCATTTATGGCAAAGTATTCAAAGAAAGCACAGGACAAAGTAGAAGAGGCAATGCATGAGAAGAAGCGCGGTACTTTAAAAACGGGCAGCGGAAAGAAGGTGACCAGCCGCAAGCAAGCGATTGCAATCGGATTGTCCGAAGCCCGGAAGGCAGGGGCAAAGGTGCCTAGAAAAAAAGCTGCGAAAAAAAAATCTGCAGCTAAGAAAACAACCCGAAAGAACTCAACTCCAAAGAAGACCTCTCGTAAGAAGAGTTCAGGAAAAAAGAAATAGGGTACGGACAAACTCGGTTTTTCAATATTTAAGTCTCTTCTGAATAGCCTTCGCTGAGTCAAGATGCATGCGCAGCTTGGGAAGAGTATTATCGATGAATGCCTTCACTTCACTATCCTTAACATCCTCTGAAGCATTTTCAAATGCTTTGATATCGTCTTCGTGATCCTTTACCATGTACCTGATATAAGATTTGTCGAAGGCCGTGCCAGCCTTTTTGTTGAAGTCATCAATGTCTTTTTGCTTTTCATCACTAACAGTTGCAGGCAAGGTAACGTTACGCTGCGCCGCAAGCGTTTTGACCTGGTTGTTGGCGCCAGAATGGTCAGCGGCCAACATAGCCCCGAATCTTTTTATTCCGGCATCCGTTCCTTTTTGCTCGGCAACCTGACCTAACTGCACTTCAGTCATCCCTCCATTGGCAGCATCAACTAGAAATGCTGCAGTCTCTGCATCGGCAACAACGGCTGTGTTGTTGGCAGGCGAATCGATCTTGGCCTCATTTGCCGAGTCTGCTTTTTCCACGCTATCCTTGCCTTCATTGTTACAGGCGGCGAATAGTACAGAAGAAGCCAACAATAGTGAAACTAATTTTTTCATGATTTTTTCTGGTTTAATTGGTAGATAACCGGGTTGACTTCGGAAAAGGGGAAATTTTCGTGCCAGTTACAATTCCTATTGGCGCAGCGGTGCCTTGAAGGGAAGTATTAAATCCTATTAGTCGGTAGTGGTATAGTCCTTGCAATATTTTACCGCTTAAAGATCAAATAATGAGTATAGCTTTTCCCATCGTGTCATGGGGCAATGGAACCAACATTTACGAAGTGAACGTTCGGCAGTATACACAGGAGGGTACTTTGAAAGCTTTCATGAAACACATTCCCCGGCTTCGTAAGATGGGTATCGACATACTTTGGTTCATGCCCATTACTCCTATCAGCATCGAAAAAAGACAAGGCACCTACGGGAGCTACTATGCCGCCAGCTCATACGTCGATATCGATTCCGCTTATGGGACTCCCGATGACCTCAAAGAATTGATCCGTGAGGCGCATGAATTCGGTATGAAAGTCATCATCGACTGGGTAGCTAACCATACCGGTTATGACCACCAATGGACGGAGAAATATCCCGATTGGTATCGCAAGGATGACAAGGGAAACTTCACCGGGCTGTATGGCTGGGTCGATGTGATCGACCTAAACTACAACATCCCGGACATGCGTATGGAGATGATAAGGTCGATGAAGCATTGGATAAAGGAGTACGACATCGATGGCTTTCGATGCGACATGGCAAGGACGGTACCGCTGGACTTCTGGATAGAGGCCCGGAGTGAGTGCGATGTACTCAAGCCACTATTTTGGTTGGCCGAATGCGAGATAATGGATTATCACGAGGCATTCGACGTCACCTATGGCTGGGAGGCGCTCCGTGCAATTGATAAGTACATGAAAGGAGAAATGACCCTCGCCGAGATAATTCCCCTGTTTACCATTTACTCACGTTACCCTATCGGGTCAAGAAAATTATTGTTTACTTCAAACCACGACGAGAACAGCGATCATGGAACCGAATACGAGAAATATGGCGCGGCTGCGGGGGCCATGGCGGTATTGTCGTGTACATGGCCGGGCATTCCATTAATCTATTCCGGTCAGGAGAAACCCAACAAGAAAAGATTGGCGTTTTTTGAGAAAGATTACATCGACTGGGATGGCGAAGTAGGGTTGCATGGTTTCTACAAGACGTTGCTCGGTTTTCGAAAGAAGAATAAAGCTCTCCAGGAAAATGCATCTGTGTTGATGCTACCAAGCAATCATCCAGACGTACTCGTATACCTGTGCAGAGCTGGACAAGATAAGGTCCTCGTCATGCTCAACCTCTCGAAGCAAAAATCTGCGGCATTTAATTTCGACCATCCTGCGGTCTCAGGAATGTACCGGGATCTGTTCACACAGGAATTGGTATCACTTACGAGAAGAGGAAATTTCAACTTCACCGCAGGTGAGTATAGAGTACTACATATCACGACGCAGCCATACTAGGGAACGACCATCGATTTTGTCTGCAATGTATGCGCACTAAAGTAACCTAATGCGCCACCCTGCAGATTCGATACAGGGTTAGAGGGTGTAGCCTGACCGCTTCCACCAGTAGCGCTGCGATCGAGGCTGAACCAATAACGGAAGACCGCGGGATCGATACAGAGCATGTCGATCCTTACGGTGTCGCCGCTGTTGATAATGCCAACGTCATCTTCGTCGTCGGAGAAATAGAAAAGCTTTGCGGTCACCATCCTTCCATCAGTATAATCATCGTTCTGTACTAGTACTTTATTTTCCTTCACCCTGTTCACATACTGGATGAAACGGTAGTTGTCACCTCGGCCGGGAGGATCCTTGTAGACCGCATTCACAATCTTTCGGGTATCCGTAAATAAAAACTCATCCGTCACGAATATTGAATCGAGATTGACGCGGGTCGACATCGTCGACACAGCAGTGAATGAGCTTCCGTTAACACTAACCGATAAAGTGTAATCTTTGCCGACGACTCCAACTAGATTCGGTGCTTCATATACTCCCGACGATGTTGGCGTGAGCAAGGTGGTGGTGCCGCCACTCTCCGTAATAGAAACCGTCGCGCCAGGCACCCCAGGAAAATTATTATCCTCGTCAAAGTCTTTCGTTTGCGAGATTAACACCTTCGTGGTACCTGGTTGGTCTGTCAATACTCCTTCGATCACGTATTTTTTCTCCCCACTGTCGAGGTCCAGATTGATGACTTTCTCACACGAGGTTAATAAAATTACAGAAAGAAACAATATCAAGAAAGCGTCCGCTCGGTTGAAATTTATCATATACATGGATATCTAAAATTTAAAGTTGTAGGCAATTGAGGGTATGTATTTGAACAGTGCATATTGTACAGCTTCCGTTCTGTCAACGTCCTCCTTACTGTCGCGGAAGTTGATCGTATATGCATTCTCCCGGCCATAGGCATTGTACAGGCTTATTGTGAGCTCCGATGAAAACTTCTTCTTTTGCTTCAGTATCCAGGTGGCGCCCAAGTCAAGACGGTGATAAGACGGCATGCGATAGCCATTACGAGCCGTGTAATAGAAAATTGTCTGATTATTCACCCGGTATTTGCCCGCGGGAAAGGTGACGGCATCGCCGGTATAGAAGACCCAGGTAGCGGAGAGCGTCCAGCGTTTGTTAAGTTGGTAAGATCCGACGATTGATACCTCGTGCGTGCGATCCTGCCTAGCGTTGTACCATTCATCGTTGTTGATACCATTGATCTTCTTCTCCGTTTTCGATAACGTATAACCTATCCATCCAGTAAGCATTCCTGCTTTCTTCTTCACTAACCATTCGATTCCATATGCGCGCCCTTTGCCAAAAAGCAATTGCGACTCGATGGCATCGCTATTAGCGAAAATGTCTGCACCATCGCGGTAATCGATTTGATTCTTCATCGATTTATAGTAAGTCTCAACACTCAACTCTACTTTATCGTTGAACAGGTCCTGGTAATATCCGACAGCAACCTGGTCAGAGATCTCCGGCCGGATGATATTGGTATTCGCGATCCACTTATCAGTAGGGTTGGAGGAGGTAGAATTTGACACGAGATGCAGGTTCTGCACATTACGGACATAGGACGCCTTGATCGACATCGCAGGGTTGAAAACGAAACTAGCTGCCAGTCGCGGCTCGGGATTGAAATAGGTTTTCACGAAATCACCCTTTCTATAAGTAAATGTATCCGTTACCCTGCCATCGGGCGCGATGTCGAAGTAGTCACCCCCACCAAGAATGGTAAACGATGAAAGGCGAACGCCATAGGTTAGGTTGATCTTGCTGGAGGCTTTCCAAGTGTCGGTGATGTAGGCCGCATTCTCCCATGAATAGCGCTTCTGCAAGGCAACCGAGTTGACGCTAATGGAAGTATAGGCTTTCACCTCACCCGGTGTGATGGTATGATGTATGGTGTTGAATCCAAATCGAACCTGGTTCCTGCTGCCAACATACCATTGGTATTCCTGCTTAAGGTTCCAG
>JACMKU010000161.1 GCA_014379965.1 Chitinophagaceae bacterium
GGGTGGGGGTTTTGCGTCGGGAATACCCATGCGGGAGACTGGAGGCGGGAGACTGGAGGCGGGAGACTGGAGGCGGGAGGCTGTACTGGATACTGGATAGCTCTATAGGTTGATCACTCTGTTTCTCCAACAATTTCTTTGTATTCCTCTGCGCCTCTGTGCCTTTGCGTGAAATTAACTTTCGCAATTGAACAGTTGCGCGTATATTTGCAATCAAATGGTTGCACAATAATGAGAAGAGATCCTTTCCAGGCGATTGCCGATCCTACGCGCAGGGCGATCCTGAGCCTGCTCGCGCTTGGCGCAATGACACCGAATGCCATCGCCGCTAATTTTGACAGCACCAGGCAAGCGATATCGAAACACATCCAGATACTCAGCGAATGCGAACTATTAAAGCAGGAACAGTCTGGCCGGGAAATCTATTATTACCTCAACCATAGAAAAATGAAGGAAGTAGACACGTGGATGGAACAGTTCCGCAAGCTCTGGAACAAACGCTTTACTCAACTCGACACTGTATTAGATAACCTCAAAAAACAAAAGAAATGAAGCACGAAGCAATTTTCGATCAAGACAAGGAGAATAAGAAGATGACGATCACACGTCCGTTCAACGCCTCCCTCCCATTGGTTTGGGATGCATGGACGAAAGCGGAAATTCTTGATCAATGGTGGGCCCCTGAACCATACAAGACAGAAACAAAATCAATGGACTTCCACGAGGGTGGCTTCTGGCTATATGCAATGGTCGGCGAAGGCCAGAAACACTGGTGTCGCGCAGACTACAAGAAAATTAAGCCAAAGACAAATTTCACTTATATAGATGCCTTTTGTGATGAGAACGGCAAGTCAACCAACTTTCCAAACATGCATTGGCTAAATGAATTCGCAGAAACGAACGGTACAACCACAGTAACGGTCAACATTACATTCCCTACACAGGAGGACATGGATAAGATCATGGAGATGGGATTCAAGGAAGGCTTCACTGCGGGATTGAATAATCTGGAGGAGTATTTGGCGAAGAAGAAGTGACAGGAATCATATGCTGTGCGGATGCGTGTCTCCAAGAATCCGAACTTCAAATAATTGGCGCGCCCTTTTTATCAAGGTCCAGAGCAAAATGCATTTCGAATACTTAGGGTGTCACCCCGGGCTTGACCCGGGGTCTTTCTCTAATTTTAATTCCGACGGTTGAAAAGGCTATAATGTGAGTTGGATTTCCGAGTGCATTGATCTATGTTGGTAAATCTAGAACCTGCGAAGCCAGTCACTGTCATCCAACTACTACATGAGCGACTCTTGCATCTCAATTGTTCCTGCAATATCGAGCTATCCAGACCATCTTCGCCAATCCAGGGAAATCCTGGATTGGCTAACGACGCTAGATATCGTGAAATCGAAGCCGTCTGACTGCGTACTCTCGCAAGAGCAAGGTTATGCAGTGTCAGAAGGCGCACGTAAAGTCACTAAAAACTCTAAGTATTTGCCATTTGATCTTCATGTAAACGGCCTTGAAATAATTGTCACCAGACAAGTTTTTGATAACGGCGGAAATGGTATTGAGGAATTAATCTGTCCTATTTGCAAGCACGATATTTCTTCAGAGGATTGGGATTTTCTAAATGATTGGACAAAGGATACGAGAGATAATATCACTTGCCCACTATGCAATGGTTCATCGGAAATACATAGTTATACGTTTAAACCTGAATGGGGATTTAGCAATCTTGGATTTTCGTTCTGGAATTGGCCAGAATTCCAAGAAGGCTTCCTTGAAGAATTTAGAGACCGGTTAGCGAGTGAGATAAACATCGTTTATAGAAGGGTATAAAGTTTCTTCAAATATCAATTCTGACATAACCGCTAAGCATCGCCCACAAAATATCGGCTTGAAAGGTCGATTACTTTGGAAATGAATTCTGAAAACGCCAGCTTTGTAGAAAAGGCACCGGGTCAAACCTTGGATGGTACCCGAAGTGATTGAATCGTAGTTATTATGGCAGTTAACAAAAACTTCCTGACTAAACATAAAGCGACTATAATTTATAGTATCAGTTTAGCCCTCCTGCTGTTTCTTCTCAAATGGTTAGAACTTCGTTTCCTGATCTTTGACCACTCATTTGAAATTTACGTCGGCTTTATTGCACTCATTTTTACCGGACTGGGCATATGGCTTGCCTTAAAGCTTTCTAGGCCAAAAATCAAAACAGTAGTAGTAGAAAAGGAAGTGTACGTGACCAGGAACGAAAATTTCGTCCTGGATACAACGCTCGTCTCCAGGCTAGAACTCAGCAAACGGGAGTTGGAAATATTAAGTTTATTGGCACAAGGCCACAGCAACCAGGAAATTGCCACCAAACTCTTCGTTTCATTAAGCACCGTCAAGACACACCTTCAGAACCTTTTTGAAAAACTTGATGTGAAAAGACGAACACAGGCAGTTGAGAAAGCTAGAAGTTTAAGCCTCATACCTTAAAACGCTCCTACTTTGGTATGAAAATAAGCGCGATAGCGAAAGAAATGGCCGAAAGTATGAGTGGAAGAAGCTGTGCAATGGTCACATTTGCACCAACAAAAAATCAACAATGAAAAAGAATATTATCATCTATGGGGTCATTGCGGGCCTTCTTGTTTCTACTTTCATGCTAGCAACTGTCAACTACATTAGCCATTGCGAAGGCAGCGTGGACTTTGAGACGAGCATGCTCATCGGGTACGCCTCAATGCTCGTCGCCTTTTCACTTGTCTTTGTTGGCATTCGCAATTACAGGAACAAGTATAATGGAGGGATTATCAGTTTTGGCAAGGCGTTCCAAATTGGGGGTTTGATCGTATTAATTGCTTCCACCATTTATGTGGTAGCCTGGCTCATCGACTACTTCTTTTTCATCCCTGATTTTATGGAAAAATATTCGGCTGCGGAGCTGGCGAAATTGAAAGCAAGCGGCGCAAGCCAGGTAGAAATTGATAAGGAGACCAATGAAATGGCAAAGTTTGCTAAGATGTATAAGAATCCATTCTTTAATGCGATGATGACTTATGTGGAGATTTTACCGGTGGGGTTGGTTGTGACGCTTATCAGTTCATTTATATTAAGAAGAAAAACGGTGAAGAATTAGTGGAAGGTAACTGATCTGCCCTCGAGCTTGATGCTCGGATGCGTGGAGACACGCATCCGAGCATCAGAATTTTGGACACATTGAAGGTTGACTACACTAGAAGATTTTAACGCGCAAAGTTTGAAACTTTGTCACAGGTTTTATAGCGCTGGACGAAACCATTTGCCGCCCGGATGCTTGTCCTCACGCATCCGTATCTCTATCATAACCAAACAACGATGATTGTAAAACTTGATCGCTCATTCCTTAAACAGCGGATGCGTGGCGACACGCATCGGGCCGTCAAGATTTGAGAAAAAGACCCCGGGTCAAGCCCGGGGAGACACCCGAGTGATTGAAGCGTTATTTGAACCTCGAACTCAACTCCTAATTCCGGATTCCTGATTCCGGATTCCCAAAAAAAAAGACCCTGAATTTAATCAGAGTCCTTGTGATCCCGCTGGGACTCGAACCCAGGGCCCTCCCGACTAAAGTCGGGATGCTCTACCCTTCGCAATCAAATCTTCAATGTAACGACGCGACTTCATCCTTTTTATTTGCATTTCTCTTCGCCTTGCATCGAGTAAAACTTCAAACTCTTCTAGGTACACTACCTGCCACGGCACACCCAAACTTGTGAATTTTGAATGTCCAGAATTATGTTCATATAACCTTCGTTCGAGGTTTGTGCATGAACCAATATAATACTTGTCTAACCTTACTGAATAAAGTATGTAAGCAAAGGGCATAAAAAAAAGGTTTCTTCTTGATGAAATAGTAACCTTTTGATCTCAATGGGACCTAAACCGGCCATCTTAACTATTGTCGGGATGTCTGGTGAAAACAAAAAAGGTTACCGCTCCTTGAAACAGTAACCTTGTGATCCCGCTGGGACTCGAACCCAGGGCCCCAACATTAAAAGTGTTGTGCTCTACCAACTGAGCTACGAGATCTTCCACCAATCACAACCTGGAAGCGGTCGTGTTTGGGAGTGCAAAAATACGCCCCCACACCATCCATACCAAAAATTTCTACCGGTTCATCAAATATCGTCCTTACTGGTTTGCAACACTATATCCCGCATTTTGGAATTGTTGCTGTTTTTTAAAGTAGGTTTGCCATAAAGATTCTTTTTAATGTCGAGTTATTTCAAAGACAAGGTGGTCATCGTCACCGGAGGCACCGACGGAATCGGCAAAGCTCTCGTGGAAGAATTACTCTCCCATGGAGCCAAAGTCGCTACTTGCGGTCGTGACCACGATAAATTATACCGCCTCCAATCGACTTTCCCCTCCTATCATCTTCATACCATGGTCGCCGATGTTAGCAATGAAAATGATTGCCGTCGCTTCATCGAGACCACCATTAAATTCTTCGGCGGCATCGACGTATTAATTAACAACGCAGGCATTTCAATGCGCGCTCTCCTGAAAGATGCAAGCTTAGATGTGATCCGGAAAGTAATGGAGATAAATTTCTTCGGCGTAGTCTATTGCACCAAATACGCCCTTGAATCGATCATCCAACGCAAAGGAACCATCGTCGGAGTCTCCTCCATCGCTGGATATCGTGGTCTTCCCGGCAGGAATGGATATTCCGCCTCCAAGTTTGCACTGCAAGGCTGGCTTGAAGCCATTCGCACCGAACTCATGGGCGATGGCGTTCACGTGATGTGGGTCTGCCCAGGTTTCACTACTTCCAATATCCGCCACGCCGCACTCAATAAGGATGGTGACTCGCAAGGCGAAAGTCCTATGGATGAAGGCAGCATGATGACCGCAGAGGAATGCGCCCGCCACATCCTTCGCGCCGTCGAAAAGAAGAAGCGAACCCTCGTGCTCACCTTCACCGGCAAGCGAACAGTTTTCCTGAATAAATTCTTTCCCGGATTTGCAGATAAGATGGTGAGGAAGTTCTTCTTTAGAGATGGTAAGCTGGTCAAGTAGAATGTAAAATGCAAAATATAAAATGTAAAATGATAAAGTACCGACTTACCTCTATTTTTACTGATCAACTTTTACATTTTAAATTTTAGATTTACCATTTTACATTCACAGATGGCGCTGCTCACCCTCACTTCCGACATCGGTCACCAGGACTACCTGGTTGGTGCAGTAAAGGCACAGCTCCTACAGATAAACCCCGCATTTTCCATCGTCGACATTTCACATAACCTTTCACCCTTCAATTACCCACAGGCTGCATATATATGCCGTAGCGCTATTAAGAACTTCCCAAGCTTCAGTTATCATATCATCCTGGTCAACCTTTTCGAGAAGAAGCCAGAACAATTGCTACTCGCCTTCCACCAGGAACAGTATATTCTATGCGCCGACAATGGCCTACTCAGCATGATCCTCGAAGAGAAACCGGAGATGGTGATGGGAATACCACTCGATAAACTAGCTAACAAGAATACGCTGTACTGTGCAAGTATGATGGGCAAGGTCGTGAACCAGTTACAACAGGGCGAGCCCGTGATGAATATCGGCAATGCCGACGTTACCTACACCGAGAAGAATCACCTTCGCCCCCTGCTTGATAATAACTGGATAGAAGGGCAGATCATCTACATTGATAATTTCGAGAATGTGATCGTCAACATCACCCGCGAGCAATTCGAGGAACAACGTGAAGGCCGTAGCTTTCGAATCGTCTTCAAGCGCGACGAGGTGATTGACCGTATCAGTGAGACCTACGCCGACGTAAACGAAGGAGAGAAGTTGGCGATCTTCAATAGCGCAGGCTACATGGAAATCGCCATCAACAAAGGAAACGCGGCTGGACTATTTGGATTAAAAGGATTCTCCGAAAAATCTACCCAGGTAACGGGTATCCTCCAATCCCAGTTATTCTACCAAACAGTCAGAGTCTATTTCGGCTAGGTTTCTCAAAGCTACGAAGGTCAGGCACTATTCACTATTCACAACTCACTATTCACTATTCACTATTCACAACTGACCACTGACCACTCACAAAATCGCCGCCATGCCCATCATCCGAATCGTTAAAATGAGTTTCCGTCCCGAGGAGATCGATCGCTTCACCAGGATGTTCGACGAACGGAAGGAGCGAATTCGAAGTTTCCCCGGTTGTCAACATCTCGAACTCTGGCAGGATGAAAAGGAGAACAATACATTTGTTACCTACAGCATCTGGGAGGACGAGCAACACCTGGATCATTACCGGTTCTCCACATTTTTCAAAGAAACCTGGGGCCTCACGAAAGCGCTTTTCCTCGCCAAGGCCGAGGCCTGGACATTACACCAGCGAGTTACAGGAAAAAAAGGTGAAGAAGAAGGATGATTTTCTTAGTCAGCTAATTGATCATAGGTAGAGCTTTTCGCCTGCTTTTCTAACGCAAAGACTACAGTTTCACGCAAAGACGCAACGTTCCGCAAAGTCGCAAAGGGGTCACTCCAGATATCGGAATCTCTTTGCGCCTTTGCGATTCTTTGCGTCTTTGCGAGAAACCAAATTGTGGCTCTACAAATTATACCCGCCACTGCTCACATTATTAAGGAATTGACAGGCGAGAAACTTCCCTATATGCGCTGAAATCTCCTATTTTTGCGGCTTCCCGATCCTCTATCACCGGGATACTACAAAATCATTCATTTACTATGAACTTCAGAAAAGTCAATAACCTTACTGGCTGGGCCGTATTCCTTATTGCGCTTGCCACTTACATGCTTACCCGCGAGGCCCGCGGCAGCTTCTGGGATACGGGCGAATTCATCGCCAGTGCAGACAAAGTACAGCTCCCCCACCCTCCTGGCGCACCTCTTTTCGTTTTACTCGGCCGCTTCTTCATCGTCCTCTTTGGAGATGATAATTTGACTGCAGCGAATGCTGTCAATTTCATGAGTGCACTCGCCAGCGCTGCTACGATCCTATTTCTTTTCTGGACGATCACCCATTTTGCCCGGAAGATGTTCGTTTCCGTAGGTGAATCTCTCACGAGCCAACAAATGTTTACTACCATGGCCGCCGGTGTTATCGGCGGGCTCGCATATACCTTTAGCGATTCATTCTGGTTCAGTGCCGTCGAGGGTGAGGTGTATGCCCTTTCTTCATTCTTCACCGCACTTGTATTCTGGTCCATGCTGAAATGGGAACATGCCGACGAACACGCAGGAAATGACCTCGCCGCCAGGTCGAGAGCCGACCGCTGGATCGTTTTCCTATTCTTCATGATGGGTCTGTCTATCGGCGTTCACTTGTTGAACCTACTGACCATCCCAGCGATCGTGATGATTTATTACTTCAGACGCTATTTTCGATACGAGCCATATAGAGCTGATATCCAAGTGTTCAGAAAAGATCAAGTTCTCCTTTGGACGGCGATCGTAGCAGGTGGCATAGCCCTCCTGCTGGTGCTTGCCAATATGATGAACAAGGAGACTGACCTGGTAGGTATTGCGTTGATCATCCTATTCATCGGCATTGCCGTAGCATTGGTGAGAATCTTCATGAAGTACAAGGCGATTCGGGAGTTGATCAGTGCCTTCCTTATCGGTTGTATCATCACGGGTATCGTGCAGGTCGGCGTTATTCAGTATTCGATGAAGGCCGCCGGTTTCTTCGATGTATTCTTCGTGAACTCTGTAGGACTGCCATTCTTCTCAGGATTCACTATCTACTTCCTCGCACTTGCTGCCATCATTATCTGGGCGCTGCGCTTCAGCGAGCGAAACATTACCAGGACTAAACTTATCTCCTGGTTCGTTGCCTTCTTCGTACTGTTGGCATTACCATTTTTCATAGCAACCGGCTCCGGCGCTGAAAAGTTCCTCAAGTTCCTTGTGATTGCTGGTGCTGCCATACTCATCGGATACCTGTTCAAGGCCGGCGGACTCCGCATACTCAAACTTAGCTTGTGGTGCTATGTATTCATCATGCTTGGATACTTCATGTACTTCACTGCATTGATTCGTTCTAACGCTAATCCTGCTATCGACATGAACAATGTCGACAACCCCATAAGCCTCGTATATTATCTAAGCCGCGAACAATACGGAAGCGCTCCTCTTGTCTACGGACCGCATATTGGTGCGCGCTACAAACTCGATCCGGATAGCCGCAACGGAATTTCCATGAAGGAAGGTGAGATGAAGTATGTGAGAGGAAAAGATCGCTACATAGCCGTAGGTAAAGAAAGCCAGCCTCGTTACAGGAGCGAAGACCAACAACTCTTCCCGCGTATCTGGGACAGGAGTAATGACCAGGGTCACCTTAGTTTCTATGTATCCTGGCTTGGACTCGAACAGACGACCGACGATGAAGGACAGGCAATGTATTCGCCTACCTATGCGGATAACGCCAATTGGTTCTTCACTTACCAGATGGACCTGATGTACTGGCGATACTTCATGTGGAATTTTGCAGGCAAACAAAACGATATTCAGGGTCTGGGGAACGTTCGCGACGGCAATTGGATCAGCGGAATTTCCGTCATTGACAATGGGCGCCTCGGCGATCAGAGTCGCATACCATCGAGTATATCGAACAATAAGGCTAATAATAAACTGTTCATGCTCCCATTCATTCTTGGGATCGTTGGATGCGTTTATCAACTATTGCGTAATCGCAAAGACTGGATAGTTAACTTCCTTTTGTTCTTCCTAACTGGCATCGCGGTCGTTATATACCTCAATCAGCCAGGCAACCAGCCGAGGGAACGTGACTACGCTTACGTTAGTTCATTCTACGCTTTCGCGATCTGGATCGGATTATCAGTGGTAGCCTTCGTCAAAATAGCACGGGAGCGGGCAGACAAGAAACTATTGACAAACGTGCTAATCTACGGATCGGTACTCACTCTCGCGATTACCATCATGAGTTCCGTTCATAAATCATCAGCTGGTCTAATCGTGCCTTGTTTGTTGATTACAGCACTCTATGCATTAGTGACTGCCGGAATTGTATTCCTCACGCGAGCCATCTCGTCGGGTGGGCAAAAAGGCAGCATACTGACGGGATCCGTGGCGGCCATCTGCCTGATCGTTCCGATCATTATGGCACAGCAGGAATGGGATGATCACGACAGGAGCCAAAAGACCCTCGCGCCAGATCTCGCCCGCAATTATCTCGAGAGCTGCGCACCAAATGCTATCATCATCACTTTTGGAGACAATGATACTTATCCTCTGTGGTATGCACAGGAAGTGGAAGGCGTGCGTCCCGATATTCGTATAATAAATAATAGCCTTCTTGGTATCGACTGGTATATCAACCAACTTCGATATAAAGTAAACCAGGCAGACTCAGTAGATGTGATCTGGAGCCCCGAACAAATTGAAAATCATAATCGCGAATACCTTCGTTACCGTCTCGATCCTCGTGCCGACAAAACGACGTTCTATCCACTGTATGAGATCATGAAGAACGAACTCGGCAAACGCAACGAAGACCCTGATACGCGTCGTGACGTAGGTCCCGACTTCTTCCCTGTTTCTAGACTTCGCATACCCGTAGATACGGCATTGGTAAGGAAAAACGGAACGGTGAATGCAAATGATACGGTGCTTCCCGATATGCTCTTTGAAATACCGGAGAGCAAACTCAATGGAGGATTCATTCGTAGTGATCTCATGATCCTTAATATCATCGCAGCCAATCAATGGAAACGTCCGATATATTTCACATCACCTATTGGGGAAATGGGATTTGGACAATATTTGCGAAAGGATGGATTAGCGTATAGGCTTGTTCCAATCGTTAACAAATTCCCTCAACAAAATTGGGAGATTGAGAATGCCTTTAGTCGCATTGAACAGAAGTACCGGACGAACCTCGGTGGTACGCAGATTAGAGATAACAATGCCGCTGTCATTTTCGATAACCTGATGACGAAATTCAGGTTCGGCGCCGATAAGAAGGGAGTTTACTTCGATGAAGAAAATCGCCGTCACCTCCTCAACATCCGAGCTATCTATGCAGAAGCTGCGGGTAACCTGGCCGACCAGGGTAGAACGGATGATGCGAAGAAACTCCTCGATAAAGCGGAGGCAGGCATCAATCCAGCTGACTTACCCTACGGCATGACGAGCAGGTTCAACAGTCACAACCAAACAGGACTTGTATACCTCGAGGCCTGTTACAAAGCAGGTAAGACCGAGCTTGCTGAGAAAGTGAGGAAGGATGTCCGAAGAGATCTGGAGGAGCAACAGAAATATTATAATTATATCAAAACTGAGCGGCCTGAATTGTTCGGCGGCACCCTCCAGGGCACGGAAGAATTCCTGAATGATATCATGCTTGAAGTACTCGCCTCGATCGAGACCAAGTATGCCCTGCAAACTCCGCTGAAACCGGAGAATAGCGGAAATATTAATAACGTGATAAAGCCTGATACCCTGAAACCGGCAGACACGGTTCGACCCAGGTAGGTTTGTTTCACGCAAAGACGCTAAGATTCGCAAAGGCGCAAAGGGATTCCTTTGCGCCTTTGTCATTATAGCTGCGACCGTTTTGTCTCACGCAAAGCCGCAACGATTCGCAAAACCGCAAAGACTACCGTAACGCAGTGATAACGTCTAGGCCAGAAGGAGATAAGCGCAAAAGGAAACCCTTTGCGCCTTTGCGAATCTTTGCGTCTTTGCGTGAAACCACACCTCCGCGTGAAACCTTTTACCTGTGCTGTTGTTATAATGCACAACGGGCAAATTATTCGTAAATTGCTAGTCTACCCCTAATATGAACGGTTTTCATTTTACACGATTCGACCCCAGCAGTGAAGGCAAAAGCAAGTTTGAGCAATTGCTCGACCTCTTCATGCAGCTGCTCACTTATACGAGTGGCGATGTGGGCGAGGCGCTACAATGGTTAAATGAGCTGGACAAAAAATACGAGCTTACGGACGAGGAATATGGCATGGGTGACTTCATCGATGAGTTAAAGGAGAAGGGCTACATTACCGAAGACAACCAGCAAGGACAAATCAAGATCACGCCGAAGACGGAGCAGGGAATCCGCAAGAAGAGCCTGGAAGAGATCTTCGGAAAATTGAAGAAGACGAAACAGGGCGATCATCATAGTTTCAAACCCGGACAGGGCGACGAACAAAACCCGGACACGCGGCAGTTCCAATTCGGGGACATGCTCGAGCAGATCGACTTCACCGAGTCGATCAGGAATGCACAGATCAACCACGGCATCGATAGTTTCAAAATGCAGGAGGACGACCTTAGCATTCGCGAAACGGACTTCAAGGCGCAGACCTCCACTGTCCTGATGATCGACATCTCCCACTCCATGATCCTTTATGGCGAGGATCGCATTACACCGGCAAAGAAAGTTGCGATGGCATTGAGCGAACTGATCACCACAAAGTATCCAAAGGACACATTGGACATTGTAGTGTTTGGTAACGATGCCTGGCCCGTAGAAATAAAAGACCTGCCTTATCTCCAGGTAGGACCTTATCACACTAATACAGTTGCAGGGCTTGAGTTGGCGATGGATATCTTAAGAAGAAGAAAGAATCCCAACAAGCAAATATTCATGATCACTGATGGCAAGCCTACCTGCCTGAAGATTGGAAAACGTTATTATAAAAATAGTTTCGGTCTCGACCGCAAGGTAACCAGCCGCTGCATGAACCTCGCGGCCCAGTGCAAGAAGTTGAAGATCCCCATCACTACATTCATGATCGCTACGGATCCATATCTGCAGCGGTTTGTACAGGACTTCACCGAGACGAACAATGGAAAGGCGTTTTTTGCCTCATTGGATAAACTAGGGGCATTCATATTTAAGGATTTCGAGAGTGGTAAAAGAAGAACCGTTTATTAATTCAGGCGGCTGACGCATTGGATCGCTGCAACAAAAAGGGGAACTCGATAGCCTCACATCCATAGACCTCCCCTCCTCGTACTTAACATTTAAAAAGACTCGAACAACACATGGACATTAAGAAAATAAAGACCCTGGGAGATTTGAAGGCCTCCGGGTACAGACCAAGGAGTATAAAGGAAGAGTTGCGTCAGAACCTCATCACGAAACTGCAGAGAAAGGAAAACACATTTCCTGGCATCGTAGGATATGAGGACAGCGTTATACCCGACGTAGAGAGAGCATTGCTGAGTAAACACAATATTCTTTTTCTTGGATTGCGTGGGCAGGCGAAGACAAGGATGGCGAGGCTGATGATAGAATTACTGGATGAATACATCCCAGTAATCACAGGCAGCGATATCAATGATGACCCGATGGAGCCGATATCAAAATATTCAATCGACCAGATCGCGACGCTTGGCGACAAGACTCCTATCAACTGGCTGCATCGCTCCGATCGATATGGCGAGAAACTCGCCACTCCGGATGTGAGTGTGGCGGATCTTATTGGCGACATCGACCCGATAAAAGCAGCCAATCTAAAGTTGAGTTTTGCAGATGAGAGAGTTCTCCACTACGGCATTATACCGCGTAGCAATCGCGGAATTTTCGTCATCAATGAACTCCCCGACCTACAGGCGAGGATACAGGTAGCTTTGTTCAACATACTGGAAGAAGGCGATGTACAGATCCGAGGTTTCAAACTGAGACTTCCGTTGGATATATTATTTGTGTTCACCGCGAATCCGGAGGACTACACCAACCGTGGCGCCATAGTGACGCCGTTGAAGGACCGGATACAAAGCCAGATACTTACTCACTATCCAAAGTCATTGGAGAATGCGCTGGAAATAACAGAGCAGGAAGCCGCAATCAGCGACGAGCAGAAATCCAAAGTGCGTGTGAGCGACCTGATCAAGCGATTGATCGAACAGGTGGCATTCGAAGCGAGAGGAAGCGAGCTGGTGGACAAGAAAAGTGGAGTGAGCGCGCGTCTGACGATCTCAGCATTCGAAAATGCTGTTAGTTCGGCGGAGCGAAGGGCGATCATCAACGAAGAGAAAAATACGCAGGTTTGGCTGGCCGATCTGGTCGGCATCATTCCTTCTATTACCGGTAAGGTTGAACTCGTTTATGAAGGCGAGCAGGAAGGACCATTCCAGGTGGCGATGAACCTCGTGGACAAGGCGATCCGTTCGCAGTTCGTATTATATTTCCCCAACCCCGATACGCTCAAGAAAAGAAAGAACACCGGAAAGGCATCGCAACCCGAGAAGCCGGAGGATAATCCGTATAGATCGGTGATCTCCTGGTTCGACAAGGGCAATAATCTGAATCTCTCGTTCAACACGTCTGATAAAGACAAGACGATATTACTCTACCAGGTGGATGGTCTTCATTCATTGGTAAAAAAATACTTCGCGCAGGCAAACGAGGGGCAGTCGGCTCTTCTAATGGAGTTCGTGTTACATGGCCTGGCCTCCTATTCATTAATCAGCAAGAAGATCTTTGAGAATAAGATCGAGTTTAAGGATTTGATGGGGAGTATGATGAATTTTGGGAGTAAGGATTACGAGGAAGAGTTTGATGAAGAGGCTTAAGTTTCACGCAAGGATTGTTTCACGCAAAGACGCGAAGAATCGCAAAGACGCAAAGGGATTCTATTTCTCGTAAGTACGCAAATTGAGACCGCCTATTAAGGAAATTTTGCCTTGTGCAAACACAGAACCCCTTTGCGTCTTTGCGATTCTTCGCGTCTTTGCGTGAAACAAAAAGGCCGCCCACTTCGGACGGCCCTCACACTTTCATGTTCTTCTATTTGAGCAGCAGTCCTAACTTGATTGCAAATGTTGCCGATAGGCCCGGGCTCCGACCCAGGCGCGCATTCGCGTAATTATATGCGGCGGTATTATCATAATACCCGTCAGAATATTCATAAGAATCTTTCTTGTTGTCTACACCATATCCAAGACCGGTATATATATCGAGAAGGAATTTATCATTGAACACCCATTGCTTTCCTAATTCAATTTGAAGCGCGCCGAAGGTCACGTTCTGCTCACCTATTTCATAGGTACTGTTAGCTTTCCACATAATGCGGTTTTCTTTGTAGTGACCAACGTAAAGAATGGGCTTCAGGTAAGTGCCTTGCATGACGTGTGAAAACCTGGTCTTGCCGAATAAAACGAAATCAGGCAGTTTGCCAAACTTATAACCGAAGCTCGCGAAACCTCCAAACTGGTCTCTCTTCACGCTACGAAAGTCGTTGTCATAATACTCGAGGCGCGAGTTCTTTCCAGCACCAATTACACCCACAGAAATCTCATATCCTTTGCCAACACCCGTACTTTTCTCGAAGGATATTTGAGTATACCCAAGCAGAGGACCTAGAAAATCAAACTTGATTCCCTTCATGCGTTGTCCGGCATACCTCTCGGGATCCTTGATGTCTTCCAGGAAAGTCTTGCTAGTCCCATTCTCGAAAACGATTTTGCTGACCCTATCCGTCTCAAGGACATATATTGGGCCATCCGGGTTGTTGAATTCCTTGTACTTGATTTCGGAACTACCGATCTCCAAAATTTTCGCTTCAACAGTCTTCCCATTCTTGCGAAATATCTTATCCTGCGACTGGGAAATAAGAGTGAGAGTGAGAGCGAGCGCGAGGAAGGAAATTTTTTTCATATAGTTGTTTAATGGTTTGGTTGCTGGTTGCTGCTGCCTATTGCCTATTGCCTATTGCCTGTTGCCTGTTGCCTGTTGCCTGTTGCCTATTGCCTGTTGCCCATTGCCTATTGCCTATTGGCTACTGGCTCCCGCCTCCTATGACACCCCAATTTTCCAGAGTGCTGCACTTGACTTTGTTAAATGATGTTAACTTCCCGTTCGAGCGTGACGCCGAACTTATTATGAACGCTTTGGAGAATGCGTTCGCTGAGATCGTAGACCTCCTGGCCAGTAGCGTTGCCATAGTTTACCAATACGAGTGCCTGAAGCGGATGCACTCCTGCATCACCAAGGCGATAACCTTTCCAGCTAGTCTCATTATCGGGACCACTGTGCTCGATCAGCCAGCCTGCGGCCAGTTTTACCGAACCATCAGCGTTATCATACCCTACTGCGTCAGGAAAGTCTGTTTTCAATTGTTGAAACTTCTCCTTCGAGACGGAGGGATTTTTGTAGAAGCTGCCGGCGTTACCAATCTCGAGTGGATCGGGTAGCTTGGAGGTCCTGATGTTTATAACCGCATTAGAGATTGCACGAATGCTGAGTTCTTTGACATCCATCTTCGCCAGTTCCTGTTCGATCGCGCCATACCCCGTGTGAAACACGGGTTTCTTGTTGAGTCGAAACGTGACATGCAGGATGACGAACTGGTTTCTATATTTTCCTTTGAAGACGCTGTCTCGATACCCAAACTGGCAATCCTTCAAGCGAAATGTATAATTTGATTTCTCTTCAATGTGGAAGGCTGTCAGTTCGTGAAAGACATCCTTAAGTTCGACTCCATAAGCGCCGATATTCTGCATAGGTGAAGCACCCACACATCCGGGGATTAAGGATAGGTTTTCTACTCCCGCATAATTATTCTCGATGCAGTACATCACGAACCGATGCCAGTTCTCGCCCGCCCCCACTTTCAGGTAGACGAAGTTCTCATCCTCACTGGTTTTCTGAATCCCCATGATCTCGTTTTTCAGCACTAACCCTTCAAAATCCTTCGTAAACAGGAGATTGCTACCTCCCCCAAGAACTAGTTTAGGCACTCGTGGGGATGAATTAATGATCTGGGTCAACTCTCCGGCATCACAAAACTTGCCATACCATCGTGTTTTTACCTTAATGCCAAAGCTGTTGAATGGAGCCAGGGATATGTCTGTACTAAGTGATTCCACAGGTGCAATGTAAATAGTAAAATAATAAAAAGCTACTCATTTTATTATACCTAAAATCCTATTATCTTTCACCCGTTATAAACCACCACCATTCGCATGAAGCTCCTTATCACTATCATTCTCTGCCTCTCCGCCATTCTATCAAATGCCCAGGAAAATAACCCACTCATCAACTCGGGAGAGGTGATCACTGAAGGTGTTCGGCTACATGATGAACGCAAGTATAAAGAATCGATAGCGACGTTCAGGAAGATCAGTCGCGGCGACACGAATTACTACAGGGCAGTTTACGAGATGGCGTATAGCCAGATGCTGGACAGCCAGTTTGTGGAAGCACGCAAGACTTGCGAACTGGGTCTCGCCGTTCAAAATGATAAATGGCCCGACTTCTACACCCTTTATGGTAACCTCATTGATGATATGGGAGATCCGGCGCGAGCCTTGCGGATTTACGATTCCGCGATTAAGCTATATCCCGCGACTGCCGAGTTATACCTAAACAAAGGAACCACTCTGATGAAGCTAACCCGGTATGCGGAGGCGGAAGAAGTTTTTAAAGAATGTCTTTTAATAAATCCTTTCCAGGCCAGCTCCCATTATAAACTTGGCGTGAGCGCACTTCAACAAGGGAAGATCATCCCGGCATTCCTCAGTCACATCAACTATCTATTGCTACAGCCTGCAGGTAGGTTTCATACCAATACCATCAACTCACTTAGCGCCATGACTAAGGGTACCGAAACGATGCAACCTTTTCTCGACAAGCGCACGCAAGATCAATCGGACAATTTTTCGCTGGCGGAGAAGATTATTCTTTCAAAGATTGCGCTGGACAAGCAATACAAGCCTCTTCTCAAGCTCGACGATCCTATTTCGAGACAAATACAGGTATTATTTGAGAAATTGGAGTATGATGAGAAGGACCCGGATTTTTACATGCAGTATTACGTCCCATTCTTTAAAAAAATGTTTGAGGAGAAGAAATTCGAACCATTCATCTTCCGCTTGTTTGCTAACGTGAATATCGAATCGATACAGGATTACCATAAGAAGAACAAGAAAGAAGTCCAGGATGTAGTAAATGAGGTAAGTGTCTATCACAATGTGATACGATTAACCCGTGAACTTAATTACGCTACAAGAATACAAACACCTGCATTCTATCATTTCGATGACGGCGGATTGTTTGGTAGAGGAAAAACGGCAGACAATGGTGAGAAGCTCGTAGGCGATTGGGAATTTTATTACCCCTCCGGAAATCTTAGGACCAAAACGAAATATAATGCGAGTGGCGAAAGAGATGGAACCTGGACATACTACCATTTCTCCGGCATTGAAAAAGGGAAGGAAAAATATAAGGACGGAAAGCAGGAAGGTGATGAGATCTTCTATTTTGATAATGGAGTCGTTTCCTCGACCAGTCACTACAAGGATGGCCTGGAAGACGGAGTGGCGAAAGGATATTACAGGGTCGGTACACCGCGCACAGTCGTACCATACAAAGGAGGAAAGATCAACGGTGAGCGACGTACTTATTTCGCAAATGGAAACCTGCAATCAATCGAAAACTATCTAGAAGATTCATTGGAAGGTCCTTTCAAGACGTTTCATCAGAATGGCGCGGTAGAATCCAAACGGACATACAAAGATGGAAAGCAGGTAGGCGTTTACTCCGCCTATCATGACAACGGTCAACTCTCCATGGAGGGTAGCTATGCAAATGATGAGCTTGATGGAATGTGGAAACAGTATCATGAAAATGGAAAATTGCGCATTACCCAAACGTATGCTGGAGGGAAAATAGAAGGTGCTTACTCCGAATACTACGACAACGGCCAGCTCTTTTTTTCCTGTACTTACAAAAATGGAAAAGTTTCGGGCGATGTCGAGTACTTCGACCGCGACGGAAAACGCTTCTTCATCTACAGCTTCGACAACGACAATATAAAACAGGCTCGCTACTTCGATAAGACCGGTAAGGAGATCGGCAGTTCGGAGAGAAAGGCGAAGTCATTAAACCTTACAACCTACTACTCCGACGGCTTCAAACGCTCGCAAGTAGCATATAACAGTGAAGGTGAGCAAGACGGTATGGAAAAATATTTCTACCGCTCCGGTGCTACCAGCAGTGAGATTCCCTACAAGGATGGACTGATAGAGGGAACTGGATTAAACTATCATCCTAATGGAAAGATGCAGGCCGCTTCAACCTATGTCGGAGGCGACAAACACGGATATGATAAGTTCTGGTATATACACGGTCAACTCCAGGAAGAGGGCTGGCAGCAGGAGGGCGAACTTGAAGGAAGGTGGTTTAGTTACAATGAGCAGGGAAACCTGACGTTCATTTCGGAATATCTCAATGGCGACCTCCATGGATACAAAGAGGAATTTTTTCCTAATGGAAAGAAGAATAATGAATTCCGGTATCACTACGGTTGGATCGAGGAATTCAAACAGTTCGATACTTTGGGCAAGGAGATCAACCATTACGTATTGAAGAACGGCGATGGAAAGTTCAAGGTTGTCTATTTCAACGGCAAGACGTTCGGGGAAGGCACCTATGTAGATGGGGAACTCGAGGGAGCATACAAGTTCTCCTTCTTCGATGGCAGCACGAATACGATTCAACATTACAAACGCGGAGAGCTGGACAGCACCTTCAAGAATTATTACTATGGTGGTCAAATAGCGAACGAAGGGAAATACAAATTCGGAAATAAGGTCGGCGTTTGGAAGAACTACATGTCTACCGGTCAACTGAATTTCACGGAGACCTATGTCGATGGAGAAATGACGGGAAAGAAGATCTTCCTGTTCGATAATGGAAAGACTGACTCTGAGATTGAGATGCAAAAAGGCGAACGACATGGTTGGACGAAGAAGTATGATAAGGAGGGCGGACTAATGTACCAGGTGAGGTTTGATGAGGATTTACCGGTAGCGTATTCGTATATGGATAAATCGGGTAAACTGGTACCAGAGATTGCAATACCTGGCGGTACGGGAAAAGTAACGGCATTCTATGCCAACGGAACACCTTCTTCAAGTTTCGAATACGCAGATGGCATCATCACAGGTGAGAATGTCTCATATTATCCTAACGGAAAGTTGATGTTGAAAGGCACGGAGAATTATGGCCTGTCCGAAGGAACTTATAAATACTACTATCCAAATGGACAGCTACAATTGGACTACGTATTCCTGCATGACAACCTTCATGGGTTTTATAAGGAATATAATGATAAAGGAATAGTGACCGAAGAAGGATACTACTTCAATGGCACGCCCCACAATAAGATCCGTCATTATGATGATGCTGGAAAACTTAAGGAGACGAGGGTCTATTATTATGGCCAATTATTGGATGTAAAATGACGCATATGAAAAAACTGCTGAGATGGAGTTTCATTCTTCTATACATAGCAGTAGCCATCCCTGGCTATTCGCAGGACGTGGAAGCGATTAAGAAACAATTCCCGGGTGACCAGGCTGTTGTTCTCAACCATTCTGTTCACTACAAATTGAAACTAAAGGATGGACAACCGGTTGCAGAGAGCAAGGAGGTCCAGGAATTGTTGTTCCTATCCCCAAATGCCGCTTCATTCATGAGCAAATACTCGTTTTACCATAGCAGCTTTCACCAGGTGCAGGACTACGAGGCCTACACCATTCCCCCAACAGGGAAGAAGATACCGGTAAAGGATTTTAAGACTGCGCAAAGCATTTCAAATAGCGTGTTCTACGATGATTCGAAGGAAACGAGTTTTGATTTTCCTTCAGTGACACCGGGATCCGTTGGTCACCTCGAGTACACGGTCAACCATACCAATCCCAGGTTATTATCGCCTCATTATTTTTCCAGGTATGTGCCGGTGGTGAATGGCGAGCTCAAGATTAGTTTTCCTAAAGAGATGTCAGTGAAATACATCATTAGAGGAAACAATAAGGAAAAAGTCCAGTTCGCATCCGAAACGAAGAAAGGGGAGGTTACATACACGTTCCATGTCAACAACCTGCAAAAGGAACTGAGGTTCCCCGATGCGCCTGATAATTCCTACTATTCTCTCCATGTAATCTTCTATATCGAGAATTACCAGGATGGAAAGGATAAGACTATGAGTTATATGGCTAACCTCGATGACCTATATAAACTCGAGTGGAGCTTTGTAAAGGAGATAAACAAGGAAGTGAGTCCGGAACTCAAGAAAATCACCGATTCGTTAGTGGCAGGTGCTACGACCGTTGAAGAGAAGACGAGGAGGGTGTATCGTTGGGTACAGAAGAACATTAAATATGTTGCTTTTGAAGAAGGCATGGAAGGATTCATCCCAAGGGAAGCAAGTCTCGTATGCAGTCGACGCTTCGGTGATTGTAAAGACATGAGCAGCATTATCACCATGATGCTTCGTCATACAGGCGTACCTGCTTACTACACCTGGATAGGAAGCAGGGCCCTCCCCTATGACTACACCGACATCCATCTTCCGATCACGGACAACCATATGATCGCTACCGTAAAGCTTGGAAACGACTACGTGTTCCTGGATGGTACTGACCCTTATTGTGTATTTGGCGTTCCTTCGGGTCATATCCAGGGAAAGCAGGCCCTCATAGGAATCAGCGAGAATGAATATAAGATCGTACGCGTGCCTGAGCACGATAAGGACAAGAATGCGCTGGTTGACACGACCTACCTGGAGCTAACCGATAAAGGAATACGTGGCGCCATTAGCGTCAACATGACCGGCTACTATGCCATGAACATGTACGGCCTGATGAACTTCACGAATGATAAGGATCGCGAGAAGTATATGAAGAATTATTTCAACCGGGGATCTAATAAGTTTAAGCTTAATAAATTCGAAGTCGAGAATACTGGGAATCCGAATACGTTTCAGCTTGCAGGTCAATTTGAACTACAAGACTATGGAAAGAAGATCGCCGATGAATGGTATCTCAATCTTAACCTGTTCAAATTCTATGAGAATACGGAGATCGATTTGCCAAGGAGAAATATTCCGATGGAACATGAGTATAAGAATACCAGGAAATACGTGACCGTCCTTACAATACCGGAAGGATATAAAGTCTCGTACCTGCCCGAAAGCAAGTCATTCCGCAACGAGGCCTGGGGTTTTGCCATCAGTTACGAGCAGAAAAAGGACCAGGTCATTATGACGCAGAGTTTCGACAACGATCATCTACTCTTGCCCGTTGATAAGTTCCCGGCATGGAATAAAGTGCTCGAAAATCTATTTCCGCTTTACCGGGAAACAATCAGCCTCTCCAAGAAATAACCACCATCAAACCAAAACATATGAGAAAGATCTTTTTACTGATTACCTGGCTCAGTACCGTATTCCTGGCAAATGCCCAGGATTTTACGCGCGAGACCTGGGTTGAGAAGCCGGTCCTTCACCAGATCGACAAAAAGCTTAATGAAGAATCGGCTGTAGTCCTTCTTGACAAGAGAAGGGTTGAGTATTCGGATGGAAAGGAAGATTTAGTGATGTATAAAACGCTGCACAAGATCGTACACATTAACGACGATAAAGGCATCGAGAGTTTCAATCGGGTGTATTTGCCAGTGAGCACTACCGAAGATATCATCGATATCCGTGCGCGCACAATATTGCCCAACGGCAAGATCATAGAAGTGAGTAAGGAGAACATCAAAGACCTCAAGGAAGACGACCAGGTGTACAAGATCTTCGCGATGGAGGGATTGGAGAAAGGCTGTGAAGTTGAATTCTACTATACCTACAAACGTAACACAGGCTTCTTCGGTCGCGAGGTGTTCCAGGGACCATTCCCGTTGCTGGAGGCGAGACTCGAACTGGTCAGCCCCGAGCGCCTGGTTTTTGAAATGCGCCCTTTCAATTCAATAGCAAAACCCTCAGATGTCATCACGAATGAGAAGAGATGGATCACGGTGACGGAGAAAGATATACCGGGTGCGGAAAATGAGAAATACAGCGCTTTTGAGGCCAACCTCAGGCGTGTCGAATATAAGCTGGCATACAACAAGAGCCGAACCATTGAGCGATTGCTGACTTGGGATGAACTAGCCAAGCGTGTTTACCAGAACTATTCAACTTATTCCGATAAGGAAAATAAGAAAGTCAATGACCTTGTTGGGGATATGAAAGTGAAGAACCTCGCCTCCGAGACGGACAAGATTGTGGCAGTAGAGAACTACATCAAGGTAAACATGGCAACACGCGACGATATCGACGATGCCGACAACCTGGAGAAGGTGATCAAGACTAAGTTGGCGAGTCACCTTGGGATCGTAAGGTTATATGGAGCTATCTTCAAGAACCTGGGTATTGCGCATGAGTTTGTGTTGGCGGGTAGCCGTGACAAGTATTCCGTAGAGAAAAACTTCGAGAACTGGAATAATTGTGAGAACCCTGTGATCTATTTTCCCACGGTAAAGAAATACCTCGCTCCTACCCTGAGCGAATATCGTTTTCCCTGGATCGAGCCAAACTGGGGCAACACGAATGCCTTGTTTTGCAAGACGACTACCATCGGGAATTTCACAACCGCAATTGGGGAGATCAGGCAGATTCCATTGGAAGATTTCAAAAAGAGCCTTATCAATATCGAGGCGGACGTGAGCCTGAACAAATCTTCTGACACCCTCCTTATCAATATCAACCAGATCTACTCGGGATATTCGGCCTCTACCTATAGGGCTATATTTAATTTCTCGTCTGACGAAAACAAGCGACTGATCACGAAGGAGATGATCAAGTTTGGAACGAAGTCGGAGAATATACTCAGTACGAAGATGGAGAACCATGATTTCGAAAGCTATCACCAGAATAAGCCGTTCATTCTCTCTGCATCGGTCAAGGCGAGTGAGTTGATTGAAAGAGCGGGCAACAAGACGATCATCAGGATCGGTGATATCATCGGTCAGCAGGTAGAGATGTACCAGGAGAAGCCAAGACAGTTCCCGATGGAGATAGACTACCCGCATATTCTCGAGCGCAAGATCAACTTCACTATTCCCGAAGGGTACGTG
The DNA here is from genome assembly GCA_014379965.1 of Chitinophagaceae bacterium. GTDB lineage: Bacteria > Bacteroidota > Bacteroidia > Chitinophagales > Chitinophagaceae > VBAT01. The sequence goes on from JACMKU010000161.1 coordinate 22,874, forward strand.
GTGAAGAACCTCAGTGACATAGAGATCGATCACGTGTACCAGGACAAGGGACAGACGACGATGGGATTCACTTCATCTTACGAATTAGTGGGCAATGTGCTGAAGATCTCTGTCCTTGAAGAGTATCGTCGTACGAACTACCCGCTGATACAATTCGAAGACTTCAAGAAGGTAATCAATGCCGCGGCGGACTTCAACAAGGTGGCGCTGATATTGGAGAAGAAGTAAGACCTTTGGTCAATGCGAGGAAAGACAGCGGCCATCATTGGTGCCACCGGCCTAACAGGAAGTTATCTCTACCATTTGTTGCTGGATGATAAATCATTCGACACGATCAGGGTGATCGTGCGTCGACCCGTGCCGAAAGAGAATGCGCGCACCGAAATAAAACTCGTCGATTTCAGGGATGCAGAATCTTTTCGCCTGTCGTTGGAAGGTTGCGACGTGGTGTTTTGCGCCGTCGGCACCACCCAGAAGAAAGTCAACGGTGACAAGGCTCTTTACCGAACCATTGACTATGATATTCCGGCAAATGCCGCGAACTTTTGCAAAATGAATGGCTGTGAGAAGTTCGTTATGGTCTCTGCCGTTGGTGCTAATAGCAAGAGCAGTAAATTCTATCTTTCACTAAAGGGCGAGGCTGAAGAAGAAATTAGGAAAGTAGGTCTAAGTGCCGTTCACATCATGAGACCTTCCATACTCCTTGGTGATCGAAAAGAATTCAGATTTGGCGAGAAGATCGGCATCGCAGTAACCACAGGTCTTTCCTTCCTCCTACCCTCAAAATACAAACCTATCCACGCAAATGAAGTTGCAAGGGCAATGCTCGCCGCTTCGAAGCTAAATGATACCGGATTTTTCATTCATGAGTACACGCAGATGAGGAAGCTGGGGAACCTTTTGACTAATCAGCCGCAGCATAATTAGCAAGTCCGAAAGACGGGAAGTCCGAAAGTCCGAAAGACTAGTCATTAAAGTAGTCCAGTCTTCAATGAATGAAGAATAATCCTCGGTAGTGAACGTCTTCCGGTCTTTCGGACTTCCGGTCTTTCCGGACTTCTCTACACAACATCCACATCCGCTACCACTCCCACGCTCCTAAACCTCTTTTCATTATGTAGTATCGCCACTTGTTCGAGCAGGTCGCGTTTGCACTGGGCAATTAGTTTGTGATCCTTAGGAAGTTTCAATAATAGTTCCATCAGGTATTGATTGCGGACTCGGTTGACGACGGGTTCGGCGGGGCCGACGAGGTAGTTACCGTACCTGTTTTTCAGCGCATCGGTGAAATGGTAGGCCGCGGCCTCTACGACGTCCTTCATCTTATGCTTGAATGTGAGAAGGATCATTCGGGTAAATGGTGGATATGCGAATTGTTTTCGCTTGAGCAGTTCCTCGTCATACATCGCTTTGTAGTCGTGTCGCTTCACGTATTGCAACACGGGATGTGAAGGGTTCATTGTCTGAATCAGCACCTTTCCAGTAGCTTGTTTTCGTCCTGCGCGACCACTGACTTGTTCCATCAGTTGGAATGCGCGTTCATTCACACGGAAGTCTGCGAAGTGTAACAATCCATCGGCATCGAGTATACCGACGAGGTCCACATTATCGAAGTCGAGCCCTTTCACCACCATCTGTGTGCCCACCAGGATCTCGATTCGATGCTGCTCGAATTGTTGAATTAGTACGTCATGCGCATTCTTACCTCGTACGCTGTCCATGTCCATACGAGCCACCTTAACGTCAGGAAATATCTCCTGTAATTGTTCCTCGATCTTTTCCGTTCCGAAATTTCGTTGTACGAAATCATGATTGCCGCAGGCAGCACACGTGGTCAGTGGAGGATAGGAAGTGCCGCAGTAGTGACAGATGAGCTTATGCGTAAATTTGTGATAGGTCAGCGACACGTCGCAATATTTACACTGCGGAATCCAACCGCACACATTGCACACCTGGTAGGGCGTGTATCCCCTACGATTTTGAAACAAAATGACCTGCTTCTTTCTATCGACTACTTGGCGGATGGCCTCCGTGAGTGGGGGCGACAGGATGATTTTAGTTTTATCCTTCCGTTCAATCGTCTTCAGATCGATGAATTCGATGTCTGGCAACTGCAGATCTCCGTATCGCGTGGTAAGCGTGGCAAGTCCATATTTTCCACTGAGCGCATTGGTATAACTCTCAAGAGAAGGTGTGGCGCTTCCGAGAAGAACTTTTGCGCCAAACAAAGTGGCGAGGTAGATAGCGGCATCGCGCCCGTTGTATCTCGGAGCTGGATCGTATTGTTTAAAAGAGGCATCCTGCTCCTCGTCACAGATCACCAGGCCGAAATCGCTGAAGGGAAGGAATACCGAGGATCTTGCTCCAAGGATAATCTTGAGTTCGCCTGTTTTGACCTTATTCCATATCTCGACCCTTTCGTTTTGTGTAAATTTTGAATGGTAAATGCCGATATAACCACCGAAGTGTTTCTGCAGCCGACGAATTATCTGCGAGGTGAGGGCGATCTCGGGCAAGAGGTATAGCACCTGTTTCCCTTTGCGAATAAACTCTTCGATCAATTTTATATATACCAATGTCTTCCCGCTGGAGGTAACTCCATGCAGTAGGCAGACCTGTTTGGATTGAAAAGATGAATGCACCTGTTCAAAAGCGCCAACCTGATCTGGAGATAACTCGAAATCTATTCGAATGTCCTTAGGTAAATATTGCAACCTGTCGACACTTCGCTTCTCCGTCCAAAGGATCTTCTTCTCGATCAGTCCTTTCAATTGCGATTCGGATGCGCCGGCTTTCTTAAGCAAGAGCGGCTTGGTCACCTCTCCTTCCGTTTTCATAAGGTGAAGATAGGCCAACAACAATTCCATTTGCTTCGGCGCACGTCCCCAGTTGTTCAATAACTCCGAGAGTTTGTCCTCGTCACTGAATTCGGGGTTTAGTAAAACATATGTTTCCTTCTTGGCAGAATACGTTTGTTTCAACGCCTCCCATACGAAACAAACTTTCTTTTGAATGAGTCGATTGATCACGGGATAAACGTGTGACGAATCGAGCAACTGCTGAACCTCGGTGAGTTTTAATTCCTTCTTGATGAGCAATGCTTCGGCCACGGGATATTCATCATGATCGAGTGCGGAGAAATCATCGCCATACTCTTCGTTATAGACGAGGATGGTTTCGCTTGAGAGTTTGAAGTGTGCGGGGAGCGCTGCCGCCATTACTTCGCCTTCGCTGCACATGTAATAACCCGCCATCCATTCCCAAAGTGCGAGTTGCTCTTCGAAAACGACCGGGTCTACGTCGAGAACGTTCAGGATATCCTTGGGCTCGAAGAATTCCGGTTTCTCGTGGTGAAGCTTTTTTACAATGCCCGCATACTTCTTGTTCTTCCCGAGATTGACCTCTACCCTGCAGCCGGGTAACAATGAATTCCTGAATGTGTGGGGAACGGCCCATGTATAATTTTTAGGAAGGGCTAGTGGAATGATGATCTCCGCATAGACTGCAGGACCTTCGTCATTTGAAGAAAGTAGATCATTATCGACTAAACCAGGAATGCTATCTACCATCGGGGCGTTAAAGATAAATCATGAATGGTTACTGCGGAATCGCGGTGGTTTCTTTTGCCGAAGGCTGTATCCAGGCCGCCCGATACTCGATCAGCTTCTTTTCCATGATCGAATATACTTTGTCCCGAAGCAAGGCCACATCGTCAATGGTAAGACCGGCGACCGGAATTTCATCCATATAGAGGATGCGACAGCGACCGGGCGTGAGTGAGAAGATGGATTCGTAGTGCATGCGGCTATAGGCATCCAGGAAGAGGACGGGTTTGATGGGTGTCTGTGTCTCGATGGCGATGCGGAATGCGCCATCGTAGAATGATTTCAAAGGACGGTGTTCCATGTTGAACGTTCCTTCCGGAAACACGAGTATCGAGATACCCTTCCTTAGAACGGATTTGAGTGTCATCACGCTCTTTGCGCGGTTCTCCGGGTTACTACGATCGACCGTGACGATGGCGTTGCGATAGATGTATCCGAATACAGGGACCTTGCTCATCTCTGCCCTACCGAGAGGACGTACGGGCTGGCGATAGGCTCTTACAAGGATACATGCATCGAGGTAGGAAATATGATTGTTGACGAAGATGAAGGACCGCGACTTATCGTGCGGCACTTCGTATATTTTTTTCGTAAAAATAAAAATCAGCGGGAACCAGAGGTCGCCCCAGAACATGCAGATGCGTAGGACCATATTGGCGCCACGGATGCGACCGAACAAACTGGCGATGATGACAAAGGGAAATATCACGAGCATGATGCCGACAAATAGCAGGAGCGCGTAGATGCAATAGAGCCATTGGACTGGTTTCAATAGCATCTTCATCAATTCTTGTTTTTGTATTTATCGTCATCGCCGCCGCAATCGCAGGACCAATCGGTATTGAGATCGATTACGGTGATCACCTTGGTCTTGGCATTGCACTGCCCAAAGACGATACGCACGCGTTGGTCGTCATCGGTGACACCTTCGAGTGCATACGCCGGACAGGGGCTGGCGTTGACGTTGCTCTTTGTATAATTGATCTTGCCCTCCGACATGATCTCTTTCACTTCTTCCTGTGTGATCTTCCGGCATTCCATGCGACAGCGGGCGTGCTGGGTGTATTCGAGGTAGGACACTCTCCTGTCGAAACCGCGGTTGCGATCGACTTTTCCTGCCTGGCTGCCGGGACCTTGACCCGACGATGGCTTCGAAGTATCAGGCTTCTGGCATCTCTTAACGAAAAACAGAATGAGGCCGAGGGCGAAGATGGTAAGGTAAAGGAGGAGTTTTCTGTTCATCAGAGCTAAAATAAGGGTTTAGTTGGTTAAGTTGATTCGGTTGAATGAGTTGAATGAGTTGATTAGGCTGGGAAGACTCCGACACAGCCTGGTAAGTATGGTGGCTACTTAATCAACCCAATCAACTCAATCAACTTAATCAACCGGCCCTCAACCAACCCAATCAACTTAATCAACTAACTTCGCCCCCCATGTCAATCGCAAAAACAATCGCCTTCCACACTCTCGGCTGCAAGCTCAACTTCGCCGAGACCTCGTCGCTATCGAGGCTGATGGAGACGGAGGGGTTTGAGAAAAAGCCGTTCGAGGAATTGGCGGATGTTTATGTGATCAACACCTGCTCGGTGACTGATAACGCAGACAAAGAATGCCGGCACCTGGTGAGAAGAATTCGAAGGAAGGCGCCCGAGAGCTATGTGGTGATCACGGGATGTTATGCACAGTTGAAACCGAAGGAGATAGCGGCAATACCCGGTGTGGACCTGGTGCTGGGGGCGGCGGAGAAATTCAATATCGCTACCCATATTCGTGAGCTTTCCAAGGGCGACTCGGCCCGGATTTGTAGTTGCGATATCGACGAGGTTTCCGACTTCCATTCGTCCTTTTCCGTAAACGATAGGACCCGGACATTTCTCAAGGTCCAGGACGGTTGTGACTATAATTGTTCATTCTGCACCATTCCCATGGCCCGCGGAAAAAGCCGGAGCGATTCGATCGCGAATGTGGTGGAGAATGCAAGACAGTTGGCCCATAATGGAGTGAAGGAAATCGTATTGACAGGAATCAACCTTGGCGATTTCGGGACGGCACATTCTCCCATCCATGAAGACGAAGGCACTCGATGGGAAAAGGGAAAAAAGGAAAATTTTTATGAGCTGGTGCAGGCCCTGGATCGGGTGGAGGGCATATCCCGATATCGGATCTCGTCCATTGAGCCTAACCTTCTTACGAACGATATTATTGCCTTCGTGGCGGGAAGTGACAAGTTCATGCCCCATTTCCATATACCCCTTCAGAGCGGTAGCAATAAGATATTGGGGCTGATGCGTCGTCGTTACCGCAGGGAATTATACCAGGATCGGGTGAACCTCATCAAGACCCTGATGCCACACTGCGCCATCGGCGTCGATGTGATCGTCGGCTTCCCAGGGGAGACGGACGAAGATTTTAAAGAAACGTTTGACTTTCTCCATAGCCTCGATATTTCTTACCTGCACGTATTTACTTACTCAGAGAGAGATAATACTCATGCGCTGACGCTCAAGCCAGTTGTCCCTGTCACCGTAAGAAATGATCGAAATAAATCGCTGCGCAATCTCTCCTACATGAAGATGCAATACTTCACGCAGCAACATAGCGGGCAGAGTAGGAATGTTCTTTTCGAAAAACATAGTAAGTCGGAAATGATGGAAGGGTATACGGATAATTACATCAGGATTACTGCCGCTGCGAAAGAGGAATGCGTGAATAGGGTGGTTAAATGGAAATTGTGAGTGCCTGCCCGCCGTAGCTTAGCGGAGGCGGGGGGTGAATGGTGAGTAGTGAATACACCCGAATTATAGCCGCTATTCCTAATTTCTATCACACGATTTCACATTCATCAGCCGAATCGCCTGATTTACAATGTTCTTTTTCAACGAGAGGAGATGTTAAGGAAGCGGGGTTCGATTACCCTTATTTGTCACGATTTGGAAGAGAAAGTGTGGAACGTACTGGACTCGAACCAGTGACCCCTACTCTGTCAAAGTAATGCTCTAAACCAACTGAGCTAACGTTCCGGTCAACAATAGGGCGAAAGTAGGAAGATCCCCTGTCCCGCGCCCGCAAAAATACTTGCTTCTTATTTATTTTTCCCCACTTCGTGTAGATAATTTTATTATGGCTCAAACTTTATTCAATATACCTTGTCAATATAGTTACAATGAGCATGAAATACCAGGTGTCAATACAGTTTGAAATGGATGAGGTGTATATGGAACTTGTGCCCCAACACAGGACCTACATTAATTACCTGATCAATAAAGAAATCATCGATCAATATGCGGTGAGCATGCAGTCGCAGCGATTGTGGATCACTCTATCAGCCGAAGGCAAATACGAGATCGAAAAGATCCTTCGCAAATCTCCTCTCTACAAATACTGGACAGTTGAGATCGATGAGTTGTTTGTATTGGATGGGCAACACTACCGACTTCCTATAGCCCAACCCAACTAGGTTTCACGCAAGATTTCACGCAAAGACGCAAAGTTTACGCAAAGACGCTAAGGGTTTCACGCAAGATTTCACGCAAAGACGCAAAGTTTACGCAAAGACGCTAAGGGTTTCACGCAAATACGCAAAGATCAAATCGCAATGCGTGTCCGCGTGCAAGATTCTCTTTGCGTCTTTGCGAACCTTTGCGTCTTTGCGTGAAAGTGTTGCGTCTTTGCGTGAAAGTGTTGCGTCTTTGCGTGAAACAAAAAAGGCGCAGAGATAAATTTCTTACTCTGCGCCTCTGCGTCTTTGCGTGAAAACCTTCTTATCGGCTTACATTAGCCTCTACATAAGCCGCTAGTTCATTCTTACTAGCTTGTGATGAGAAGATATCATATACCGAACTGAAATTCGTAGGGTCGGTGATATTATTATAGGAAAGCTTGGCTAATTCCAGCCTGTTTCCTTCATTGCTAACCATCTTAATCAATTCTTTCGCTTGAGCTACGGTGAAATAGTTTGTCTCTGTATTGAAGATCTCGGTAAGGCTGTTATACTTCGCGCCAAGACCGAAGGTCAACACTAGACTTCTTTGAATGCTTTTGAATTCACTTTCTGACATCGCAACCTTTGCAGTTACCGTTCCGTTTTGAACACCTGAAACAAATGCTGCAAGATCATTTCTCATTGAGGTTGTATTAAACAGATCGTATACTGAAGTGAAGTTGGAAGGATCGACGATGTTATCGTATGAACTCTTCGCGAGAACTAACCTGTCATTCTCATTTGTGATCTGCGTCAGAAGTTGTTTAGCCTGGTGAGTCGAAAAGAATGCAGTAGTTGAACGGAATGCATCTGAAACGATAGTCACCTTGTTAGAAGAACTCCATGCTCCAGTAACGCTCCTGTAAAGCGTATTGAAGTCCGCATCGGCCATTGCTGAACCTGTTGCTCCAACTGAAACGTTGTTATAGTTATTCACATACGCATAAAGATCATTACGGCTAGCCGTAGAGTTGAGAAGATCGTTCAATAAAGTATAGTTAGTACGATCTACTAGTGTCTTGTATGCATTCTTTGAAAGCTGCAGACGGTTAGCCTCGTCACTTACCAACGCAATCAGCTTCTTGGCCTGGGCAGCGGTAAAATAATTACCGGCTGTCAGGAGGGCATTGTTGATAGCCGTGTTGCGGGATGAATTACTGTTTGTATAATAAACCGTCTGGTACAACTTATCATAATTAGCCGTAGTCATAGCTGCCATCGGGTTGCTACCGTCGTAGTTATTGATATAAGCCTGTAGGTCAGAACGGCTTGAAGTAGTCGCGAGCAAAGAATAGATCGTATTGAAATTTCCCCTGTCAACTATACCGCGATAAGAACTCTTTGCAAGGCTCAAGCGTTCCTGCTCTCCTGAAATTGTCTGCAATAATTGTTTTACCTGTGCAGAAGTATAATAGTTAAAGTCACGGGTAAAGAAATTGTTGAGGTAATAGTTACGCTCACTCAACGTCGGCTCAGCAATGACCTCAGTATATATTGTATTGAATTGCGCATCGGTCAACTGGGCAGTTCCGGTTGTCGGAATAGTTGGGTCTGTGGTATTCGAAGGCTGTGCTGCGATATAAGCATTCAGATCATTGCGGCTATTGGTACTGTTAAGCAGGTTTGCCACCGATGAAAAATTCTGCTGATCGCTCACTCTCGAATATACAAGCTTCGCGAGTTTGAGACGCATGCTTTCCGAATTGACCAACTGGATCAAAGTGCTGGCCTGTTGTGCTGTGATCCTCCTGTTGGTGTTCGATGTGTTGAATTCAGCCTCGAGATACGCTGAACGGGCGGAAGCACCCGTCTTGTTCTTTGTATTCGTGTAAAGGGTATTGAAATTCTTGGTCGACAACTGACCTGCGTTGCCTCCTCTCCTGCTGTTACGCGTTTCGGAGGTGCTGACGCTACCATTGTTCGACACCGTAAGCGTAAGGTCATAACCATCTCTAAGATTGAAGGTCGACTTAGCGGAATTACGGGATGTTGTTTGATTTGTTCTGACAACAGACAGACTGTGTTGCCCTGGAAGGAGGTCGGTGATCACAACTGACTGCGTAGTAGTTGTTGATGTTGACGTCGCTGTCGGGATCGTGTAGGTCTTGTTATCAACTATTACTTGTTTGTTGCGGTTTCCTTCTGTTTTAATAGTCACTGTAGACTGTGAAATGGCAACAAGGCTAATGGCCATCGCCAGTACGGAAAATAAAGCTTTCATAATTTGTAATTTTTTGATTCTAATACTGCGGGTTGCTAGAATTATACCAGCGTGGAAAATGGTATAAGTCATAGCATTACGTGTTATTGATAGGTTTTTATTGAGGCGAAACGACCCCAGTTTGGTCAATAGGCAACGGGCAAGAGGCAATAGGCAATGGGCAAGAGGCAATGGGCAACGGGCGATAGGCAATGGGCAATGGGCAATGGGCAATGGGCAAGGGGCGATAGGCAATGGGCAATTGGCAATGGGCAATGGGCTAACACCAGAAATTGGCAGGGGGCGTGCAGGACTTTCCTGTTTTTGCGAAGACTATTAATATTTTTCCGGATTGTGAAGCATGTGGTTTAACATTTTGCCAACCTCCGAATTTTTTGATGTTAATTGAGAATGAACCTCACTTCCTAAGTATTCACAATTCATCGCAAAATCCAACCACCCGGAAGTTTCGGAATTTTCCATGTCGCTATCGGACACCTTTGAGACAAAATATGCTCGATATCTTTTCTTTCTGTAGGCTTCTATTAGGGAGATGCAGACACCGCGAAGAACGTCTAATCTGATCAGTTAGGGAATATTTTTCTTCAGCAGGAAACCTTTTGGAAATTTCGAAAATCTCCATTGCAAGTGTGAAAGCCAGTTTGTAGACCTTTGTTTCTTTAACATTTAACGCCCCCATCCCAGTTCACCGTTTACCAAATCTCCAAATCTCGTTTTACTTTCTTGGCCCTTGCCTATTGCGTTTGCCAATTGCCTATTGCCTATTGCCAATTGCCAATTGCCTATTGTCTATTGCCTATTGCCTATTGCCTATTGCCCCCGGTTCCACATTGGCTTTAGTTTAATTATTTTTTGAAAGGCCGGACACGAATCCACATGCGCTCCGGGGAGATAACCCGTACTCATTAGAAACTCATTTACGATCTCGCCGCCCGTGAATCGGAACTGTGACTTAAAAAGCTTTACCCATTCTTCCTTCGATAGTGGATGATGTTGATCCAGCCATTTCTTGAATGAGCCCGTCTCTTTCTGAATGGCCTTTATCTTCTTCGCGTTGTCGATAGTAGCTTCAATCTTCAGCCGGTTGCGGATGATGCCCGCATCGAGCATGAGCTTTTCTTTTCGCTTATCATTGTAGCGAGCAACTTTATCAATATCGAAGTTGTCAAAAGCCTTAAGGAAATTCTCTTTCTTCTTGAGAATCGTCTCCCAACTAAGTCCCGCCTGGTTGATCTCAAGTACGAGCCGGGCGAAGAGTTCGTTATCGGTACGCAATGGAAAACCATATTCTTTGTCATGGTAGTGCTGGTGCACAGTGCCTTTACCTTTATGTTGGACGAAGTCGCAGTAAGTCGAGGACATGGTGGGGTGTTGTTTAAAGTCGATTTAGGTATTATTTAGACGTTTAACGTTTAACGTTCTTTAGTTCGATCTGCTTTTTATTTTTCTGGGTCTCCCTGGTATTCTTTAATACTATACAAATATGAGGTTTTTGTGAAGGTGGCCAATGGGGAAAAAACTATTCACATGAGTTTTTTTTGGGTTGGAATATTTTTTTCAACTATGATTTATCAACATTAAGATGTTGATATGATTCTTATCCACCAATGAAACCAAGATTTGGACCGCTGATATTCATGATTTTTTATGATTTAGGGATGATCGATGGTTATAAGGTAAGTAACCGCTGATCATCCCCACACATAAGAGTGTATCTGCGAAAATCATAACCATCATGATAAATCTGTGGTCAAATCTTGACCGCTGATATTCATGATTTTTATGATTGACGCGGATATCATTCCTAAATCATGATCATCATGAAAATCTTCGATCTATCCCTTGATACAGCTGTTGCTGGCCTAAATATTGTTACAAATTCTGAATATTTAGAAAAGTAAACCTGAACATCTCACACTAAACAGACATTTATGAAAAAGATCAGTAGTACGTTATTATTGTTGTTTGCATCAATTACCATCTTCATTGGCACGGGTTGTAAGTCCGAGCCGAAGGATGCCGACGTAAAGACATCCGTAGAATCGGCATTACAGGCCAATCCTGAGACCACGGGTCTAAGCGTAGCCATCAATGATGGCGTCGCTACACTCACTGGCGAAGTAAAAGATGCGGCAGCGAAGTCCGAAGCCAGCACCATTGCAGGAGCTGTCAAAGGTGTTAAGTCCGTTAGCAATAATGTAACTGTAGCTCAAACAGTTGCTGCGCCTGTTGAAATAACTGCCGACGACCCACTCTCTGCTGCGGTTAGGGACGCCACAAAGGATTTCCAGGGAGTAGTCGCTACAGTGAATGATGGTATCATTACCGTAGCGGGCGAAATAAAGTCAGCCGACTGGAAGAGGTTGAAGCCCATGCTCGATGCACTTAGACCTAAGAAAGTCGATGCAGTCACTTTGAAGATCAATAATTAATTCATCTAAAAACTTAAGTTATGGCACTACAAGACAAATACAGGGAACTGACGAGCGCGGCCACTACATCCGGCTTGCGCAATCTCCAAATCAGGGAGCAGGATGGCGTGTTGTATATTGACGGTGAGGCTCCAGATGGTGCTGCGAAAGATCAGCTTTGGAACGTGTACAACAAACTGGATCCTAATTTCAAATCGGGCGACGTTGTGATGAATGTAAACGTCAGGGAAGCTGCCGCCGGTTCGCAAGTAAAAGTGAATACACAGAAGTCAAACCTCAACATTCGCAAAGGGCCAGGTACGGATCAGCCGATTGTTGGAAAGGCCGCACATCATGAACTCATCACGTTGATCAGTAAGACGAATGATCAGTGGTGGCTCGTGAGGACGAAAGATGGAGAGGAAGGCTATGCGTATGCAGAGTACTTATCTGCCGACCTGAACTAGAGAGGCGAGATAGGATAGCGAGTTCAATTAACAAATCAGTCCTAAATCATAACAATCATGATAATCTGCGGGCAAATTGGCCACGGATTTCATGATTGTTATCATTTAGGACTGATTTTTCGTGATTTTACATCCTTCCCATAAAAGAGTAATTTTAGCAGCCTGAATTGAAATTATTTCAACCGGCTCCTGCTAATGTCTTTTACCAAACCGACCCTGCCCAAACCTGGGTCATTTGCCTTATTGCTTATCCTTCTTATCTGCCAGCAAGTAGCTGGTCAGCAAGTCACAGTTATTCAAAATCGCAATCAGCCTCCTTCGCAGTCCGCTCCCTCCCCCCCACTTTCCATCGATCCTGGTGGCCAGACTCAATACTTTCGGGTCATCAACGCCATCACGCTTGACATTACAGTTGTTTCCTCGAGTTGCGGCGGTAGCAATGGCAGCATCGTAATCGTAGCCAGCGGTGGCACGGCACCCTATACTTATACGATGATATCGGGTTGGACACAGAACAACGGAAACTTTCCAGGACGCTCTCCCGGCACTTATAATTTCATCATTTCAGATGCAGCGGGGCTCACAGCACCAGCCACAGTGGTCGTGCCGAATACCTTTCCTCGCCCCACGCTGACTATGTCGAGTTACACCCAGGCCACTACCTGTTCGAGTGGGGATGCTACGGTGACGTTACAGGCAACTGGAGGTGTGGCTCCATATCAATACAGCATGGACATGGTGAATTTCCAGTCGAGCAACGTGTTCGCCAATCTTAGCTCCGGCGCCTGGGATTTTTTTGTAAAGGATGCGAACGGGTGTGTCGGTCGTCTCAATAGTTTCAACATCTCTTATTTATTGGGATGCGGCATGCCATGGGGAGTAACTTATACGTCTTTCGTTTGTACCGGTCAACTGGCCAATATCGAATTGAGGATGGTGGATCCAGCGTTCGCGCCTTACGAGTATTCGATCAATGGCGGGCCATACCAGGCGGTGGGAATTTTCAATGTGCCGGTCGGTGTACACCACATCGTCGCAAAAGACGTCAACGGAAAAACTTACCTATTGATCATTGGCGTTTTCCTGCAATGTGGTGTGACGGCCAATTGGGTCGTAACCGAGACTGCCTGCCAGCAAAATAATGGACAGGTTACTATCACTCCCAGCGGTGGGGCTCCGCCATACACTTATTCGATCGATGGGATCAATTACCAGTCGAGCAATGTATTCACGGGATTGAGTAAGGGAAATTATTACGTGACCGTGAGGGATGCCAATGGTTACGCCACCGCGCTGCTCGCCAATATTACCGAGACCTGCCCTGCCCTCACGTTGAGTGCGGTGAATGCTACGTGTGGGAACAATAATGGAACGATTACGGCGACGACTACTAATGGGACCGCGCCATTTCAATACTCGCTGGATGGGGTCAACTTTCAGACCAGCAATGTCTTCACCAACCTGGGTGCCGGCACGTATACGGTGACGCTAAAGGATGCGCTCAACTTCACGGCGACGGCGACTATACCTGTCACATATAATTGTTTGTCGGTGACGGCCGTTCCGACGAACGTAGTCTGCGGGAATATGAATGGCGTCATCACGGCTACGGGTTCGGGAGGCACACTACCCTACCAGTATTCGAAAGATGGGATCAACTTTCAAACGAGCAATGTGTTTACGGGTCTCGGTGCGACGGCCTACACCGTGACCATTAAGGATAATACCGGCGCGACGGCAAGCACCTCCGTTACGATTACGGATTCGCCGGGTCCGACCATCGCTTTTACTATCGTTCCCACGTCTTGTAGTTTTAATGACGGAAGCATTACCATTACCGGCACGGGTGGCACGCCGCCTTACACGTATAGCATCGACAACTTTAATTATCAATCCGGGAATGTATTTACCAATCTCACACCGAATCCATACATGCCGGCAATACGGGATGCGAATGGTTGTGGCGTGGGGATGGGGATTAGCCTGGTGTTTAATTGTCCGACGATCACTACCGTACTAACGAACGAGACTTGTGGGAATGGCAATGGCGCGGTGACGGTGAACGTCACGAATGCTACGGCACCTTTTCAGTATTCCATCGACGGAACGAACTTTCAAGCATCGAATACATTCAGCGGTCTAACGGCAGGTACGTATACCATAACAGTAAGAGATGCGATCAACTATACGAACACCACGACGATAAATATTTTGACTTCCTGTCCTGCGGTGACGGCAACATGGACGAATGCGACTTGTGGGAATTCGAACGGAACGATCACGGCCACTGGCGCGAGTGGACAGCCTCCGTACCAGTATTCGTTGGATGGAGTAAACTTCCAAGCGTCGAATGTATTTATTGGGGTGCCCGCAATGACGCATACGGTGACGATAAAAGATGCGGGTGGCGCTACTGCAACCGCTGCGGTTACGGTAGGAAATATTGCGGGGCCGCAATTGGCTGTTTCGGTTGAGCCTCCGAGTTGTCTCAACGATGATGGTCGCATCCTGCTTTCGGGCACGGGTGGTACAACACCGTATCAGTATAGCATGGATGGGGTGAGCTATCAATCGGCGGCGGTGTTCAACAATGTTGGAGGAGGCAGTCATATTGCATGGATGAAGGATGCGAATGGATGCGTGGATTCGGAAACGGCGACGCTTACGATTGTAAATAATCTTGCTTTTACCGCTGGTGCGAATAATACGATTTGCGAGGGAACGACTGTGGCGTTAAACAATGTCTCCAACGCGAGCAGCTTGTTGTGGACGCCAGCGGGGAGCCTGAATAATGCCAGTGTATTGAACCCAATAGCAGCACCGACGCAGACGACGAAGTATTACGTGACGGCGAGACTAGGGAGCTGTATGAAGACGGATTCGGTGACGGTGCTCGTGCATCCGGCACCGATAGCGATTGCGGGACCTGGAGATGCGATCTGTTCGGGTAAGGATGCACAGTTGTCGGGATCTGGTGGAGTGGATTACAAATGGACGCCGACTACTTACTTGAGCGACCAAACAATTTCCAGCCCCGTGGTGAGAAATCCGACGGCGACGATTACGTATTCATTAGAGGTTACCGATGGAAATGATTGCAAATCCCTCGTACCATCAACGGTGACCATCACAGTGACACCACCACCGAAGGTGTTTGCGGGGGATGACACGTCGATAATATTGAATCAGCCGTTTTTGCTGCAACCAAAGGACGTCAACAATAGCGGGTTTGCGCAGTACAGTTGGTCGCCTTCCTATGGATTAAGCAATCCTAATATCCAAAGTCCGATCGTGACATTAGATAAGGAGATGGAGTATACCGTTACCGCCATTACGCAGGAAGGTTGTGCTGGAACGGATGAGATCATCATCAAAGTTTACCGGGGACCGGAGATATATGTACCGAGTGCGTTTAGTCCGAATGGTGATGGGAATAATGATATACTACGGGCGATACCGGTGGGGATAAAGCAATTCAAATATTTCTCGGTGTTCAATCGCTGGGGAGAGCGGGTGTTTCATACGACGGATAGTAGGAATGGATGGTATGGCAGGATTGGATCGTTGCCCGCGGATACGAATGTGTTTGTGTGGGTGGCGGAGGGAGTGGATGAGAAGGGAGGGGTTGTGAGGAGGAGGGGGATGGTTACTGTAGTTAGATAGATGACAGTTGCTGTTTAGATAATAAAGTGGGATACCTCCACTTATACTTCCATTGATTTGACTATTATCATATCAATGGAATCTGCTGATTGACCCTCAATGCACTAATGTGTCGTTAGGATAGGAAATCTACTAAGTACTTCCATTAACGGAAAATACGTTCTATCTTGCGGAAATATCCAACCCCACTGTGGTTTTCCACATTGGATCAGATATCATTCCGTAACCCTAAAATTTAATAATGAAAACAACTCGACACCTCCTGTTGGGGACTCTCCTCTGTATCTCTGCTCTCGTCTCATGCCAACGCGACTACAACGAATTAGCGACAACCGAAATTAGCAGCGATCAGCAGGTGGCCGAAAATTCCACACAGGACCCTCCCAACAATTACACTGACCAATACATGGCGTGGTACCCGAATCCCTACCTCATCACGCTGCTGGGCCCAACCCAGGTTGGCACGAATTGGGAATGGATTTGGTCTATTCAAAACGTCAACCCAGGCAATGGATCAAATGGATCCGTCCAGGACCTAAGCCATTGGGGAATGACTCTTGGCTCATGCTTCGACATGAATTCAGTTATTAGTGCCGCCCATAGCACCGATGGCGTCAATTGGAAGACCTTCACCCCTACCCTCCAGGTGGACAATTCTTCCTGTGTGAGTACTCCTGTCCTGAAGTTTGATTTTGGAACCCAGGGATCAAGAACTTCCTATTATCGTTTGGTAGTTAATCAATATTACACTTGGGGCATCTCAGAAGGATATTACAAATCGGGCAAAAAAACAGGTTGCATTCCGTTTAATTTCTTCGGGATAGCCTGCTCAACATGGAGCGAATAACACATCACGAGAATTCAATCACATCACCTCTTCCACCAAAAAATACGAAAGGCTTCAATTAAATTTGAAGCCTTTTTTTTATTTATAGTTTTGCCTAATTCTGATCGCGGTTCTACTTAGCAAAACGAACTCAGAAACCGGCTACGTCCCAATTCCCAATTCCCTCCTCCGCTGCGCTTTGGCGGGCACAGCCAAATTCTTATTTCAACCTAAACCATCATCCACTAATTCCCACTCCCTGCCCGATTGATTTCATCGGTTGCTCCACCCTCCGATCGGTTCACAGGCTTCATCGCCTTACCAAACCGCCAGTTGAAGCTCAGTCTTACTACTCGCGAATCCCAGGTCACGCGGAATGGTTCGTATGCATTTTGAAAAGTGGAAAAGCCAGAATAATTCTGATACAATGTAATATCCCGAACGCTTAGTCGTAGTGTTCCTTTCTTTTTTAGAATTTGTTTGGAGACACCCAGGTTCAGTTCGCCCTGTGGTAGAAGCCATTCCTGCAGGTCTATCTGACTCTTCGTTTGATAGTAACCGCTTATCTCCAAGCCCCAGCCGTTCTTAAGCTGAAACTGGTTGTTGAGGCTAACATTTAATTGAGTCACCTTCGCTTCAAAAGGCGCCCATACCACTCCTCTTATAATCTTACGATTAAGTGTGGCGACTGCGGTCAGGCTCCACCACTTAGTGATTGGACGTTGAAAAGTTTCCGTTAGACCAAAATTCTGGAACGATCCAACGTTACCCCGCGTGTAAATAATAATATTCTTGTTTGGGTTACTGTCGTTGGAATCGATAATAAATATCTGAGAGAAATAATCTTTGAGGTAGCTATAAGAAATTTCCGTTGTGAACATTTGCTTGTGCGTATGGGTCAGGCCAAAGTTCCAGGTGTATTGAGGGTTAATAAAAGGATTACCCGCCTCGTAGGTATATTTATTCAACGTGATCAGAAAGGGATTGAGGAACTGGAAGGGCGGCCGGTCAATTCTCCTGCCCGTACGGAAAGTTATCGTATTGCTGCTATCCAACGTGTAAGAAAGAAATCCGGTGGGAAACAAGCTGCCATAGTCTCTTTTAAATGCCGAATCTTTTACCACCGCGTTTCCTAATTGATGCGCCGAGTAGGAAGTGAGTTCATAACGAAGACCCACCTGCCAGTGCCATTTGCCTTTCTCCATATCTACGCTCGCATAGGCGGCACTAATATTTTCATTGTATAAAAAGTTATTGCTACGACTAAGGTCGGGTTGCCAATTATTGTTTTCGGCATAATAATACTGGGCGAGATTATTTGTTTTGTTAATCGCCGTCTTCAACCCCGTTTCAAATACAAATTTTTTGAATCGCCTGGTGTAATCTGCTTTCGCGGTTATGATCTCCAGTTTTGACCGGGTGTTTCCCTTGGTGGCCAATATTTCGCTACCCGGTATATCCAACTGAGTCTCGTAATTCTGATCGCCATTGATCCTGAATCTTAAATAATCAACGTCCACGCTTATTTCACTATTCGCATCGATGTTATGTCTACCATTCAAATTTATTCCTGCTCTTTTAAAATGCTGATTGTTTTCTCCCCTGGTATTGATGGTAGAGTCGAGATGGTAATCAGGCGACATCCATTTAATGGCACTAAAACTATTTGACTGTCGATCAAACAAACCACCTGTGAATACGAGGCCCAGGGTGGTTTTCTTGCTGACAAAAAAGTCGAGCCCCGTTTTAAGATTATTTCCTAACAACGAGTTCTTATTGAAATTGGGCTGTTCCAGTAAAGCTGAATCCTCCCGGTTGGTGTCGAAATATTTTCGCAGCGTGTACAGGTTTTGTTTTTCGTTGCTGGCGCGAACGCCATAGTTTAGAAACCAGTTCACCTTTCCGTTCCTATAATTCAGATTTAGTGAATTACCTGTCTTAGCATAAAATCCCTGTCCTACGCTCAAGTTTAACGAACCATTGAAACCCTTCTGCCTATTGCTCTTCATTTTTATATTGATAATGCCGGCGTTGCCCGCTGCATCGTATTTGGCACCGGGGTTCTCGATCAATTCAATGACATCGACCTGGGATGCGGTGATGCCTGAAAGATATGCCTGCAGGTCTGCGCCGCTTAGCTGGGTCTGCTTGCCATCAATCAGTACCATTACCGAAGGCTTTCCCTTCATGATGATGGACCCATCCTTCGACACGGTGATACCCGGTGATTTTTCGAGCACCTCCATAACCGTAGCACCTGCATTGGTAATACTGGCTTCGGGATTAATGACTGTTTTATCGGGAAGGAACTGGATAGCAGGCTTTTTAGAAACAACGACAACATCGCCCAATACCTGGTTATTGGTGTTCAATATAATGGTGTCGGAAAAAAAGATATTGTTGACAAGATCAAACATTGAAGTAAATCCGTCCTTATAGCCGCTCATAGTTGCTCGCACACGGTATTGACCAGCGTGGAGATCCTGCCATGCAACAATGCCGGACGCATTGACGGCGCCGGAGCGAATCACTGTTGAGTCCTGGCTGAGCAGATACACCGTAGCGCCAGGAAGAACGTTCTTTCGTAGGTCGATGATAGTAACGCGTACGCTTCGGCTCACTGTCTCCTGCGCATGAACCGTGCAATGAATAAAAATTAAAAAGATAGCGAATGCTGTTTTAACCATATGTAGAGACGAGAATTCATGAAAATATTGAAAGGTGGCGAGGAAACGAGGGTTTTTTCTATCAATGGTCAAAAAAAGGGGGTTGAGACTTGAGTTCAACAGGCATATAAAGCAATCAAAATCTTTTGGCCAATTGCTCACCTTCGTGCCTGTATGATGCGTCTCTTAAAGGCTATTCTAAGTAGATAAAAAACCGGTTGTATACGTATATTTTTATGGCTTGTCCTGCAAGTCGTTCCGCTACCCACTCTTTATGTAATCATCTCAGGGCGATTTTCGATATTAAAAAACAGCGTCACTTAATTTGAGGGCTTACTTTATGTAAATATGAATTTACTCTGCGATAAACATTCACTAAACGGGATGCCCAGACCCATAGTTTATACCAGTGGTGTCAACAGTTTTACCAGTGGAGTTTTTTGAAAAACTCCATATCGGGAGTAACCCTTTCGAAAACGCGATATGCCGTAAAAATAATGGTTTAAATATCGACGAAATATTCACTTTTTCTATATCTAGGTGTTTATTTGTTAGGTTATTTCTAAAGACATCGCCCTTATGTCTTTACGCTTAATATAGCGGCAGTTATAAGTATATGAATCAATTCAAAACAGCCTGTTATCACCAGAAAATATACTAAGCATGGTCTTTGTCTAAAGGATATAGAACCAACTAAACTGAATCAACATGAACTACTTCAAAAGCCTAAATCTGCCCATCCTTATTGATATGCTTTCTGATTTCAAAGAGCACTATAAAAAAATGATACTTACTCGATCAAGTAAAGTGGATGATATCGATTGGTGTAAGTTATCTATTGACTCTATAGAGAAGGAGCTAATCAATCGCGACACAGAATTGAAAAGAGCACAAAATTTGGTCTTATTTTTTGATGCACTTTCAGATTGAACTTAAATTTCCCGGAATGGCATCGTCATGTAGATTTCCCAATGGACTTGCGATGAGGCAGTATATAAAAAGGCCTTAAAAACTAAGACCTTTACTACGCTTGCATTTTCGTTTCGTGGGAGCTGACGGCATCGAACCGCCGACCCTCCCGACTGTCGGGATGCTCTGAACCAGCCTCGGATTATGATTTTTTTGTCTGCTTTAACGCGGGACCTATGTGTTCAAAGCCATGAGCTTTCCTCGCTTCGTGTTTTTCCTCTTCTGACATTTTCGCCACAGCACCATCGTTTACGAGGTTAAACCATTCTTCCATTTTGCCTGCTGGTTGAAATAACATGATAAGCTTGCTTTCTTCACTCCCAACTTTAGCAAATGCATGCGGTACTCCCCGTGGACCGAAAACACAATCCCCGGCTTTTGCATTATACAGTTCATCTCCTACTTTAATGAGGTATTCGCCAGAAACTACATACCACCACTCATCCTGATCATAGTGGTAATGTAATGGCGGGCCGCCTTCCTTCAAACGAGTTGAATCAAAAATGTAAAGGTCACCGTCTGTGTCTTTCCCGGAGACCTTGCAATAAAACTTATCGCCGTCAAAAAGAGAAAGGGGTTTGCTAAAACGGTCACTCCCGTTTGCCACCATAAAACCTTTCTTTACTCTTCCATTCGAATTACCTTTTGCATTTACCTTTAGGGAAGTGCCAAATAGACCACCGATTGCTAGGAATGTCTTTAAGAAGAAGCTTCTTTTCATAAAAATTATTTTTCCTGGTGAGAGTTTTCAAGGGACAATATCCTTTCGGGGAGGCACGGACCCATCTTTTGTTGATGGAGAAAAGCAAGCATAAGATAAAAAAAATTACATAAAAAAATAGGGTCTCAGTAACCACTGAGACCCTTCAATCTTTATGTGGGAGTTGATGGGATCGAACCGTCGACCCTCCCGTCAGAGCAGTCTTCCGGACTACCGGACTTTCATCATGAGACTAGTCAACAAGCACACTGCGGACTTTCGGACAGTGAAGCAAAAAAAATTTGGCTCAAAGCCTTTCAAACCTATCTTTGCAATCCCTTAAAAAAATGGACGCCGTGGGGCGGTTTTTTGGGGAGAAAGGATTAGGGAGTTTAGCTCAGCTGGTTCAGAGCATCTGCCTTACAAGCAGAGGGTCGGCGGTTCGATCCCGTCAACTCCCACGTAGATCAGTAAAGGGTTTCAGAAGATGAAACCCTTTTTTCGTTTTAGTCATTTGCACACAGTTTGCACACATTTTTTAAATTGGAGGTATCAGCAGGGAGCTTTGCCGAGCCTAATGGATCAATATTTCGGGTAGTCGGGGAATGTTGATAATAATCGGGATGCATAAAGCCCCACAAATTTCGTTTAGACATGTAGACGGAGAAGCGTCCTTAATTCGAGACGTTTTCTAAGATTGAGAACGTGAAAAAACGGTTTAAGGTAGGGTGAAATAACGCTTGTTTTAGGAGAGAGAATGAATCAAATTTGGAAGCAACCTGCTCAATGGGGGATCGGATGGAGATTAAGTGCCTTATCCAAAATTCGAACGATTAAGATTAGTGTTGTTTAGGCTTGAAGATTTTCACTTCCGTATGGTAACTAACTATTTCTGAATCTATGGTCGCGACTCAAAATATGTCTACATACAACTATGCGCTGTCACAAGTGTTTAGTCCTGCATTGCTTAAAAGGATTAATGATCCTTCGCTTGAGGCAACTATGCGATCCTTATTGCAAAGATGTTCCTTATATGAGGATGAGGAGTCATGGAATTTAACCAAGGCTTTGGACATAACTTATACGTATCTCAAAAGGAATTATAGGTGCGAATATGTCTACAAGAATGAAATTGCTAACCAGATACTGCTAAAATTACATAAGAACAATTCGGCCACCCTCCTTAAAGAAATTGCCTCCGATAATTGTATTGCTGATATTGTCATTATTAATGGTACCACTACCGCATATGAGGTGAAGACGGAATTAGACACTTTCAATAGACTTCCGAGCCAATTAGAATCGTATCAGATGATCTACGACCACTTGTTTGTCGTAACCTATCCGAGTGCCATAACAACTCTTAGTAAATCACTTAGTAATAAAATCGGATTGATTGCGCTTGAGAAAAACGGCAAGTTAAAAACGGTTAGGGAGGCCAAATTATTAACCGATAAGTTTAATCCAGGTAAGGCGGTTTTGACTCTCAGACAATCAGAATTAGTTCAGGCCTACCAAAATTTGGATGGAGCGCTTCCTCAAATGGGAACGGCATTTGTGCATCGATTCTGTTGTAATTGGTTTATGACCCTCGAACTTGATGTGGCGCGTGATTTATTTAGACAGTGCTTAAAATCAAGAAAGCCAACAAATCTGCAATTTGATCTTGTCCGGCGATGCCACCCTTCCCTAAAAATGATGTTTCTTGGCCGGGAGCTGTCGAATAAAGCGTGCAATTTAGTAATGGCAAGATTAGGGCTTCTCGAGTAATGTAACATTAACCACCGTCATATGTACTTTCCCTATTTACGAGGCAAGCAATTTGAGTTAGAAGCTTTACTTGATGTCTCCCCAAAAGTTTACTTAAATACCCTCCCAATCATTGAGCCAGTGAATACCACACAAAGGAAGTTTTACCGAAAGCTGGCGGGTAAAGGATATCCTCTGATACTAGTAACGAACCCCTATCATCCCCAGGCAAATCGATTGACAACCGCAGTTGTTCAAGGGATTTTGGACGATGAACTTTCTACAAATCCTACGGTGCGAGTTGGCTATCTGATTGACCAGCGATTCAGGCTTGCCCACTTTACCTCCTTTCTTAATTCTAACCCTTCACGAGGTAAAGCAGTAATTTTCAGAGTGAATCCATTGCCAGCAGACCTCACCGCTATTGCCGCCGCAATTACCAAGCATCCTGTGGAGTATATGATCTTCGATGAAAGATTGACAAATTCAGCGACACGGGCTGTGTTTAATTCACATGCGCAAAAAGTATTGATAACTGATGGATTTCAACATCACGACCGAAATGCAGATTACCCGCCGGTGAGCACATTCAGTTCTAATTATAATTCGTGGCGGATAGATGGGTGGTATGGTATCGGGGACTACTTATCTATTGGAGATGTTTTTAAAGAAGGCGGTGGTCAAGTATACGTGGTAAGCCTGCATATTACAATAGAATCACCATCAGGTCTATTGATGCATCATTTTTCCTCACGAGTTCATTCTACAATTAAAGGATTTTCAGCCGAGAAATTTGCCGAGGCCAATTCTTTGTTAGTTGCGTCCCCGCAGGTTCGACCCCTTAGTAGTAGCGGTATAGAGCTATTCCGTGACTGGCATCATCGTTCACATAACCCACAATTAGGAGCGGCAAAAAAGGCATCAGTGATGAACCATATTGAGTTGCTGTCAAGTCTAATTTAGTCCTTTCAAGGTTAATAGCAGGTAGTAGTAATCAAAGAGCCACCCAGGTGTAAGGGTTATTCGATTCAATAGTTTCAATTTCATCAATAAAGAGCGATTGCTCTTTTGTGTTAATCCGGTATCTCAAATCTAGATAAGCGGTTTGTTTGCTAATTGCGGCCCAGGGTACGCCTATATAATCCATTTGCAAACATAAAACGCATTTTAGATCCGTTGGGGCATTTGCATCTATTTTAAATGCTGGCGGTATTGACTCTCCAATGAAAGAAAGATCATAGTATTCTCGGCCATTATAGAATTTAGCTTTCAAGTCAGAAAGGATGCGAGGGTCTTTGGAGGTATTAAGAAACTGAAGGAATAGAGAAAAGGAAAGAATTTGAGTCGATTTTCCCTCAGATTCATAGTGGATGATGAATCGTTTATGGTTGAGAATTACTTTCCCTCTCCTCGAAACCAGCTTTGCAACATATGGGATTAAAGATGCCCAGTCGATACTCATAGGCCAAGCTATTTTCAGAGATCTAAAAATACCGATGTTTGCCTCATTTCCCCAATTTGCCCAGGCAGGTCAACTCTCCGAAGGATCAATACATTACGTAACTTTATTGAAAGTGGGCATATGGAAACTTACACTTCTGAACAAGCGAATTATCTTATGGAATATTACGGGGCCAAAATAGTCGGCGGGCTGTTGGAAGAGTCAACAGGCTCTAAGGCCGTGGGATTGTTCATGGAAAATGTGGACGATGAAAAGTACATAATTCAGGTAGAGGGCACTCTGATAAGGGGAGTAGTTAAACCGAAAAGGCGGCTGGACCTGGTGGCAAAGACTCAAGGGTTGCCATCGCCGGCGGAGATATTGAGAGACAGAAGTGTGTGATACGAACAGTAGCCGATAGATCAGGCAGGCTTGAAGGGCGGCGGCGGATATTTTGGATACCTTCCCGGGCAGTTATTTCTAACTGAATTCAAGGTAGTCATTGGATTTAAGACGCAGCTTGCTGCAATTTATCTTTTAATATATCTTTTATAAATACCTTCTTTAATAATGTATCAAATGTTGATAGGTAACCCCACTGTAGATTGACCGGTATTAACCTTTACATGATAGGCCAATCTTTGAATGATTTAGTAAATTAAATGTACCAGCAGATTTATTCTAGAGAATCGAGACTGCTCAAAAATTAAGTCGTTAATAAAAACAAAATGTAGGACAATCGAGTTGTCCGACAAACCAAAAGGCTTATCTTTGTGGTGGATTTCATGAAAGCAACTCTTGTCTTTCCCATCCACATCGAGAAAAGAAACCGCACAAATCGCTTCAAGTTCCAAGTTTTACACTTCTCATGGAAAATGAAAAGTCATTATTGACAAAGGAGCAACTCGCAGATGAATTTAAAGTTTCAACAAAAACGATCGATAGGTACGTTGCACGAGGATGGCTTAAGAAGATCAAGGTCGGGAAGTATGTCAGATTCGATCCGGATATAATTGACAAGGTTCGAGCTCATCTCGAGTCCGCCGCTCCTCCCCCTGGGGAAAATAGATTGCTAACTAATATCACCACAGATTGCGATTAAAGTTATTATTAAGTGAATCTTATATCATTTTTAGAGGAGGACAAAATTGCGTTCCTCAGAGTTCCAAAGTGTTTACGCAGACTCGTAACGCCTCATGCCGCTGACTTGTATGCTTTATTGCGGGAAAGAAGAAGGTGGTTAATTGAAAAGAAGCTCATCAAAAACCATGAAGCATGGTTTTTTTATCCGACCCGGCAAATGCAATCTGACTTGCTCGCCCCCAATTCTTTGAATCATCTTAAGCTGTTGCTGAAAAAGTTAGAAGCGCAACGTTTGGTTCAGATTCAGGTACAAAAGGTGCCACCATTTACTAAGTATTATAGATTGGACGATTCTGTCTATTCTTTGATAGCACAAAGGGAGGCCAAGGCTCTCACAAAGAGGAATGAAAAGGAATTTGAGGAAGAGCATAAGGAAGAGGATTACGACCCGATCTAAGAGTAGTTGCAGTAATGCCAATACAATCGCTGTAATTGACAATCAAATCGACCTTAATTAATTTTTAAAATGTATCAACGGAAGCATTCCTACGACTCGCTTAGGGAGTCATTGAAATTATTAGCACATGTAATTCCACGCCAGAATAATGTCTTTTCTAAATCGAAGGAGGAGAATGATCTTTCAGTTTTTAAGAGATGTCTTGATTTGTACAAGGAAAAGGAAGAGGTTGGAGGACTTATGTACGACCAGTTTTGTGACCTCAAGGGTGACTTCACCTCAGGCAAATTAAACCTAGCCCGGTATAAAGATAAGCTGTTAGAATACCAGGAGTTCTTTAATAGCGGGGTAATAAAAACGGATCTTCCCAAATCGTTAAAGGCACCTGAGATAATCTCTGAGATCGAAAAATATGTTTGATGGTTTGACAGATCTAGTAAAGTATCAGCATGAGAAAAAATGTGATGTTGCAAAAATAAATGCATACAAAAGAGAGCAACAACATCTAACGAACGGTATCTTTGCCCCACAATCGCGGTGCATCCTGCATCAAATCGAACTTCTCCCTTGACTGTAAGGGTACAGAAACAATCCCGTAATGACCTCTGGCTATTCTTCAATTAACCCCTTTGAGGTTATCGATAGACGTTTACAATCAATTGAGAGTCTGTTAGCCGATCTGCTTTCAAAAATCGGTAATCAAAGTCCCCATGAGGATGATTGGGTGGAATCGGAAGAGGCAGCCAAGATGCTTCATTGGTCCGTTGACCACTTGTATGCTAAACACCGCACCATACTACATTCCACGAAACACGGGAAGAAGATATTGTTCTCCAGACAAGAGATTGAAGAATACTTGCAATCCAAGAGGATGAAGCCTGTGGATGAGGAGGTAATCGACGTTGAGAAATTCCGAATCAGAAGATTGAGTAAGCATAAGACTGCATAGGCAGGTAAATAAAAAAACCCTGGGGGAAACAAAACCCAGGGTTTAAAACTAATAATACCTACTGACAATGCAAAGGTAGTTCGAGTATTTCATAGGTGGAGATTAGTTGTTGACAAAGGTTTGTGAAATAATATCTGAAGAGCTACAAATTAATTTATAGAATTATCAACGCAGAAGGATTGCCAAAATAAAAAATAATTCAGCAGGCTAATAATGAAAACGGCTCTCAAACCATATGTACAGAATTTGGGCGTTCATCTTGCAAAACTATTTTCCATGTGCGAGCAATACAATAAGGTGACTCGGTGGCTGAATAGATATGGGGAAATTAAAAAAGATTGGGTGGAAGAACTAAGACGACTTAATAGCGAGGCTATGCAAGGGAGGAATGTATCCGGCAAGAGGTTCATGCACCTGGATATTCTATTAGAGTTACGGCAAATTGATAAGGCAGAGAAAATAAGTTGCCGGGAAGAATTGCAGGATAAGTTGCAAGAATTGGCCAGGACAGTTTTTGAAACATTTAGCCATATTAGTTCGGATTTTGAAACAGGGAGCATTAGTCAGACGGAGTTCGTAGAATGCCTGAAGCTGTACCGGGAGTTAATTAATGGGTCGGATATGGAATTCATTCATACTTCAGCTTCCTGGGATGTCAAGAGGGCGATTAAGGAACATCTACCGACCAAAGCCATTAAAAGTTAATTTATAAAGATTGCAGTCAATATTAAATAATGTCAGAAAGAAGAAATCTAAGAGAGTTGTCAAGAGAAGGATGGAATGGTGTCGCTACCGTTGAAAACATTAACTCAGGTAGTCTCCAGAGAATAGCGGACTCATTGGAGAAGATTGCCTTGAATCACAAACGACTGCAAGACGATCTTGCCTGGACGGAAAGACGACTAAAGGAAGAAAGGGAGAGCGGCCACAGATTGAGAAGATCGAATGCTGCATTTAAAGGTCACATCACGAGGTTGAAAAAGTAAAACTTGGTAGCGAGATACATGAAAGTGAATCGGAAGGTTAAAGATTAATTTATATGATAAACATTAGTCAGTTGGGAACTCAAGGGGTGTTACTCCAGTCGCATGTTAATCAGTTGAGTGAAGTTATGCAACTGGATAGGCAGGATGCTGTTGTGCAATTACAAATTGAATCCTTGTCAAAAAATATCCTGAATAGATTTCTTAATGTAAAAAGCAGCTTCATTGAACGGCATATTAATCAAGGGCAGTATGAAGACTTTCTACGCATTTTGAAAGAAGCCTTAAGTGGTAAAGTCAATTTAGACAATCCACACTTTGATGTACAGGACATTAGGACAGAAATAGATCGATACATTATCTAGAATATTAATAATGAAAAAAGACAAAGCAAGGCCAGTGGGCATGGATGATGTGGTTTCACTGGCATGGAAGAGTTTGAATTTTTATAAAGAAGCGTCTCGAGGAAAGAAGATGAGTACTGCCAAGGAATTGGTAGCAACATTCAAGAATAGTCCGGCTATCAAAAAGGCGGGATGGGATTCAGAACCAATCACTTTGGTTGAGAGAATGCTTGTGAAAACATTCCATATTGTGAATCAGGCAAGGCTTAAAAAATAATTAAATTATAAGCTATAATGGCCGTCTTCTCTAGAATCTTAGGCTCTTTGAATGAGTAGAAAAAGAAAAATACCTGTAGTGGTGGTGGAAAGGCTTCCAGTTCTGTCCATAAAAAATATCCGAAGCCTGGGGTTGCTGGATAAGGTCGAGCGGTATAGAGAAATGCCATTACAACTTAGGGTGCATTCCGGTCTAGCCCAATCGATCAATACCGTTAGGGTTGCTATCCTATTGGATGATGATCATTCTTATATACGACTGACCTATGATTTGGATGGAGAACCAGTAGACTATCGGATACGACTCGCGAGACTGAGAAGTAATCTGGGAAGAGGCGGATGGTTATGGTATTTCCTTTGTCCTGGCAGTAAAAGGTTAGCCAGAAAGCTATTTCTATATCGTGGTCGTTTTGTTGGGATCGAAGCTATTAAGGGGAAGATCTACCATCAACAGGTCCTGTCACGCCGTCAGAGGGCCCATTTTAAAGTAATAGCCAATCTGTCGAAGGCCGAGCAGATCATCAAGAAAAATAATCGAAAGTACCTTAAGCCTTATTATCAAGGTGCACCTTCCCGGCCTTGCATCAGAGCGATGAAGGCAAAGGCGACAATTGATCGTTTGACCGAGTTTTTTGTGTGACAAAATGTCTATGGGGTGCAAATTGCGTGCAAAGGAATCAAATGGAATAAGACTCACAGAGTATGCAACCTTTTCCAGGGCTGCATTCCAGAGGAAATATTAAACTTTAATCCCTATGCTTAGGGAGCATATTTCAGTATAAAAATCGCTTAATAAGACTAAAAATGATATGATGAATCAGGAGAGAACGTTACGTGAACCCGCCTACCCGCGTACTTGGCTACATGTTGGATCAGGCCTACTAAACCATTTGCAAAGTTATAAGGTCAACATCCTTGAGTGGCACGAGAACCATCTCTTGGAAGTGAGGAACTTGGATGAAGAAAAAAAGCGGTTGAACGATCTTTGCAGAGTTTCCCACGTTAGCTCAACAATCTGGCAATCCTTCGACCGAGAGTTAGAAGGGTTGAATATTAAGAAGCAAGGCAAGGCAGCAGAGGCTAATTTCATACTGGGCCACATTGAGACTGGAGTTACTGAATTTTTCAATTTGCATACCGATATCCTGGAAGATATGGGCTCGGGGTCCCTTTCCCGGAGACTGTATGTAAATAAATATTTGGCTGGATACCGGGACGTAATTGAAAAACTCGCCCTATGCCGTTTGGAAAATGTATTCCTACCTCCAAAGGATCTCACCGATGCCATAGCAAAGCACTTACGTTTGAAATAGGGTTAGGTAATGAGAGGCCGTCCGAAAAAGATAATACCATTATTAGATCGCGATGCACTTATTGCTAAGTTCCTGGAGCAATTTAAACAGGGGTATAGTGATAAGTATATCGCTATGAGTGCAAAAGAGAATCCGGCATGCAAGTTCACTGACGAACAAGTTTTGGCTTTGATCACAGAGGCGAGAGAGATCCTGATGAACGAACATTCTCACAAGCCAGCAGATATTAAGCTTTTACACGTTGCACGGCGAAACCGAATGACCGCGAAACTCCTGGCAACAAAAGAACTCGACGCCGATTTAGTCACGTCTAAGAGATGGTTAGACTCGCGAAATCGAAAGATACGCGCTAGCTCTAAAGCTTTAGAATTGTTATCAGCTATCGAATCGTTGCTTGAAATTTCATTCGAGCGAAATACAACTGTAGAAGTACTTCACGAGGTGAATGTGAGCCTAAACAGCCCGGAAAAATCGAACCTGTATGTTACCAGGCTCACCTTTGACGAACAACTAGAGCTATACCACATGATGCTTAAGGCTAAGGTGGGCCGTGTTGAGCCGGTTGGAGTTCGGGAAATTGACTATATGGGGAACATCATTGAGGATATAGAAGCTGAGGTACTGCCAACAAATGTTGAGCATATCAAGCTAATAAATGCGCCGGTAGATTCAACGACTGAGAGAACTTCAAGTGACCCGACATTGCGACTACGAGAACGATTGAAGGCTTTAGCCGCTAAGAAATTTCACCAGGTGGGAGCTCACTTGGACGACACTGAACAAAAGTACTTTGATCAATGACTACCCACAAGGAAGTAATACAAATGACCGCAGATGGAATGCTTGATGGCAAGGGCAGAACGGAGTTAAGAGCAAAGATTCGCCGGGAACCGGCCTTTGAGTATTCTAATGATGACGAATGTGATACTATCATTGCACAGGCCAAAGCATTGCTCGAATCAACCACTTCACTTGATCCGAGAGATATAATATCAAACCACATTTTAATTTATGAAGAGATCTTTTTTTACGCTAGATCAATTGGAGATGCGGGCTTGGCCGATAAAGCTCTTAAGGCCAAGGAAAGGCTTATCGGTTTAACAAACCAAAGTCGTGTTATGATCAACAAAAAAACAAATATCACGGTCCACGCACCTGTCCAATACGATTGGACTCGCCTTTCCTCTGAAGAATATCAACGTATGCAAGAACTAACGGCCAAGGCCACCCCGGTGCCAGAAGTCGGTCAAATTCTACAGATCGAATCAAATCAACCACAAGACCTATGAGATTTTATAGGCCTTTAAATCGCTCCAATTGGACTCAACCGTGTTAACAAATTCAGAATGGCCGAAAGTATCAATGTAAATTTTAAGGTTGCCGGATCGGAGCTATCCTCTTACATCGACTCCATACAAAAGAAGTCGGATCAGCTTTCCAATGCCGCTATCAAAGCAGCCCTTGAGCAAAACAACAAGGCCAAGGAAAATCTAAAGATCATTGATGATCAAATAAAAGCTATCGAACGCAAAAGCCGTATCGAGGGCCAGGCTCAACGCTCAATTTTACAGGAGAGAAGGGATACTGATTTAAGAAGGAACCGTGATTCTTATGAAGGCAGGAGAAATACCGTTTTCGCCGATCATTCTCTCACAGAAGCAGAGAAGAAGGAACGTATTGAGACCCTCCATGGTTCTGAGAAGGCGACAGAGCAAACTATCAAGAGTCAATACCGTGAGAACATCTCCCTCCTGAAGGAACAGGAGAGGCAGGACAAAATACAAACCCAACTTGCCAAGGAGAATATAGACACCCTTAAGGAGACAGCAGCCAAGAACGTCAAGGCTATCATGACGGGCGACTTGAAGTTAGTTGACGTTATCAAAGGAGCTCAGTCTGAGGAAGAGAAGTTTGTAGCGAACCTAACTGAGCGAGGCCTAAAAGAACAGCCTTCAACAGCCAAGGATAAGGAATCAGTAAGAGGCGGACTATTCAACGACATTATTAGGGCTGAGAATTTTAATCGCTTCCTGGACTTCGGAAGTCGTGCTGCTCAATCACAGAATGGGTTTGATATGATCTCTTCAGCAATCGCAGCCATCCCTCAAGGAATTGCGACAATATCAGATGGTATACCGCTTGCAGGTGGCATTGCAAAGGTTGGAGCCAAATTAGCTGAGGCAGCAGGGCAATACCTGGAACGTAAGGCAATAGCAGGTCAAGCCTATTATAAGGAAGCCTTTCGATATAATGCAGTCACAGGGATTGACCCTACTACTTCCACTGACATGAACCGGGTTGGAGTCAGTGCAACCTCTTTTCTTGGAGCTCGAACAGATTATGTCAGGAGGCGAGGGTATTCCTCAGAATCAAACGAAACAGCCAGAGACGCTATCTATGCCGAAAAAGGTTTTGGTGTTGATCAAGGCACATCTTCCACCCTTGTAGAACTCCAAAGAAGCAGCAGGGAGAATAATCGGGATCTCGCTGGATTAATTGGTGCTGTGATTGAGCGGGGTCAGGGGAATATCTTCAAAGGCGGTGATAATACTTTCCTCAATGAGTTTCTCGGAAAATTTGCAACACTCCAAAAAGAACTTTTAAAGTCACAGAGTAGCGTACCCACCGGTACTACGATGGACATATTGAGCCGGTTCAATAAACTAGGTGGCGAGTTTGATATGCGTGATCCCCGGTCAATGGGTAATATCAATGCTATCCAACAGGGGCTTGCAAATCCTTCTTCTGACAACATGAAGGCAATGGCCTATCGAATCCTGAGTCAACAGAATCCTAACATGGGCATCTTTGATCTGAATGAGGAGATGAGCAAGGGGTTAGGATCACCTGGTTACCTAAAGGGAGTGTTATCAATGGTGAGTCAAATCGGTGGCAACGATCAGACACAGATGATGAATTTGGGTGGAGCATTCAAAGGACTTTCACCTTCAGCGGTAAGAAGGCTTTTCCAGAACAAGGAAAGTCTGATAAGTGGTAACATATCGATAGATGAGCTACAATCGAGGTTCCCAACCGATTTTAAAGGAAAGGCGGAAAGCAACACCACCTTAATCGAGAGAAATAATGCGGATATCGAGACACAATTGTTGAATGGAGTGAGAAAATCACTTGAGTCAATCTATGGATCGGTCAGGGAAGGAATTACAGATGCATTCTCTGGAGCAGTCTTAAAAGTCGATAATGGCAAAGGTACAATTGAATTCAAGCGGCCAAAAGAATTGTCCAATGAAGTAAAGTATCGTTCACCAAACGGAAGTCTCAGGTAAATATTAATTAATAAGAAAAATGGGCAATCCTAAATCATTATATCAAATAACGCATTCGTCCCCACAACAAACCACGGTAGGTGATCTTTTGAACGATAAAAACGGCGTTGCCTACATTTACCATACCGATCCGGATGCATTCCTGGCCATCGTTGGAAAGGATGGTAAGACTAACAGGCAACGAATTGAGGCCACCTATAAATTCCCAGAGGAGAAACGGTATATAGGATATAAAGCAAACCTTCTCCCTCTAAAAGTAGGCACACTACTTTACCTTGAGTTCAGCAAGGTGAATGAAGCATCATGGTTAACAGAAGGTATTGAGGTATTGAATAATAGTGAACCCGCCTTCAAAGCCGCACAGTTGGCAGCAATCGAGGGAGATCCCGGATATTTCCAAACTAATAAGCCTGTTCATGGCAAACCCCTCACAGGTACATCGCAAAGTATTATGCCGGAAGTTACCGTATGGATTTGGTGTCGTGCACTGTCGCCAAAGTCAAGTGAGGGGACTGGGCAATTGCCGGGACAATTCCTCGACTTGACTCCGTTTGTCATGAGTTGCACTACCAACATCAATAAGAATACTGGAGGAAACTTCCAGATTACTTTGCCCCCACTTATGTGTGAGCTAGACGATGAAAGGCAATGGATACTAAAGAGAAACCATTTGGACAGGTATGACTCAGTCAATGGAGCATCAATCCAAGGTGAAGGCTATGTGGCCCAGTCTGCACTATTTCATTCTGACTTACAAAACAGTGGCGAAGGCAAAGCAAGTGACGAGGTTCTGGTAAGAAATCAATTCTTATTTCATAACATAATAACGAGTAACGATCTGATTTTCATCCGGTTCGAAACACTGGATATGGAAAAGAAGAAAAGGTATGCCGATAGTAGGCAGTATTACGTGAGCAAAAACAACATTGCCGGCAATCTTTACGACATGATCGGTCTGGTAGATTCAAATGCCCAGTCTGTGACTCCGGAAACGAACGATGTTACGATAAGCATTAGTGGTAGGGACGGATCGAAATTGCTGCTGGAAGATGGTACATATTTCTATGCTCTTGAAAACAGTCAGGGGATGATGAAATTCGCCGGGCAATCTGAACAGAAGAGCCCACTCATTGACAGAATATATGGTAACGGAGCGTTGAATTTTCTTAGCCTGTATATGCACACCAGTATTGACTTAGTCTTGAAATTTATCATTCAACAGTTATCCAATATAGAGGTGATTCCAGATGGGCTATTCTCGAGTTTTGGTGACCGAATCAACTATAGGTTTAACGTAACTCAACCTAGATCAAAATCCAACACGGATTACAAACCAAAAGTGAAATTGGAGCCAGCAAACGGCATTTGGAAAATTGTAAAGCTGGTAATTGATGAATCGGTATCAGGGCGAATGATACAAGACTCTTCATTCTCTTCAGCAAATGGCTCAATCTTGAACTTTATTAGGACTGCTTGTCAGGAACCATTGGTTGAATTTTACATGGATACCTACGGAGATATGTATCACTTAATCGTTCGGAAACCCCCTTATGATCAAAATGCATTGATATCACTCATAGAAGGAAAAATTAATACAGAGACAGGTACGCCAGAAGTTCCGCCGGCTGTGATAAACATAGAGCAGGAAGATGTTCTGGATGAAAAATTAATGTTTGATGACTCTGAAGTCTATTCTTGGTATCACTTCTACCCTCGCAACGTGTTTATTGGAGATGACAATTCCTACTCACTTAGTTATCTCGGAGCCATTTATTTTGAGGAATATGCAAAGCTGTGGGGCTCTAAACCTTTCCAGCAGTCTCACCCTTACATGCCATATGTTCCGTTGAATAATAGTGAAAAGGGATTGGGGTTGTATGAACGACAGGCTATTTTCGATTTAAAATATGTGGTTGAAACTAATCAATACATGCCTTTTACTAGAAAGGGAAAACTTATTCTTAACGGAGACCGTCGAATCAAAATAGGAAATATCATAAGATACAAATCCACGGGTGAGATCTTTTTCGTAGACTCTGTGCAGCAGTCTTATCAAATATCCGAGAACAGCATTGATCGAATCACGGTGGTTGGAGTATCACGGGGGATGATAGAGCAATTAATTTATGGTGTTTTCTATGATACTGAATCGGGTGAAAAACGTTATGTGAGCTATTTCAATATCATCAATACAACGCTTGAATTAAGCCCAAGAGAGACGGTTGAGAAAATAACCAAGGTCAGGAAGGTATCAGACTTTCAGCCCTTGCCTGCAAATATTTCAGAGACCGTCCTGGATCAGGTAAACAATAAGGGGTTGGCAAAACTGGAGAAGTATAACTACCGGCCAGAAAACAAAAAGGTCTTTGTTAAATTCATTAACGAAATAAATCGTCTTGGGTATAACGTCATCATCACCTCTACAAACAGGAGTTACCAAGAACAATTCCAATTAAATCTACAAGACTCTCGAAATGCAGACCCAGGCCATTCTCGACATGAACACGGAAGCGCAATAGATATTAACCTGGAAAGCAAGACAACCGGTAAGAGGTACAAAAAGCTAACCAGCAAAGAAGCCTGGGAAGCCACCGGAGTCCCAGCACTGGCCAAACAAATGGGCCTCCAGTGGGCGTCCGGAAATGGTTCATTTGGCAACTATGTAGACCGGGTGCACTTTCAGATCGTAAATTCCAGCAGTGAGGCAAATGATGAAGTCCTGGCAGATAGATACGAAGAATACACCGAAGAGGTCAGAACGATTGAGATCAACAGGGATAAGATATTTTCAAACTTCAAGGTCAACAAATTCTCCTTTAATTTCTTCTTAAAGAAATTGCAATTCGATCCATCTTATAAGAGGGTAACCAGTAGAAACGTTTTCCAAAACGATCAGCAGGGCACACCAATCGCTCCAATTATCAAATCAGTAAGAAAGAACTAATGAGAGATGCAAGTTATAATCTCGGGGTAAATCCCATTCACGCAAAAGTGTGGTCAGCAGGCATCGCATTTGTGATTATTCCTTCCGATGTTGATCGGGCCGAATATATTGCAGAATGCTTCAGAACATCAACCGTATCGATATTTTCAGAGCATAACGGGTACAGCAATCGGGTTCAGATTGACCTTTTTTCGTTGAATTTTGTCAATTTTCCAACCGAAACCAATGAATTTGGATCAGCGGTGGCATTTACAATAGAGCCAGTAAGCAAGCGGCCATTCATCACCGGTATATTCTTTAAAGATGATCAAATATCTCAACTCAAAGAACATCAGTTTCGGTTCCGGAGAGAGCTTGATGGCAATATTGTGGAGCTAATGGGATCTCCCCAAGATGGGTTCTTGGGCTTTAATGTGAAAGCTGTCAATGGTGGAGAGGTAGCAATTTCGGTAGAAAGTGATGATGATTCGGGCAAGTTAAATGTGACTATTGACGGTGATATTAATTTACAAGCATTGGGCAATACCACAATCAAGCAGTTTAACAAGCTTAGTATTGTAACCGTGGATAGGGACAACGAAAATGAACTTTCCATTTTTGAACAAAATAGCACTCAACACGAATTTTTCGATAAGGAGCACAAGGTAAATACCCAAAAGTTCTCAATTAATAATGGGCAAGAGCCATTGATATTAGGAAAAGTATGGAAGAAGTTCATGGATGACTGTATTGATGAGATCGGCAAATCCACCGTGCTTACTCCGTTGGGTCAAATGCCACTGTTGAATAAAGCACAAATAATAGCCTTTAAGGAAAAAACTTCATCGATGCTATCTGAAATTGGATTTATAAATAAATGATATGCCACTACGTATAGGATCATTGTCGAAAAGTATGACCCATTTTGTTAAAGAAGTTAACAAGTTGGAACAAGAGGATGCTGAGAAGGCTATCACAGCTTATTGCAACAAACTTGAGGAGGTGATTTTTGCAGCCATAAAGAGCATTACCATAACCATACCTCCAAGTGCAATTCAGGTACAAGGGTCGGCAGCGGCCCAGACCAACTTAGTTCAAATCGTGTTAAAGGAAGTCGTATCATGATATAGAAAATGCTCTCAGGAACCGAAATAGTTTACAAACCGAAAATAAAATCAGATCATAATGGAATTAAACGCAGCTATTTTTGATGAGTTCCTACGTATCACGGGAAGGGATATATCCAGGTATTTTGTAAATGCTTTGAATTTTTTCAATTCCGACTATAATACAATCGTGAAATATTATTCGGGTGCTTTGGATAACATTTCAAGTACCCCCTTTTCTAATTTTGATGCTCTGGAAGAGGAGAATAAACAGGTGTTTGCGGTGTTTCAGCAGAACTCCAGGCAGTTTAATAATTTAAAGTGGTGGTTGCTAGTTGAACAAATGGAGGAAATAGACAATAGGCTTAAAACATTAAGAAATATCAATAAATGGTCACGTTCATCATTGACAAAGGTTGGTTATGATCCCAATATTCAGGCAGAATATGTTTTGAAACAAAATCAGACGATAGAGAACGTTTCAAAGGACTTGATGCAGTCGGACAAGCCAAATGACGATTGGGCAGATATTGCCATTCAGAATGTCTTGGAAGAGGAGGACTACACCACCGAGGGAGGTAATGATTTGAAGTTAAGGTTTAACAGGGGGGTGAGGAATCTCCGGATAAATTGCGTAGTCGATGTAATCAACGATAAGAGTATTTACGGAAAGGATTTGAATAGACGAATTCAATTTGATTCTGATGAAAATGACCTTGAGGTGCTTGGATATGATGATACTATAAGGCAGGCCGTAGAGATCCTGAGTAACCTAAGAAAGAATGACAATCCTGACAATCCAAATGCAGGTTTACAATCTACATTGGTGGCTGGCTCAAATAGGGCGATGTTTAATGCCCCGGTCATCATCAGGCAATTCAACCAGACTTTTGCTGGGGACGATACCTTAAAGAATTTTAACATTAATGGACTGGGCCTTGATCAGGACAACCTAACGATAGACTACGTAGTACAAACCAGGCTTGATGAGACTTTTAGTGATCAAATTATTTTTTAGCGGGTATTCCTTCGAATACCAGTCAAATTTTAAATTAACCGACATTGTTTGATGTTGTTGATAGTAGGAAATTATCATCGCTACAATCGCTTACTATTGCTTGACCTCAGGTCAAGGGGTTAAATTAATTTTTAGTGCAGCTATTACCTCATCAAGTTCAGGAGTTATTAAAAGTTATCGACTCGAATCAACTTCTCCTACAAGTCCAGGAACTAGGACCGGACTTCCTCACCGACTACGACAAGCAACTCCTAAAGACCCATGGCATCGATTACGAAGGCCTGTACAAGCCTGAACTAAGCTCTATCCAGACCTCTTTCCATTTTGGTATGCTGGCTGAAGCACTAGGCCAGGTAGAGGCAAGCAAGATCTCCTACGATGCACTGAAGCTATATGTACGAGAAGGCAAGTACCTCCCCATCACAGAACGGCACAAGGCAGTCCTCAACAGCATCAAGATGCAAACCTTCTCGAGCCTGAAGAACCTCAACGGTAACATCTTCACAGACATTAATAACATCATAACGGACAAAACCACCCACGGCCAACAACAATTTCTCGCTGACGAGTTAAAGGAAGGCGTGGACAAGCGAAAAACAGTAAGGCAAATAGCCAATCAGGTAGCCGAAAAGACAGGGGACTGGGGCCGGAACTTCGACCGGATCATTGAAACAGCGAGTCAAACTGCATACGAATGGGGCAAAGCAGCAGAAATAGAACGACGAAACCCAGGTGGCGATCCACTGGTTTATAAGCATACGACACCAGGAGCTTGTAAGCATTGCATTAGGGTCTATATGACAAATGGCATGGGAAGTGAACCGCGAAAATTCAAGCTTTCGGAGCTAAGACGAAATGGTGACAATATTGGACGTTCCGTGGCAGAATGGAAGCCCACAGTGTCACCTGTGCACCCGCATTGCAGGTGCCCCATGTTTGAAGTACCGGAAGGATTTCTTTGGAACGAAGAAGCACAATCTTTCTCCACACCTGATCCAAATTACCTGAAGCAAGTGGCAAAACAACGAGAATTAATTCGGGTGGTGATAAATGGAAAGGAATTTTATTTATGATTCGAGAGCAAACCATTCCCAGTTATTGACGCTTAAGGTTAAGGAATGGGGTTGTGAAGTAAAATGCCGTGTCGTTCTGAGGGTAATTTTTAATTTTGCTTTCGTTGTGGAGGAAAAATACATTGCCCTTGTCAATTCTCATGATGAATTCATACCTATATACTTGCCCGTCAATTAGGTTTTCATAATCACAAAAACCCAAAAAGTAGAGGAAAAGTTTATACTTGAATAAATTGTTGACACTTTCATGCACCTTGGGCATTCTCGGGTAGTAATTAAAAATGGTTGGAGTATTGTACAGCCCAGATTCATTCGTTATATACAAATGGAGACTATCAGCCCCCCCAATAAGACTTGGTCGAAAATACAAGGTATCGAAAGGGTGAGTTGTATAAGAAATAGATCTTGTTAAAAGCTTTACTGGGAATTTTCCAAGATTTAATAGTTTGTATTCAATTCTTCGTGGCCACCCGTCGATCCCGGCTGTATCAAGAAAATTAGCTTGGACTTGTAAGAAAGGCCTATTTGCAAGCTTAAACTGCTTCACTTGTTCATTCAGTGATTCAACATTCGCATCTGCCAGCTTCTTCGCTTCGGTAATCGCCTCATTGGTGCTTCTTTCGTTGTTCATATTCGAAATCACAGTATAGAAAAACGCGGCCAAGGAAATAAGGATTGCCCAACGATCTGTCTTGGACACAATTCCTTTAATTAGTCGTCGTAATGACAACAAAAACTTCTTCCACTTAGGGATAAACGGACTGTTTGAGTTTTGTGCCATCAATTTTAGTTTTAGTCATGAATATAAACCAAATTTATAGGTCTTGTTATTTCCTGAAAGTGATTGCAAAAGATTACGCTAACTTTATTCTTAAACCGCTAAAGTGACTACAGTTCTCAATTTTGATAATTGCGATTTACACCGTTTTGATATCAAATCGTATTGGCAATACGTCCATTGTGATGACGGCGATTCGACTTATTAACCTGTTTTCGACATCACGATATCACAATTTTAAATGTTAGCGCATGTCAAGATCGAATGAAAAAGAAACTAAGAAGGAAAAATTGAAGCCCCAATACGATACCAGAGGCTCAATTTGGCATCGGTGGGATCCTCATCTTCACTGTCCGGGAACAATTTTAAATGATCAGTATAAAGGCGAGAATGCATTAAACGATTTCCTAACAAGAATTGAGGAATCTGATCCCTTAATTAAAGTCTTAGGAATTACCGATTACTACAGTATTGATATGTATGAGAGAGTAATTGAAGAGAAATTGAATGGAAGGCTGCCAAATGTTGCGCTTATTTTCCCCAATATTGAGTTGCGTTTCGGAGTAGAAACTGCAAGCGGTAAACCGATCAATGGACATATTCTAGTTTCACCAGATGATCACAATCATATCGATGAAACAAAGAGATTTTTAAGCAATCTTGAATTTATCTATAACAAGGAAAAGTATCGCTGTAGTCGAGAGGATTTAATCAAACTTGGTTATAAGTGTGACAAAGCGCTCAAAGATGATAGGGCGGCATTGGCAACCGGCACGATCCAGTTTAAAGTGAGTTATACCCAATTGTTTAAGGAGATTGTTGGCAGCAGCTGGGCGCAAAAGAACATATTGCTCGGGGTATCTGGCAATACGACTGATGGTACATCGGGATTGAAAAAGGACGCCTCGTTTAATGCTACTAGGACTGAAATTGAGCGGCATGCGAATATCATATTTTCGTCTCAACCAAAGCAAAGAGAATTTTGGTTGGGAAAGGGTATTGCCAGCATGAGTGACCTTAATGAAAAATGGGGAGGGACTAAGCCATGCCTACACGGTTCTGATGCCCATGGAAACAATGAGGTGGGAAAACCGGCATTGGAGAGATACACTTGGGTAAAGGGCGATTTGGTTTTCGAGTCCCTTAAACAAGCTTGCATAGAACCTGAAGAAAGAGTGATAATTGGACCGATATGTCCGGACTCAGGATCAACTTCCAAAATAATTCAAGAACTGAATCTTGATAATGCATCGTGGCTACAGACTTCGACACTTAAGTTGAATTCTGGATTGATAGCAATAATCGGTGCCAGGGGATCAGGTAAAACTGCGCTTGCTGATTTTATCGCCGCCGCCGGCTATGCCCTTTCACCGCAGCTCACTTCCGGTTCATTTATAAAAAGGGCGAGTAATTTGATCGAGGATGAGAAAGCAACACTTACTTGGACGAACGGCGAGTCTACATACAATTGGCTACGATCTGTCACTATGGAAGATATTTTGGACAGCCCACGCGTGCAGTATCTTTCTCAACAATTTGTTGAAGACTTATGTTCGGCTGAAGGGTTAACTGATAAATTGATGGAGGAAATTGAAAGAGTCATATTTCAGGCACACAGAATTGAAGATAGGCTCGGGGCCAGCAATTTTGATGAATTACTTGAGATAAGGAGTGCCAATTCTAAGAGCAGCAGGCAACGAAATGAGGAGGTTTTGCGAAATATATCTTCTGATATCATGGAGGAGTATGAGAGAAAGGATAGTCTACCACAGTTGAGAAAAGCTTTTTCTGAAAAAAAGAGCGCTATAGAGAATGACATTAAGGTGAGGCAGGCATTGGTTGGAAAGGGAAAGGAGAAGCGAGAAAGTGAACTTTCGCTTGTTTCAAGCGCGGTAGATAAAGTTCGACTTACTTTGGACGCAGCTAGGAAACGCCATTTGGCGTTGTTAGCTCTCCAGTCGACAATTAGTAGCTTATTAAATACAGGACTTCCAAATCAGACACAAAAGATTAAGCAAGATCATCGAAATGCCGGGTTAACGGATCTCCAATGGCGCAATTTCGACCTGGGATTTGCTGGAGGGGTTGAAGAACTTCTCATTGATTCAATCGCCGAAGCGGTGACTAATATTGAATCGGTTCAAGGAACGACCCCCATTCCCATGATGGATAATTCAGAATCCTATTTGGACAATGACCAAGATATTGAAACCTACTCCTATAATGTTCTATTTTCCGAGCTTAAACGATTGCAGTTGCTTATTGGTATAGACAAAGAAAATACGAAGAAATATTCCATGATAAGTGATCGCATTACTAAAAATGAAACCGCTGCTTCAAAACTTCAAGAGGATATAGGTCTAGCAGACGGCGCAATTGAACGGATCATTGCTCTAATCGATCAAAGAAAAAGTGCGCATCGGGAGGTCTTTCAATCGATTGTAGAGGAAGAGAGGGAACTTAAAGGTCTATATGAGCCTTTAATGGAGAATTTGAAATCCCAAACAGGCACCTTGTCCAAACTGGTATTTTATGTTCATCGCATGGTAGATGTTGAGGCTTGGGCTACGGAAGGTGAAGAGCTCTTGGATTTAAGAAAGGCTGGACCATTGAAAGGAAAAGGTACGCTGGCGCAAGCTGCGGCAGAATATCTTAAAAAGAATTGGGAGTCGGGATCAGCTGAAGAAGTGGCACAAAGTATGGAGTTATTTCGGTCGAAGTATAACGAAGTCTTTTTTCAACACGCTCCAGTGTTGAAAACTGATAGAGTTGCTTATAGGGCTTGGATCAAGAAACTCGGGGATTGGCTTTATAGTGCAAATCATATCCAAGTTACATATGGAATTGAGTATGATCATCTTGATATCAAACAGCTTTCACCAGGTACGCGTGGAATTGTATTGTTAATGCTCTATCTGGCAATTGACAAAGAGGATGACCGCCCGCTAATTATTGATCAGCCGGAAGAGAATCTAGATCCAAAGTCGATATTCGATGAGTTAGTGCCCATTTTTAGAACAGCAAAGCATCGACGCCAAATAATTATTATTACACACAATGCAAACCTTGTGATTAATACTGACGCTGATCAGGTAATTGTTGCGACGTGTAAGGAACACTTGCCAAATAAACTGCCGCCGATTGCGTATGCCAGTGGAGGCATAGAGAATCCAGAGATTCGAAACAGTATTTGTGAAATTTTGGAAGGCGGTGAGGCAGCTTTTAGAGAAAGGGCCAGAAGACTTAGAATAAATTTTTAAAAAATTTTGTGTCTCAATTTATTGTTACCCTCAAACAATTGTCTCTTAAAACCGCTATTCGATAACACATGCTATAGTTGAGCAGGGGCTCCTTTGCCTTCCACACTCTTGGATAGTCCTTTCGTATAAAAACTTTCCAGGACGTGTCTGCTGGGAATTTGTCAAGCAAATTACATTTTTTCTCAATTATGGAAGATAGTGGCAAAGCTTTTGGTTTTCGACGTATGTTATAGCCGTTCCAATCGATATCAAGTCCATGTTTTCTTCAATAAGTCTTACTAACAAGGAATTGAAACTACCAGTTGACAGCGCAAAAGAATAAATTGACAGATAAAATCGACCCTTTTCGGGAGGAGAATTTCTGATTTTATTATCAGGGTCATCTGAGAAAAACAGAAGGCAAATGACGATTATCGCCAACGCAAAAATGTTTACAATCCGAAAAACCACGTTCTTCATTTTCCTAGTACTTTGCCAAAAGATTATCTAGTCGAGCACTTCCCAACGGAAGGTAACCCCCAAACTCGTCGAACTTCGAATCGTTGCATATCCGAATATACGCGACTTCCTAAATATTCGCTCAGTATCTATCGTACTATTCATACAAAATACAACGATGAATACCCTCACTATGGCGATCTTGAAGGAACGGACTTTGTGAAGAACCTTGCTAGGTATGGAATGCCGAATGCGGGAATGGCAATAACTTTTAAGATGAATACCAGACCTATGCATGTACCATAGTAAAGAACAACATAGGTTATCCTTAACCAAGGTTTGGGATTCTCTGAATCTTCGATGCCAGTTAGGCCTACTTTAAATGAACTTTCTGTCTTCATACGTGTACGATTTTTATGATAGAATTTGATGACATAACTATTGGGGCAGCCCAAGCTGTTTCTGGTGAACAATAAATACTCATTCGCAAATTAAGCCCCACCGTTTCGATCTGAAAGGACAGGAAATTCTTCTATCGAGGTTATAGCCATATCGACCTTAGATCAAATCTAGATTAGCTCGGCAAAACGGGAAAGGACAGAAAATTGGGAGAAGCTTTTTGGGCTTTGATCATGGAAATTTCAAAAGCCATTCGTAATAATATTAGTAATAATATAGTAATAGTATTAGTAATAATATTATTACTAATTGAATGTCAACATATTATATAATATTTTATTTGGTGATCTCAACTTAATTTTAGACATTAGCAGCGGATCAAACCAAAAATCACCGTGACCATTTTCACCATTATCGTTCGCCCCCTCCCTCCAGGAACCAAATCAGTTTCGGGGAGCAAGCACCGTAATTATTTATTAAAAATATAAAAACCATCATTATGACAAGTACACCATTGATTGACCGTCCGGATCTCAAAAAGAACCACCTTCTTGATTTATTTGTAGTTGGTTCCTTAGAACAAACAGTTCCAAAGATTGTAGCCCATACATTAAACTATGGGCTTAAACGTCAAGGCTTGCTACCGAGAAAATTAGATGTAACCGAATTGGATTCGGCCCTCGGCGCATGCGAGGAACTTCCTACTGATGATCTTTTGAATTTAATAACTTCAGAAGGTAGGGAAGAAAGGTACGTTCTGGAATGGGCAATTGCAGCATGCTATGTGCTCGATAAACGTTGTCCTTTGTTTAAGTATCAGGCTGCCACCTCTGTTCTCAAACCCAAAGCCGCTTAGTACGGTATTACCTCAAAATCTTACAATATGGCTAAAACTGGATTCACACTGGCACTTCCCCTCGGAATTAACAAGGAGGAAGCCTTAAGTACACTACAGTCAATAAAAGATGCGGCCTACGATATAGTTATCCAAAATCACTTTGTCGATTGCTCCTCAGGTTCTGATACAATTGTGATCATGAATAG
The DNA here is from genome assembly GCA_014379965.1 of Chitinophagaceae bacterium. Lineage (GTDB taxonomy): Bacteria > Bacteroidota > Bacteroidia > Chitinophagales > Chitinophagaceae > VBAT01. Next base: position 67,804 of record JACMKU010000161.1, read on the forward strand.
ACTGTACCAGGAGGCAGATGCAATAATTCGAGAGATGGGAACACCGCCTCAGGCTTCCTTAGGTGTGAGGCTAGAGAACCGTGAATTTCTTATAAAGTGAACGAATGTGTTGGTAGCGATCAAGAGCCGAGGAGATCTCCTCGGCTCTTTTTGCATTACTCTAGACATTTAATGGATAAGGGAACTGTCACGAAGTCGAGGAGTTCTGTAGAATTTATTCCACGCCGACCTTTAACTTTAGTTATAGCACCTTGAAATTCAATTAGCATAACTTTTGTGGTGAAACGACAATGTTTCTCACCACCCCAACCATAGAAGAATTGATATCGCTAGACATGCCAACACTTATGGACATGCTTTCAAATCATACAGCCATGCATATGAACTTACTGAAAAACGAAGGAATTTCAAATGAATCTAGAAAAAGTATGGAGATTGTCCTATGTCTTCAGGCTGCGATTGAGGCTAAGAAAATGATGGAAAAATCTTGCACGACAACGAACACAAGTATATCTTTTACTCAGACTGATACCAGTCTTCCTTCAGAATAATTACCGCACAATTCATGTGTCAGATATTCGAATGTTTCGCCTCATAGTAGCTCGCTATAACATTCGCCTCTTTTGCTCATCCTGATTTGTTAATTCTACCAGGAACGCTGTAAGGTAGAGCGGCTTTGCGGAATCGACCCCGTTTTCTTGAAGAAAAGAATCTACTTCAGGTTGAATCTCGCCCTTTGGTGTTGCATACACTCCGGAAATGATCTCATATGCTTGTTCGACACTTTCTAACTCATATGTTTTGGAGTCATCAAGGCTTGTTGGTATGCCGTTAGAAATGTCGATTTTTAAAGCCCCCTCTAATTGTGTGGGAGTACTGAAGCCTTGAGGAGTCAAATGCGGGCGAAATAAGGACGAGTTTTCGAAATATTTGACTATCTCTTGAACCATTTCCTGTGTAGTCATGACCTAAATTTGATACAATATAGCAAAGTACTAGTAACCCAAATGGGACAGATTGTATACACTTAACAATTAACACCTGGCGGCAGCTCAAAGACAACTCATAGGTGTCTATTATCTAATAATTCTTTCCATTTTTGTATTTTCAGTTTTACAAGTCATTAAAATGAAGGAAATTATATTACTTATTTGTACTGTTGTCGGTACAATTTTAACATGGATGACTTTCAAAAAAGCGTTTGTCGATGAATTAAAAGAATCGAGACAATTATTATTGGAGAAATTTGAATTACTCCAAAAAATAAATTCCGGATTGATTTTCGATTTGACTAAATATGGAAATGAACAAAACTCTTTTGACCTTATATACATGCAAGGTCTGAGCTTGCATCAATGTATTGGCCTATTGGACAAAGTAAGGAATACTGTTTTGACAACCGATAATTATGAAGCTATAAAAAAGTCAAAATCCAAACTGCGAATTGAGGAGCTAAAAAAGGGTCTCGATACCCAAATCCAACATCATACAGAAATACAAACATATCATAATTTTACTCTGAAATAGCTCCATCATTGTTCTGTTTATACAACCAGTGCTGATTTGTTTCATACAAAAAAAATAACATGAAATATTGTGAATGTAAAGGGCACCTTATTGCAGGCTCTTTTCTTATGGCCTTTGTCGTCTTATTTTCCTGCAATTCTGTAACTACGGATGACAAGTTTGCAGGCGAGAACAAAAGAGATACTGTAGAATCTTCAAAATTGTCGCCAAATGCGGACACATCGAAATCGAGCCTACCTTTGTTCAACGACATTGATGGTATAAGATCGAAGTTATCAAACGTCGGTATTGGAGAACTAAAGGAATGGCGCGATGATCAAATAGGGGGATATATGAGCATCACGAACTATTATCAGTTAGGAGACGAACTGCCGCCAAACAATCTCGCTTATTATCTCCTGAGCGACAATATTAACTATATAAGGGAGGTACAACTGGTTTTGAATATTAACAACCAGCAGAGGAAGTCGGCACTCAATACCTTAGCAAATGTTGCCAAGAAAACATATGCTGCCCTGAATCTGCCTGTTGAGTCACGGATCTTAACAGCAATCAAATCGGGTAGGGAGATAGAGATAGAGAAGTCTACCTACATCGAAAAAGTCATACTTCAGAAATCAAATATTGAATCCTGGCAATTGATCATTATCAGTAAATAGAAGACAATGAAATTATCTGACCTGGATTGATTTGATACTCATCCTATGGGAAATAGGCTGGCATAGAAAGCCTAAACGGCCATAAAACTTAAGCAGGGTAAGGCTTAGCGAATAAATTCCTACATTGGGACAAACAAAACCTTATCACCATGAACTATTCTTCTCTATTTCGAGGCATTCTATTCGTTTTTACACTATCATTCTTTTCCTGCACTCATTCCACTAAAAGTTGTTCCTATGAGGAATCACAACGAATTCGTCTTCAGCAGGAAGTTGATTCACTAAAGCAAGTGGTGTCCTTTCTACAAGTCGATAAAGTAAAGCCTACCACTGTAAAGTCGGCAAAAAAGAAAAGGCAATCGGTCCTGCCCTCAAATTCCAGCGGGTATCGAAGCCCTAGCAATTCATACAGTAATAGCTCTGGTCAATGTATGGGGACAACGAAGAAGGGGAGCAGGTGTAGGCGTACTGTTAGGTCTGGCAATTATTGTTGGCAGCATTGAGAGTAGGAAATTCAAATCGCTCGCCTTGGCCGTTCTGTGGATTCACATGCCTGTCGGTCATCGTTTATTGATAGGGCCGGGGAATACTTCTAATTTCATTTAATATTATCGAACAAAAGATCATCAAATGGCGGGTCAAGCTTGTAATTTCTTCCACTCTCCTTGTGGAATGTTTGGTAGCTTTCGATTCCGTTAACTCCTCTAAATGAAAATGAAAAGCTATAATTGTCTTTTTCAGTTCCTGAGAATGAAATTGTAAAACTGACGTTTCCACCTCGTTGAATGGCCCCTGTTGGAAATTGCACCGCTATTGACTCAGATTTTGATCGCAAGGTCATATCGGTAGCTTCCTGACCAATATTACTCATTGTAATAACCAAGTCGAGATATCTATCATTGTACTTTGTTACCCTAAAGAATGGTAATCGGTCTGGAATGCTAGAAACCCGCTCCATCAAAAACGTTTTATTCATTGTAGTTGTCTGCTGCTGGAATTCCAAAAGGGATCCATGCATAACGACAGTTTGTTTTTGTAGCTCATTTATGATTTCTGCAAGCTCTCTTATTTTGTTTCCTTGAAATCGTACAACAATTGCCAAAACTAATGTTCCAAGCGCAAGCGCGGCATTGACTATGGCGATAAATGCCTGGAAATTCTCATCCATATCTAAATTTTTGTTTTAAGATACTGAATCTGCATTTACGATTGGTGATGCATCGGAGCAAATGTTGCCAGCTTATGTCAATATAGCTATATACTCTACGCCTCCTGAATTCCAGGATAATGTTCCTGATATCAAAAGAATAATCTATTGCTTTCGAAAGCGCGGAGAATAGCTTTGGTATATGAAAAAGTCAGTAACCGGAAATCAGAAGTTTGCTCGACTCTTCGACTACTCAGATCTCCCAGGGATAAAGGAAGAGCTTTGGAAATGGCTCAAAGTTGCTATAGTTGCAGAGGGGCCTGACGCACGAGAGCGATCTAATTTCATTTTCCTGTATGAACTTTTGGTAGAAACGTTGGAGAAGATATGGGAGCGACACGGTCGGGATGTGTAATTAGCTTCCCTAAAGAAAAAGCGACAGATCTTAAGCGTCAAAAAACGGCAAAAAGGGTGAAAAAACCCGTCAGATTTGGGTGAAAGAACGCTTGAATCGCATCAAAGAAAAAACCAGCTTTGAGGAATTAGCCACCCCACTCATGATTCGCCACCAAATCTGCCTCACCTTTCTACTTGCTATCTATTTTGGTTGTTGGTCTCAGGATTCAACGAACACCGTGGGAATTCCCGACCAGTATCTCTCCCAAGTTTCCTCCAAATCATCGCAGATAAGCCAAAAGCTGACAATAACATCTGATAAGTCTTTGACGCAGCTAAAGAAATTAGAGGCAAAGATGAGGCGCAAGTTGGAAAAAACCGACTCTCTGAGGGCAAAGGATATATTCGACAATGCAGAGGAGAAGTACCACGATCTACAAAAGCGCCTGGAAGGCGGTCAACTGAGTCAGCAGTATATCCCTTCGTTAGATACGTTAGTTACTTCCGTCAAATTCTTATATCAGAATCCGCAACCACTTTCCAAAATGAAAGAAGGGCAGGAGAAATTTCAGAGTGCTTTGGCAAATCTTGGAGCACTGGAGACACAATTCCGAAAGGCGGAAGAAATTAAGAAATTTTTAAAAGAACGAAGGCAGTTCCTAAAAGAACAACTGGGCAAACTCGGATTTGCAAAAGAACTGACGAGGGTCAATAAGCAAGTGTATTATTTCAGCCAACAGGTAAATGAGTATAAAATCTTATTGAAAGATAAAAAGAAAGCTGAAAAAAAGGCCATTGAGATATTATGCAAAACCAAGGTCTTCAAAGACTTCATGCGAAAATACAGCCTTCTAAAATCGTTATTCCGATTGCCTGGTGACCCAAACGATCCGGCAACGCAGTTCAATCTAGCTGGACTGCAAACCAGAGCCCAAGTGAATGGTATACTTCAACAACAACTAGGTGCCAGTGGTTCAAATGCGCAAGCTCGCTTCCGACAAAATATACAAGATGCCCAAACCAAAATCAGCGATCTGAAGAATAAAATCAGCAAATCCGTAGGTGATGGCAGTGAGTCCGAAGGTGCCCAGGGATTTAAGCCGAACAATCAAAAGACTAAATCCTTTCTTAACAGGTTGGAATACGGAGCCAATGTGCAAACATTTAAGGCTACAAGCTTCTTTCCGGTGACTAGCGACCTTGGTGTATCCCTCGGGTACAAGCTCAATGATAGGTCAGTGTTAGGTATAGGAACCAGCTTTAAGTTAGGCTTGGGTACGGGCTGGAAAAATATTCGACTCAGCGGCCAAGGAATGGGCCTAAGAACCTTTATCGACTGGAAGATCAAAGGCAATTTCTGGGTGACGGGAGGATATGAACAAAATTACAAAAAGGTATTCCGTGATTTCAGTCAACTGCAAGATCTAAACGCATGGCAAAAAAGTGGATTGATTGGCTTAAGTAAGATTACATCCTCCAAAGCCAAAATGTTCAAAAAAACAAAGCTTCAATTATTGTGGGATATAATGAGCTATAAGCAAATTCCCAAAACCCAAGCTTTTATTTTCCGCGTCGGGTACAATATCAAATAATTTTTTGATCGTATAAGTTAGTACTTATGAGAAAAATTTCCAGTTTGCTTTTCTTTATGCTAGGTTCTTTTATTACATTTTCACAGATCGTAGATTTTGACAAAATCGTTCCTCCTACACCAGAGGTCGCTCACCTTCAAAAAGAGGTAAGGGTTCCCGTCGATTATAGCACTGGTGTCCCAAGCATATCGATCTCCCTATTTGAGCTTAATACGGGTAAAATCAGTGTGCCCATCTCGATCAGTTATCATGGATCGGGTATTAGAGTCGGCCAACTGTCGTCTTCTGTTGGCCTTGGATGGGGGTTGAATGCAGGTGGTGCAATAACCCGCTCTATTAGAGGTAAGGCAGATGAGGGAGGCTGGTTGTTGAATAATTATACCAACCATTTTGTGAACGTGACCGAAAATGGAAGCAAGTCAGCAAATGACTATATGCTCACTGACTACGATTTCACCCAGGATGATTACTCGTATAGTTTCCTCGGATTTGGCGGAAGCTTCTTTTTTGACAGCACCAAAACGATCCGGCATGTTGAGAAGAATCCTATTAATCTTGAATATAACTATCCCTATAGCACATCGAAGTTCAAGGCTCGTGATATTTTTGGATTTAGTTATTATTTTGATTCGACAGATGTGTCTTTATCAAGCAGCTTTCCTTCAAACAACCCTTCCAATACAGCTCTCACTGGGGGTACATCTGCATGGAAACTTACTAAAATTAAATATCAGGCCATCGACAGTGTTCAAATAGACTATCAAAAATATACTATTGAGTATGACGAGATTGGCGCGGACATCTGGGATTTGAACGATGGCTTTGAATCTTGTGTTCCAGTTGAACCAGGTTGCCAGTCGTGCGGTGATGACTACCCCACTGCGCTGTTTAACATGGTAAGCTCTCGCCATTTCGACAATTCATTAGTTAAACAGATAAAAAGCCGAGACACCCAAGTCGATTTTTATTATTCTAATGACGATTCTGCTACTGTTTGGAAACGGCGGCTTGATTCTATCATTGTAAAGTCATTGGTTGATAGCTCAATTAAGAAGAAAGTATACCTATCATATTCCCGTTTTCCTGGTTGCGAACAATTGAGGCTTAAGAGCATAAAACATGTAGATCTAAATACGGGCCAGTTTGAGGAAACGAAGTTTCAATATTATGAGAATAGTAGTGTGAACCTTCCGGGAATTGGGGCGCGGTCAAAGGATATGTTCGGGTATTTTAACAATAAGCCAAACGAGTATCTTATAGTCTCTAACGATCCATCTTGGACCAACCTATTTGATAATGCCGATCGAAATATTAATTCGCAAGCTATCGTTTTGGGTACCCTACGAAGTGTCACATATGCCACGGGTGGATATAGTGAGTTTGTGTATGAGCCAAATAAGATAAATGATTCGATGTACGGCCCAGGATTGCGAGTGCGAGAGGTTAGGGAATATAACGCGTTGGATCGTAAGTTGAATCGAACAGCTTACAGCTATTTTGGTTATCACGGGCAATCGTTGCTGTTCCCTTACAATATGCTGCCTGAGATTCGAACGTCAACTTATACTCGAAAATATTTTTCGTCTGACGAACCCAATAATTATAACATACCACTGGGAGTGGAGCCGATGGGATATTTATACGACAGCGTTGTCGTTAAAATAAAAGGGTCAACAAATGACCTTTTGACAACCTACCAGTATGATTTTGCTGCTATTTACAATGGTTACAAGGCTTTTCCCGTTGAGGTCAATCAATATAGACATGTTCCTTCCACCAATTCGTACACAATTGCCAAAAAAGATAAGAGTTTTTATGCGCATACAATAGACAATTCACATTTGACCCCTTTGCTCGCAGTACAAAGGCCGCAGCTTTTATTGGTTAATGCCTGGACCGAAGGTAATTTTACCTGTGTTCAATCGACGACGGGATTTTATACAATGTATTCTTATGCAGAGAATAGCATATCTAAGGCAAGGGAACAGAGTATTACCTATGCAGGTAACGATTCGGTTGTTGAGGAATCACGATATTATTATGCTAACTCGAACCATTTGCAACCGACGAGGATTGTGCGACTTAATAGTGTAGATTCGAATGTTACCCTCATTAAGTATCCTGCAGAAATGGTGGCCGCGAGCCTTGACCCCAATGGTGTCTATCAAGCTATGGTCACTGAACACTTTTGGGGACCTAGTATTTTGGAAGAAACATTTGATGCCTCTGCTAATTCACTTACAAAGACAATAACCGGGTATAAGCAATGGACGGGATTCATCGGTCCCGAGCTTACGCAGACGGGGATCCGGGGAACTACACCGGAGACCCGCCGTCAGATTATCCAGTGCGATGCATTTGGAAATGTCCGGGAGTTTGAGAGTGATGGTATGAAGAATACTTTTATATGGGACTACAACGGCCGTCTTCCTGTGGCCAAGGCTAGCAATGCTGCTTCGAGTGAGGTTGCCTTTACGGGGTTTGAAACGTCCTCCACCGGTGATTGGATCCTCAATGGTGGCACTTACTCGACAGCCAATGCTCTTTCTGGCAAACAAGGATATACGCTTGGCACCGGTAATAGCATCACAAAATCAAGTCTGCCTACAAAGGACTATATCGTTTCTTACTGGATAAAAACCGGATCTCTTTCAGTAAATGGAGGAAGTGGAAATGTGGGGATGTCCAAAAATGGATGGACGTATTATCAACACAACTTGACCTCTGTCACTTCAGTTTCAATTGTGGGAACTGCGACTTTGGATGATTTGAGACTTTATCCCCTACACGCAAGCATGGTGACTCATTCTTTTGATCCGTTGCGTGGAATGATTAGCATGAGTGATCAAAGCAACCGAATCACGTATTATGAATACGATGGCCTGGGAAGACTGTGTCACATAAGAGATATGGACAAAAATATTATTAAGAAGATAAAATATAGTGTTACGCAATCAGGAGGCTCTGGAATTTATTACAATTTTGAACTGGCCACTTCTTTTGTTCGAGCTACCTGTGATAGTGGATATGAAGGAGGGGAGTACAATTATAAGATTCCGGCTGGACGATACTCGTCGATTATTTCACAGACGGATGCGGATGACCTGGCTGCGCTTGAGATGGGCCTATTGGGGCAACAGGTAGCTGACATAGATGGACCATGTTCTCTGTCGTGTCCTAACTGTGCTGCTCCCAGAAAGCATTGTATTAATGGTGTCTGTGAAATTGGCCTCAAGGTTTACACCTCATCTGTTTACAATTCCGGTTCAGGAAAGTATGACTGTATTTATCATTATGAATTTAGTGATGGTTTCTATTCAATTTCGATAATGGAGGAGAACGATGATCCGTGTTTATAAAAATGTAATTAGAAAAACTATTTTAATATGAAACGTGTACTCCTTTTGTTCGTGTTTGTAGCCAGTTTTATCTTGGCAAGTGGTCAAGTTAAACCTTGGGAAGCAATTGCCATCAAGGTGTCCAATAAGATGAAGGACACACTTAGTCTTTCAGAGTCCACGCACGGGCAAATCTATTTTATTAATTGGCAACTAGGAAGGGATAAGTCGATGATTTGGCAAGAGTATTCGGGTTCGGATTCATTGATTCGTTACCATTTACAGAGACTGGAAAACATGAGGGATTCGCTTTACCTGCCAATACTAGGTGAAGAGAAGTTTTCCATTTACCGTCAAAAGAAAACAAATTTAATAAGCAACTTTTAACCTAGGTTAAATCTAATAAGAAGGTATGAAATCCACACAAAAATACGTAAGACCTCTATCTATTTTGTTGGTTGTATTGCACGTCTTTCTTGTTGCAGTTGGGCAACAATTAAGTCCTGCCCCATACTCAAGTGATACCAGAATGAATTTTGTGCGGACATGGAATCCTGTAAAACCAGATTCAGCAACCAGTGTACTGAATGACAATACCTACCCTACGGTAGCTAAGATAACAACCCAGTATTTAGATGGGTGGGGTCGAATTGTGGAAAGTGTGGTTAGAAAAGGGTCAATGATAAGTAATGCGGAGTCAGTCGATATGGTAAACGCGTCCCTGTATGATGACTTTGGGCGCGAATCTTATAAGTATCTTCCCTTTGGAGCTAACTCTACTGGTGGCAATGCCTCAATCAGCGATGGTCTGTTTAAGTATAATCCTTTTCAGCAGGATTCCAGTTTCAATAAGGGGATTTTTTCCAATGAAGCCTATTTCTACGGGAAGACCGTTTATGAACCATCGCCTCTTAGTAGACCACAAGAAATCTTTGCTCCTGGAAATAGCTGGTCTGGAACTGAGTCACAAACATTAGATAGTAACCGCCGGTCAATTAAGATAAAATATTGGCTGAATAGTGTTAATGATAGCGTTAGGGTGTGGAATGTTACAAACATCAGTAATAGCCTTGGAACATATGGATCGTCCTCTATCTATGCTACCGGGCAATTATTTAAAACGGTGACTATAGATGAGAATAGCAAACAGGTAGTTGAATTCAAAGACAAGGAGGGCTTGGTGGTGCTAAAAAAGGTTCAGTTGACGGCCGCCGCAGACACTGGTGTTGGTTTAGGCCATACAGGTTGGCTTTGTACCTATTATATTTATGATGCATCAAGTAATCTTCGCTGTGTGATTCAACCCAAAGCGGTGGAAACGCTCGCAATTTCCGGATGGTCTCTTACATCGACCATACTTTCGGAGCTTTGCTTTCGGTATGAATACGACGAGAGAAACAGGCTGATCATGAAGAAGACTCCGGGTATGGGAATTACCTATCTTGTCTATGATCGAAGGGATCGACTTGTAATGAAGCAAGATTCCTTATTGCGGGCCGCACATAAATGGTCTTATATTCTATACGATGATTTGAACCGGACAAATTCAACCGGACTAATTACAGATAACACAAACTATAATAATCCGGTTTACCATTGGGGACAAGCAAAGATCAGTTCTGCATACCCAACCCCGTCAAGCTATACTAATGAGGAACTCACAACCACTTTTTACGACGATTATACTTGGCGCTCAACGTACAGTAATCCGCTAAGTGATACAAGAAATAGTTCTTATGACAGTTATTTGTTAGCTGCTTCCAATTCGGCTTGGCCCTTCCCCCAAGTTCTAAACCAGGTAAATCAATCTAAAGGTCTGATAACTGGGAGCCGTTCTAAGGTATTGGGAACATCTTCAACGTATTTGTATTCGGTTAACTTTTATGATGATAAAGCACGAACTATACAGGTCGAGTCACAAAACGTGACTGGTGGCACTGACGTCGTAGCCACCCAGTTCGGTTGGGCCGGGTCATCATTAATAACTATTGTCAAA
>JACMKU010000162.1 GCA_014379965.1 Chitinophagaceae bacterium
ATCGAGAAATCCACCATCGACGTCAAAAAGGAACAACGAGGCGTCATGGCCACCCAAACCGCCGCCACCGCCGCAGGAGCCAAAATTTACACCGCCGAGGAAAAAAATGTGTGCTCCATCGAAGCGATGGTGAATGGAGGGACGTGCGAGGCGTGTCAATAGGCGAGCCGAAGCACCTAAAAATGTGTAACGCGTGGCCCCTAATTTTCGGGTCACGCGGTCTCGTTAAATCGAATCGTTTGATAATTAAATTTTCACATTCTCATGAAGGTTGCCTATAAGACTACATACGGAAAGGCCCTTCATGGTCACTTTCAAGAACTTGGTAGTTTAAAAAAGTATGCTTCCCTCAAGGGTAGTATAAACTTGATTTTCACATCCCCGCCGTTTGCATTAAACCGAAAGAAAAAATACGGCAACTATACAGGCAAAGAGTATCTGGATTGGATTGCTAGCCTTGCCCCTTTACTTGCTGACCTCCTTTCAGAAGACGGTTCACTGGTAGTTGAAATTGGCAATGCGTGGACAAGTGGCGAGCCCGAAATGTCAACTTTGCCCATTGAATCTCTACTAGCGCTCAAAAAGGCCGGGGGATTTAAGCTATGCCAACAATTCGTTTGGTTCAACCCAGCCAAGCTACCCAGTCCGGCCCAATGGGTGAATGTAGAACGGGTAAGGGTAAAAGATTCATTTACGAACATTTGGTGGATGTCGCGAAGCGCACACCCGAAAGCTAATAATAGAAATGTGCTTGATGATTATAGCAAATCGATGAAGAAACTGCTGGCTTCCGGGAAATATAATCACGGGCGGCGTCCCTCTCAACATAATATTGGAGAACGATCATTTTTGTCTGACAACCACGGCTCAATCCCATCCAATGTGCTAATCGCTTCAAATACCTCCTCTAACGACCGGTATACCCGGTATTGTAAGGATAATGGAATTGAAATCCATCCAGCACGGATGCCACTCGACATTCCGGAATTTTTTATCAAATTTCTCACGAACGAATCCGATCTAGTTTTAGATCCTTTTTCTGGCAGCAATTCGACCGGTTACGCGGCAGAGAAGCTCGGAAGGAAATGGCTATCGGTGGAGTGTAATGAACTTTACCTAGCAGGTTCTGTCGGCCGTTTTGACAAAGTTTCCCATCGGAACTCAACGCCCTATGTCTAGAATACTCGTCACTTCGGATGAAGCAGGACCTTGGTACGAGGAGCTGTCGGTTGTTTCAACCTACAGCGAAGGGGAATATGAAGATAAAATTAAGCAATATGCCGAGAACATTTTTAGTGAGTACCATACTATAAGATTTAAGCTAGGTGTTGATTCTTTTGGATTGACTAAAAAGCCTGATCTGGCCCTAATTGCTAAAGATTACTCGGCGTGGTGGGTGGTAGAGGTTGAACTCACAGGACACACTGTTGAACATGTTCTCGAACAGGTTAATGTGTTCCGGACTGGTGATTACAATCCAGTGTCGATTAGCAAATACGTAAAAAGAGTATTCTCCGAAGAGATTCCGGACGTTCATCTAGATGAAGAAAGTTTGACAAAGCTAATTACTGATGCTGAACCTCAGATTCTTGTTATTGTAGATGCTCCGACAGAGGATTGGAGGACTGCGCTAGACAATGCAGGTGTTTGCCTTTGTGACCTTCAGGTATTCAAGAACGCGGCTCGATCTGAGGCATATAAGATTGGAGGGGATTACCCCTCAATTTTCGTGAGCACCGTCCATTTAAAATTTCACTCGCTCGCAAGAAACACTTTAGAACTGATTAGTGCAGCTAACTTATCCGCACCGCTTGCCGATGGGCAAGAACTTCTTGTGAGTTACAAGGGACGAACTAGTAAGTGGGGCATCGACATTGTCGTAGATAGATTCTATATGAAATGCCTTGGGAAGATATGCCCGCTTCACTTCGGAAATGACTACCTGCTTAAGTATGATCAGTCAGGGCGCTACTCAATAATGGATTGCTAAAATTATGGAAGCATTACTAGATAATGAAATCGTTCGATCATATAAGCGGCTGTCTTATACTCACTGGCACGCATTGGCTGAATTCGTCGATAATTCGACACAAGCTTATTTGGACAACCGTTCTGTGCTTGATTTGTCTGTGGCTCCGGGCAATTTTCGGCTCTCGATAGTTATAAAATACATACGAGAGGAGGATCGGCTAATCATTTTCGACAATTCGATCGGGATGAGTGAAGCAGAATTGGAACGTGCAATGAAAATTGGAATGCCTCCTGATGATACTTCGGGAAGGTCTCGCTACGGATTGGGCATGAAGACGGCCGCATGTTGGTTTGGCGATTTATGGGAGCTGGAAACCAAAAAGCTAGGTGAAACTAATAGTGCTAAAATCATCTTTGATGTTGATCGCGTCGCGCAGGGCGACCGGGACTTAAGGCTTACCAGGGAATCACATCCTGTCGGAGAGCACTTTACTAAAATAGAAATTCAAAAACTAAATCGTAAATTCGCCGGGCGAACAATCACGAAAATCAAAGATTACTTGAGATCATTTTATCGAAAAGATATACATCGTTATTTGGATCTTTATTGGGGCGAAGAAAAACTCAACTGGGACGATCGGCTTGAAATTGAAGAAGATCTCATAAAACACAATGGAGCGCCGTTAAAGTATGAGTTTCAATTTGAAGTGAATGGAAAAGATGTTACCGGCTGGGCAGGCGTATTCTTGCGAGGTGGGCGAAGTAAAGCCGGCTTCGCGATGCTTCATAATGATCGTGTGATTCGTGGTTGGCCTGACTCCTATCGACCTGAAAGTATTTTTGGCGAACAGAGAAACGATTTGATAAACCAGCGACTTGTTGGTGAGCTGGACTTAGGTGCGTTCGACATTAGCCACACCAAGGATCAAATATTATTTTCAGCAGAT
>JACMKU010000163.1 GCA_014379965.1 Chitinophagaceae bacterium
TGGGACGCGTTGTTTCTGATGACCAGGAATTGGAAAGCGAGGATGAAATCAGTGAAGAAGCTCTGGAAGTACCAGCAGAAATGGTAGTCATTCAGAATACCGGCAAAGTGGCACCGATAACCTGGGATTTCTAGGCTGAACCAGAAAGGGGGAAATACCATGATACGAGATCAGGAACTTGCTGGCCTGGCAATGACGCTGGGTCGGGACGCAAAGATAAAGATAACCGTGGGCGGCGACGGCTCCTACTGCAAACCGGATGGTTCACAAATCAACATTGCAAGGATGCCGTCAACTCCATTGGGAAGGATGCTGATGACCGGTTTGGTGTTTCACGAGATAGGCCACAAGAACTACACCAAAGGCGGCAGGCCTGACGGACTGCTCGGAGACATGATGAATGTTATCGAGGATGTCCGTGTTGATAAGGAGACCATCAAGGCGAGACCGGGAACTTGCTTCAACCTGGAAGCGGTTACCACGCACTACGTCAACAAGGGGAGCCTTGAACCGGCAAATCTTGCTCATGCCCTGCTCGGCAAGGTTATGGCATACGGATTCGGCAGGGTGTTGAAGCACAAATCAATTCTTCCGCTCGAAACTCTCTGTAATGAAATGATGGATGACGCCTTTGGACAAGAGTTCATTGACGATGTCGATGCAATCATCAAGGACATTCCCAAGCTCCGAAGCACCAGAGACACCACTGTAATGGCGCAAAAGCTCATTGATCTGCTCATCAATCCGCCGTCACAACAGAAACAGCAGCAGGCAGGGTCTCAGGAATTGCAGCAGCAAAGTCAGAAAGGGAAAGGAAACGGGACTGGCAAAAAACAGGCAACGAAACCTGATGACCAGAAGCAGGAGCAAGATGATACAAAAGTATCAGGGTCAGGTGGTAACGGTGCTGGTAAAGGTGGCGGGAAACGTCCAACTCCTGAAGAAATCGCAGAGATGTTAAAGAATAAGACCGGCTACGGTGATCTTTCTGCATTGATCCGGTCGGAATTGGATGACATTGCAGAGAGTACCCCCAGTAGCAAACTTGCAGGAATCCCCATGTTACCTGACATCGGGAGACTGAAAGCCAACTATGGAAAGCTGGACGAGGTAGAGGCTATTTCGGCAGCATCTCGGATGCGGGCTCGGATGATGGGGATGCTGCAGTCCATAAAGATGCAGCCGAAATCCTTCGGACTTTCCGGCAGGAAACTGGCAAATGAACGCTTGGTCAGGATGGCTACCGGCGATCCCCGGATTTTCAAAAAGAAGACTGAGACCAAAGAGGTAAACACCGCAATTGTTGTGCTGTTGGATTTATCAGGCAGTATGAATGGCAGGTATGAGGTCGCCAATGCCGCTGCGTTCGCTCTCCACACTACTCTGTTCGGTTTGAAGGGCGTTTCCATATGTTCCATGGAGTTCAGCGGGAAGGATAATGAACCGGAAGTCAACATGCTCGTTGATTTCGGCAAGAAGCCTAAATCCGAAAACTTCAACCATCACCCTTTCGACGGGACTCCCACTGATACCGCAATCTGGGCTGGGCGTGCCACGTTACTACACCGACCGGAGCCACGTAAAATCATCCTGATTCTGACTGATGGCTGCCCGGATGACAGCCATGAGACTAAAGCCGCCACAAAGAGAACTGTTCAGGATGGAATCGAGATTGCGGCTATAGGTATCATGGCAAACAGCGTCAAGCATTACTGGGACAACCACAAGATCATCGAAACAATCCAGGAGTTGCCGTCAGCAATGTTTGGGATTATGGAGGGGTTGCTGATTAAGTCCAACCATCCATGCCAAAACAGCTACCTGTCAGGGAGGAGCAATCCATGAAGAAATATAATCCAGGACAATTGGTGATGACCAGGGACGTAAATGATATGATGACCAACAACGAAGAATTTGCCAGTCACGTTCGACTGTCTGTTATACGACACATGGCTGGCGACTGGGGTGATGTTTCCGATGGGGACAGAGTTGCGAATGAATTAGCACTGCAAGAAGGGGATAGGCTGTTTTCGGTTTATATAAAAGAGGGGCTGCCAAAGCTATGGATAATCACTGAATGGGACCGGTCGGTTACTACGGCATTGTTTCCGGATGAGTATTGAGACGAGGAGTCATATCACTAATTACAGCCTATTTATTGTCATTTTGTGAGAGGGCAAGACATTCTTATGCAACCATATGATGCGGGATATGACCATCAGATCATATTAAGGCAAAACAAACTTCTTGTTTTTCGACATCAAATGATGTATAAAAACTAGAAATTAACCCAGAAGGGGGCTACAATGCTTCTGCCAATTATCCAGCCTAATTCCGAAGAACACACTCAGAAACTTCATTCATTTGGTTTGTCTGCAAATATTTTTGTAGAAGTCGGGACAAGAATTTTAGCAGCTTACAATCAAACTACGCCAAACGATGCTGCAAATGCGGCTGGTACATATGCATATTTGGCGGCGGTAAGAGCGTTACGTGATGTCCTTTCTGCACATGGGTGGCAACCCCATAAAAAATTGAACCTCGAAATGGTGAAACCACCATCAGCTCGATTTTTCATTATTCCATCAAGCGGCGATAAATACACTGGCTTTGATGGAATAGAGCCAAAGACTAGGAATCCAAAAGGAAACCAAACTATTGACCTTGTTGCCAGAAATAGAAGGAATAGAAATCAAGGTTCTTTATTTCCAGATATGGAACCCGTGATACCGGCCTTTGATCCAGAAACAATCCCTACATGGTTTCTCCTATATCACATAGATAAAAAGGAAATGCGTATGGAGTTAGCGTTACCTGTTAATATTGACATTGCCGATTTGAGGGTTGATCAGTGGAGGGAACGCATAAAGTTGGAATCAATTAAATTTGACCATACACCATTTCCACCAACTTTTACTCCAGAATTTACACCTGATTTTGATATAGAAATTAGGCGGAAAATAAATGAGTAATAATGTATTTAATCCTACTCGGTTGAAATTCGCAAGAAAGCGTAGAGGAATTCCTGCACGCGCTTTATGTGATGCATTAGGTATTACTACGAGGACTTATACTGAATATGAGAATGGCCGTGGTGAGCCTCAGTCTCACTTACTTGCGAAATTGTCTACAGAGCTAAAATTCCCCGAAGATTTTTTCTTCTTAGACGATATATCACCAATTAGTGATAGCACGGTCAGCTTCCGATCTTTGGCCAGAATGTCTGCTAAAGTGCGTGATGCGGTTTTGCATGCCGGGAAGATTGCTCTTCAACTATCAGAATGGTTGGACAATAGATTTGATACACCTTGTGTTGATTTGCCAGATTTGAAGGATCTCGATCCAGAAACCGCTGCTGAAGCACTCCGAAATGAATGGACGCTTGGTCAAAAACCAATCGGTAATATGATTCACCTTCTTGAAGCGAAGGGAGCCAGGGTTTTTTCACTTGTAGAAGATACAACTGATATGGATGCTTGCTCATTTTGGAATGGCGATCGCCCATTTATATTTTTAAATACAAAAAAATCAGTTGAGCATAGTAGATTCGATGCAGCTCATGAGCTGGGGCATTTAGTACTTCATAAACATGGTGGTCCAATAGGAAAAGAAGCAGAAACCCAGGCACATAGATTTGCATCCGCGTTCTTAATGACTGAGGACAGTGTTAAAGCTCAATTTCGGAACTATCCTACTCTTGATAAAATTATCTCTGACAAGTCATTATGGGGAGTATCCGCTGCAGCATATGTACGACGGTTGAAAGATTTGGCATTGATAACTGAATGGCAATATCGGAGTTTTTCTATAGATTTGTCACGACGCGGCTACATGAAAACGGAGCCAAACCCAATGACTCTGAGAGAAACTTCAAAACTGCTACCGATGTTATTTCAGGCGTTACGTGATGAAGGCATTAGCAGGCACGATATAGCTAAGGACCTAAATTTATTTGCTGAAGATATTGATTCATTAGTCTTTAACTTAACGGTGGTTATACTTAAAGGTGGTTTAAAGGATGATGTGGGTTCTGCTCGATCCGATAGAGGACACCTAAGAGTTGTAAAATAATTAACGATTAAATCTACCTTGGTTTGTAGCTAAGCAAGTAAGAATATGGCCGTTTACATCATCTGTAAACGGCCTTTAAATTTCATATATTCGCAAAAATTACTCGCAGAGTGCATAAATAGTGTTGTGCAGTTACGGGAGTATTGGCTAAACTTAGGTGGCAATTGTCATAGCAAACTATTTATGACTGACCCTATATTGACCCTGTCACCGAAATAAAAGAAAGGGACTTACGAATTTAATTAGTAAGTCCCTTATTTTATTGGCGTCCCCGAGTCGATTCGAACGACCGGCCCCTTCCTTAGGAGTAAAGGTTCCTAGCTGTTTCAGATCAGTGCACTCCTCACCAACCTTACCCCTGTATGTAATAAATTCATTGACATTTCAGTCTAATAGCCCTAAAAAATCATCCACCGTGTTTCGTGAAACACCACTCTATCCCAGCTATTTACTACGGCACTACTACGGCATGCCGTGCTTAGCTGCCATTCCTGGCCGACTCCGGAGTACTCCATGAAAATTACAAGATTTACAGACAAGATGATTCAGAACCTCAAGCGCAGCAATCGTAAGTACATGCGTGGCGAAGGTTATGGTTTTAACATCCGAGTAACACCATCAGGCGCAAAAACGTGGCTTTACATTTACACCTTCGACGAAAAGCGGAAGGAGTTAAATCTCGGGGGGTATCCCGAAGTGACCCTTGAAACGGCGCGAGGCAAATTCGAGGAGGCAAGAAAGCTGGTTAAGAACGGTATCGATCCTTCAGCAGCGGCAGAACAGGCCAAAGAGGAACGTCGGAAGACCCCTACAGTTGATGACCTCATCGCGGAATACATTGCACGGCATGCAAAGGTCTTTAAGAAATCTTGGGAAGAAGACGAACGCCTATTAAACAAGGAGATCAGTCCAATCTGGGGTAAGCGAAAAGCGGTTGAGATAACCAAACGTGACGTGATTCTTGTGCTTGAAAGCATCGTAGACCGTGGTTCACCTGCAATGTCAAACCAAGTTCTGAAAATAACACGCAAAATGTTCAACTTTGCGATAGAACGTGACATTCTACAGCATACCCCATTTTTTCGCGTCAAGGCCCTTTCACCAAACACCCGCCGAAAGCGAAACCTGACTGAAGCTGAGATTAAGACCTTATGGGCGAGCATCGACCATGCCGCCATGAGCGACGTGGCTAGGCGGGCTCTCAAACTGGTACTTGTGACAGCACAAAGGCCTGGTGAGGTGTCAGGGATACATCCACGTGAGATTGACGGCCGTTGGTGGACTATACCGGCAGAGAGAGCCAAGAACGGGGAGGCGCATCGAGTATATTTGACTGATACGGCACTTGAACTCATTGGGGATACCAACGGCAGGGGCTATATTTTCCCCAGCCCCCACAAAAAGAAAGACCAACCAATTGCTGCGCACGCCTTGCCGGTTGCAGTACGACGCAATTTTAAATGGGCTTTGTTCGACAAGGATAGGAAACCTCTCTATGATAAGAACGGGAAAAAGGCCACAGTGAACAGGTTTGAAATTGAGCAGTTCACTCCCCACGACCTAAGACGCACAGCCTCAACATTCATGGGCGGACTAGGTTTCAAAGATGAAATCATCGATGCTGTCCTTAATCATGTAAAGCTCGGTGTGATCGGCATATATAACCGCTATACTTATGACAGGGAAAAACAGGAAGCGCTTGAATCATGGGAGCGCAAATTGCTCAGTATCATCTCTGGAAGGGAGTGCAAAGTTATCCCCATCACCAGGGCGTCCGTGTCGGCGTAGCGTCATTTTCCGGTTCTAGTTGGGTATTCTCTCCGGCTCAAAAAGAAATCAAGGGGGTTGCCTAAGTGGCAAGCCCCTTTTTATTGCTCAAAGCTACAAATTGTTCTAAAACAATTCTAAACTTTTTCTCGTTGATCTTACTCCTTAATTGACAGCTTGTTTGGTGATGTGATTTGGAAGACATGGTTAATCCGACTATTGCACAGAACAAAGTACCAATTTTTCTTTCCGTCGATGATGTGAAACCATCAGAGGAAGGCGGTCCTATCGCTCGCTCTGGATTCAATTATCAGGATGAGATTGCCGTCAGCTTTTTGCTCGAAATGCTTGAAAAGCAAACTATCATTAAAGTCCACTGTGAAAGTCATGATGATATTCTGCTTGTTTATGATCTTAATGGGACTGGTAATCACAGTGTAGAGTTCGTCCAGGTTAAGGCGAGCGAGCAAGATAAACTTTGGTCTATCGCTGATATTTGTCTTCGTAAGAGTGGTAAACCTGGAACATCGATTTTCGAAATTTCTCTTGCGAGAGATAAGCATTCAGAAACATCTTTTTTTCGTCTCGTAACCCTTAGACCTGTAGTTAGCGACTTAGAATTTCTGACGTTTCCATTAAATGCACCAGGTCGGGAGCTAGATGGAGTGCGCTTCAAAGCGCTGAAAGCGGAGTTAGATAAGAGGTTCCCGAAAATCAAATCCCCAAAGGGTAATGGGGCTTCATATTGGATCGAAAATGGTTTTTGGGACCAGCGTCACAGCGAGGATGCTGTCAAAAAAGACACCCTAATTCGGCTAATCAAGCTGAGTATTAAAGAGGGTGTACCATTACTGCCTGAACAAGCTGAATCGCTATTGGACGAACTGCGTGGTAAAGCAAAGGAGGCAGGAGACGCTAAATGGGAACCAAATCGTGACAAGAAGATATTTACTCGAACGGCGCTGCGCGAATGGTGGGAGAAGCGTGCGCAAGAGCTTATTGAAGGAGCCTCAGCGCCTTCCGGGGGCAAACTCCGCACGAAGATGATCGATGCAGGACTACCGGAAGAGCTTGTGGGGCTTGCCATAGAATTAAGACGTGATTATTCATCTGCAACGCGGACATCTCACTACATGGAGCCAAATCTGGAAGAAGGACTTCAACGCAGGGTGAAATCAGAAGTGATATCGCTACGTGCTCGTTTCGTTGCTGGTCAAATTGAGCTAGATTCGGCTGGTTTCCATGCACTCTGTCTAGATCGGATGGATAAATTGAATGATGAACGTCCTTCTGGGAGTGCAGATCAATCTGCGTTTCTAAAGGGATGCATGTACGATATTGCTGATCGATGTCTTCTTCGGTTTGAAAGGCCATCGCGATGAGGTCGCTAAATCGAATAGGCCTACGTCCGGCAAGCCTTCCTCTCTCAGCAGACGATGTTATTGAATTTCATGCAGCACGTCTACTGCTATTACTGAGTGTGTGTGGTGTCTCTGGTCACATTGATGGGCTGACTAAGATGGCCAAACTCGATTTTTTTGCCCGCTATCCAGGTTTTTTCGAGGCAGCTCGCGATGCGACTGAATCCAGGGATACAAATGGTGCCACTGATTTACCTGATCAGAATCAACTTGAAAATTACGTCGAGTCGGCGATGGTACGTCATCACTATGGGCCATGGGATAAGCGTTATTACCATGTACTTGCATACCTTGAATCTAGGCATCTTGTCACTATTACCAAGAAGAGTAAAACCTATCGAATAGCGCTCACGGATCTTGGTCACGAACGCTCAAAATTACTAAAAATGCGACCATCATTCGTTCCTCTTGTTGACCGAATGCGGGAAGTGAAAATAACTTTCGGTGCAAAAAATGGTTCGTTCCTGAAAGCTCTTATTTATCGACTCTTCGATGAAGAGGTTGGCAGGCGTCCAATGGGAGAGGTTATATACTGATGAGTCTTCCTTATATGTCAATCGGTCGCATGGAAAGGCGACTCGTTACCGGGGGTACCGAGAATCTCTGGTTCGAGCCGGGCGTGAACCTTCTTGTTGGTAGGCCAAATACTGGAAAGACAAAATGGCTTCAAACGCTTGATTATCTTATTGGTGATCCAGGAGAAAATCCTTTTGAGGGCGCAGAAGAATCAGGTCTTGCTGAAAAGTATGACGCAGCGGGTGTCGAACTAGTGATTGGAGATGAGAGCCTTTGGATTGAACGCCGTTGGCGGGAATTGGGAGCCAAGACCAAGATATTCGTCAATAATGAAGGAATGCCAACACGTGAATTTCAACAGTTTTTGATTAAGAAGCTTGGAATACCACTACTTAACTTCCCAAAGGGAAATCCGATGTCTGGCCAGACATGGCCAGAACTCAGTTTTCGCATGATGCTCAGGCATATTTACCGACAACAGCGATTTTGGAGTGGTCTTGTTGATTTGCAGCCTGAAGGTGAGCAGCATGCCTGTCTATTACAGTTCTTAGGTATAGCGGAACTTATATATACTGATGAATATGGGCAACTCATCAAGCGTAAGATGGAAGTCGAGCGTCTGAAGGCGCGTCGTGACCAATACGGGCAAACGTTGGACGAACTTGCACGCGATTTATTGTCGGAACCGGGGTTGAGTGTGGGGGCCACCGTGACGACGGTTCGCGAGGCCGAAAGTCGGCTCTCTACTGAAATTGATGCCTTTCGCAAACGTCGAGTGGAATTGATTACGGTCGCACGAGACAAGATTGTATCTCCAGATCAACGAGGACATGTGATGCAACTCGGTGAGGAACGTGCATCACTTCTGGCGTCGCTTGAAGGATTTCGTATGAAGGCCAAGGCGATAGCCGAACGTCTCGGCGAAATTCAACGCTATCGGACAGAAATTGCAGATGAACTTGACCGCATGACTCGTGCAGAGGATGCTGGGTTAATTTTGGCCGATTTGAAAGTTACACACTGCCCCGCTTGTGACCAACCCATTACTGATAAAGGAAAATCCGAAAATTGTTTCCTCTGCCACCAAGATCTCCCTGATGAACTGTTGATAGAAGAGCTCGGGGCGGTTCGCCTTCGTTTTGAAAGCGATCGGCTGTCGGGAGAGTTTAAGGAAACTAATGAACTATATGGTGTTCTTGAACGTGATGAAAAAAGGGTTACCAAAGATATTGCCGATACAGAGAGACGTCTCAGTAAACTAGAAAATGAACTGGCACCGGCTCGGCAGGCAGTCTCAGCTTTAATTCAAGAGGAAGTCAGTGCTATCGATATGACTTTAGGCGAACTGAGCGAACGACAGCGCCAGGTCACTCGAATCTCTTCTGCTCTCGAAATAGGACAAGAGTTGAATAAACGTATAGTGACGATCGAGCGGGAAATTGAGCCGCTTCAAGAGCGAGTTGACGAATCGGTACGTTCTACAGACTTTAATGCATTAGCAGCTCACCTTGAAGACGGTATGAATACTTATCTATCTGCCATTAATGCTCAAAGACCTGGAGTGTGGCGTCACAACCCAGTTGTAGTAGATGTGACCCGTTCAAGTTTCTCACTTCGAGTGGGTGCTCGGCGGTGGCATGTCGCACTCGGGGGCACAGATACGTTGTATTTTTTAATGGCATATCAATATGGATTACTCACTCTGAGTGATAAACGGGGATATCACTATCCGGGCATATCAATTATTGACGTACCCGGCGAGTTTTCAGGAGAAGCTGTAGAAGATAAAGAGAACTTCATTGTTCAGCCGTTTATTGATTTGCTCTCTAAGAAAGAATACAAGGGAGCCCAACTTATCATTACGGGTGCATCGTTTGCCAGCTTAGAAGATGTAAATAGAATTCATCTGACTAATGTTTATGTCGCTTAGGTTTTGAGTTTCAGCAGGTCGTATAAGGGCTCCTTCTTTTTTTCGGCCCGATTCCAGAAGAAATTATGTTGCTGGATGCGCTGAAGCTTGATGGACACTGAATCGATTATATCCGCTCAATTATGAATGTCGCCTTACCACATTTCCACCAAGGCAGATTCCTCCTTCCTGTGAGTCGATAACAGCCGCCTCCACGTAAATCTCTTTTTCCATGTATTTAGCTTTCCATACTTACACGTAATTACGGTGTAACATACCGATACTATGTTTTTATTGTCACAATCGGAGTAGTAGTAGAGTATTTAGAAGTAATTTTAGTTTTATTTTTTGTGAAATCAAAAAAAAAGAACCGCTAAAACTTTCTTAGCGGTTTTGTGCGATTCTCAACGTACCAATTTTACAGGGTTCTTCTGAAAGTGTTGGTGGAGATAGGGGTGGCTTCTGCGGCCCTGTACAGTTCCTCAAATCCCTGTTTCTGGGCCAGCATGGAGGTAATCGCGCTTATGTAGGTGTGCAGTTCGTCTACTGGGAGCGTGTACTTCTGGGTGGCGATGAAACCGACTGGAACGCCGTGAACAGGGTCAAACCCGGCATTCTGGGATAACGGCCAGAGATACAGGGTCAAGGTGAACTGGTCTGAATCCGCGCTGAGGTTCCCCCAGATCTCTCCGCCGTGATAGCCGATGGCGCGGCCCGGCTTCCGGTCCCGAAACTTTACGGTCAGGTATTCATCCGGTCGCTGGTGTAATTCCAGCAACTTGTCGGCATGAAGAAAGAACTTATCACGCTGATGATTCACCAGCATCAGGCCCAACCGCTCCTGATGCCAGCGTATCTGTGCAAAAGATTGCGTGCTCATGCAAACTCCCTATTCATGCGGCTGGCAAGGGTCGAGCGGGATCTCAAACGCTTTCCAGCCATCGAAAGCACCGATCAGCTCGTCCAGCTCGTTTTTCACGCCCTGCTGTGCCTTTGCTGCGAGATAGAACGAGGTGAGCAGTTCTTTGTCCAGGTAATATGCGTCAAACCGCACCACATCCCCCACGCCATGTATGACCCGACCGGTGAGCCCCTGCGCCACGGTGATGCAGGTATACGTGCCGTTGAGCCTGCCCAGCACCTGCCCGCGCGGTTGCTTATTCTCATCCGGCTCGATGAAGTTTTCCAGGACGACCGTTGCGGTATCTTCTACATGCATGTTCTCGACCATTGCGATGAACTTCGATAGATCGATTTGACGCACCA
>JACMKU010000164.1 GCA_014379965.1 Chitinophagaceae bacterium
AATATCACATAGTTCCCTACACCAATCTGTCCACCTGAGCCAAACGAACCGCTCTGCGAATACAAAACAAAATTGACTGGATCGGCATTGACAGGGCTGCCCTGCCGAGCGACCAAAATCCTTGCAACACCATTTCCATTTGTCCATGCAGCGGTCGCCGATGTACCTGTCACCGAGTTGAACACAAGATTACTCGCTTGTATAGTTGGGGCTCCAATGGTAGATTGACTTCCGCTCAGGAAGGAAGAAGTCAGGTAAGCGATATTAGAGGCCGTTCCATCATATTCAAATACCGCGAAATGATAAACTGTATTTGCGTTCAAGTTAGATACATCCACAAACGTAGTTGCGCCATCTGCTACTACGAATTGCCCGGGAAGGATTGCATCACCCGAACCGAACGTGCCGCTGGACGCATAGTCTGTTCCATTTGAGGGGACAGCTGTTACTGCAGACCCTTCCCTTGCAACAACGATCCGGCGTTGCCCATTCCCATTTGTCCAGTTGATGCGCAAGTTATTCCCATCCACAATAGAGAAGGTCATACCTGTTGCAGCAATCGTTGGCTGCGCAGCAGTTGTGAAATTAGCTACCGCACCCGGAACAAGATATACGGGACTGGATGCTCCATTGAATTCGAACATTGCGATATGATACGTCGTATTCGGGGTAAGGTTTGTCATAACTTCAGTAAGACCTGAACTGCTACGAAAGATTACATAGTTTCCAACTCCGACTTGCGGACCGGTTCCGAAATTGGTGTTCGGGCTGTAGCTAGTTAAATCCACGGGGTTTGCATTTACTGCTCCTCCCTGCCGGACCAGGATGATCCGTGAGGCCCCGTTTCCATTTGTCCAGTTGATTCTTGCACTGCTTCCACTTACATTGCTAAACGATATGCCACTCGACTGAATCGTTGGCGCCGTAGTTGTTGCCTGGCTACCACTTGCAAAGGTTGAAGTGAGATAGGCGGTGTTGACGCCAGTCCCATTGTATTCATACACGCGGAAATGGTAAGTAGTAGCGGGCTGGAGGCCACTAACATCCACGAAGCTGGACGCATTGTCGCCCACTACAAACTGCCCCGCAAGAATAGCGTCACCACTTCCGAAAGTGCCGCTCGAGGTGTAGTCGACGCCATCAACAGGTACGGCCGTTACGGCGCTACCTTGCCTGGCAACGATGATTCTTCGGGCGCCATTGCCAAGGGTCCAGGTGACGCGCAAGCTTCCCCCTTCGATCGAATTGAAGGCCATGCTACTCGATGCAACGGTTGGTTGGGACGGTGTAGTGAAACTTCCACTGGCGCCTGGAACCAGGTATAATGGCCCTTGAATGCCGTTCTGTTCGAAAACGGAGAAATGATAAGTAGTATTGATCTGCAGTGCTGTAACACCTACCGTGTTACTCGATCCCGTAAACACGACATAATTTCCTGCGCCTATTTGGGTACCTGAACCGAAATTGCTGGATCCGCCATAGGATGTGAGATCAACCGGGTTTGCATTTACCGCGCTGCCGGACCTCATTAATACCAGTCGTCTTGTTCCGTTGCCATTTGTCCAGCCGATGGTTGCACTGATTCCCGTCAGGTTAGTGACATTTAAAGCTGAAGCTGGTGTGGTCGGAGGGGACAATGTAGACTGGCTGGCAGTTGCAAATGAGGAAGTGAGATACCCGGTAGTAGCTCCTGTTCCATCATACTCGAAAATCCGGAAATGATAGGTTGTAGCGGACGAAAGATTGGTTATATCAACCAACGTGCTGTTATTGTCATACACTACAAATTCACCTGGTTGAACGGCTTCGCCGCTACCAAATACTGCACTAGCCGCATAGTCAACGCCATCGACAGGTACAGCAGTCACTGAACTATTTGCACGGGCTATGACAACTCTTCGGGTACCATTTCCAGGAGTCCAGAACAATCTCATGGAATTTCCTTCAATGGAATTGAAATTGGGAGCGCTCGCTGCAATGGTGGGTCGGGCCAGCGTAGTAGACGAGCCCGTTGCACCGGGAATATGATAAACGGGTCCAGTTGTACCATTGAATTCGAAGACAGCGACGTGATATGTCGTGGATGGAAGCAGACCGGTAACAGTAACACTATTAGACGTGCTTGAATAAACGGCATAATTACCCGTTCCTATCTGCGCCCCGCCCCCGAATAGAGATGACGAAGGATAGCTGGTAAGATCGACCGGGTTAGCGTTAACTGCGCTTCCTTGCCTCACCAATACCAGGCGTCGCGTACCACTTCCATTCGTCCAACCGACAGTCATACTATTCCCGATAATGTTGCTGAAGACAACTGCGGAAGGCGGTGTAACGGGTGCCGATAACGTCGCCTGACTTCCAAAAGCAAAGGTTGCGGTTAGATATTGGGTAGTAGACGCGGTACCATTGTATTCGAAAATTGCGAGGTGGTAGGTTGTTGATGGTTGCAGATTGGTAACATCGACGAAGGTGCTGGCACCATCGAAGACTACGAATTGACCGGGTTGCACAGCATCACCGCTTCCAAATACGCCACTCGAATTATAGTCGACGCCGTTGGTAGGCGTAGCCGTGACGGCGCTACCCTGGCGCATGATCACAATTCGACGGGCTCCATTACCCGCGGTCCAAAGAGTGCGAAATCCGTTACCCTCCAGGGAATTGAAGGTCATGTTAGAAGATGCAAGTGTTGGGGTCTGGCCGCCAACATAGGGTGTAATACCCAGGATAAGTAAACAGAAAAAGTAAAGTTCTTTTTTCATAACAGTAGTTTGATGTGTTGAATGACTATGCTTTTCTCAGAGTCCGGCTTCAGGATGAAGGAGTTTTTCTGCTAATGAATTAGGGGATCGTCTGCTGGCTAATGGGCGGATAGACAGACAAATGTTTTACAATTTGGCATCAGGAAAAAACATTTTCTCTTAATGGAAAACAAAACTCTACGAATGGAGCATTTACAGACGAATGGTGCATAATGACCGCCGAATGGCAGATCAGTTAAGCTGGAGGGTCAGTTGCAACTTATATTCACCGCTGTCAGAGTCGATATGCAATTCGTGCTTTGCAGGATAAATGATCTCGAGTCGCTTCCTTACATTAGCGAGACCGACGCCACCCGCAGTGGAGGCGGTACCGTCACTTATGCTGTTGACCGACTCATACCGGAGATGTCCATTCTCAATAGCGATACAGATGCGGAGGTAACTGTTCTTCTTGTATTGTTCAAGGCCATGCTTAAATGCATTCTCAATAAACTGGATCAGTAGCAATGGTGATATTTGTTTACCATCCGCTTCGCCAGTCACCTCCAAAGTGATACTGGCGCTATTGTCATAACGTAATTTCTCCAATTCGATGTAGCTGTTGATAAACCGAAGTTCTTTCTCCACAGGTACTCGGTCGTGCCTGCAGTCATAGATCACATACTCCATAATATCGCTGAGTTTGAGAATCGCATCGGGGGCCTTCTTCGGAGCAATCATAGCCAACCCATATAAGTTGTGCAGGGTATTGAAATAGAAATGCGGGTTCAATTGTGATTTGAGAAGCTGCAATTCCATCTCGGTGATCTTTTTAGTGAATTCCAGGGTTAGCTGCTGCTCCTTTTCCTTTTCCAGTTGTAGTTGCTGCTCGAGTATGTGCGAGGTTTGTTCTTTTACCCGGGTCTCGAGACTTGTGTTGAGTTGCTCCTGTAGTTTCTTGTTTTCCTCCAGTTGACCGATTAATTGCTGCTGTGTGGCAATTTTCTCCTTCTCTATCAGGCTAGTCTTATAGCTTAGTCCAAGCGTAAAGCAAAGCAGCTCGATCACGATTCCAAGTTGCATGAAGATGATTGGATCGAATCGATAGAGGTATGGGGGCTTCATGGTCCATGAGAGGACCATCGCGATCATCGCACCGAGTACGAAGCAACCTGAACCTACAGCAATGAACAAAGGCAAGGGTTTGCGCGTGCGCAGTAATAGCGTAATCCCCGTAAACGCCATGATGATGAGATAGCTTCTCAGGATATTAAAGAGCATGTATTTAGCAGGATACATGTTCAATTGGGCCAGTACAATGTCCGCGACGATCGCTGCCAACAACACTTTTTCAGTAACCAGGATGCTACGATAAAACCAAGGAGCTATTTGCTTAAAATCTATAAATGATCGTACAAACCGGTAGTACGCGAAAAACATGAGGTAGCTAAGCGGATTGTTACCGAATTTATGAATGTAGGGAAGGTATGCGAAAAAGATATTGATATAATATACCTCGTCGAATTTATAAAGGAAGTAAGTAAATACACACCCTGCGTAAAATGCGTACAACAGAAATTCTCTTCGACGATTGAAGAAATACTGCGCGAGAGTATGCAATGTAATGAAGAAGATAATAGACAGAAATAAGACATCCGTATACATAAAATAACGGTGCCCATGCTGGATTCTGTTTAACATCTGCATATATTCTGCGGGTCGGATAATGGCGGGATAGCCTCGTGCGAAGTTTTGATATGCATTATCCATCTTAATGTACACGCGCGCGGTTGATCCAGAAGCCAATTGGAATTCAACACTTCGTCGACGATCTTTAGGCCGCAGATTGAAGAAGGCGTCATTGTCCTGGACCAGGTGAACACCGGTTTCGTCCTCGTAATATGCCTGGAAAATACTGCCCTGGTTGAAATAAAGCCCAACGGTCTCGGTTTGCGGAAGCGGATTGTGGATGATCCATTGTATCCAGGCAGTCACTGATCGTCTGCCATAGCGCTCGCGAATGGAATTATAAAAATTACTGTCGATCTTAAATGTTTTCTTCTTTACCGCGGCCAGATCTTCTTTGCCTGTAACATCGACATAGAAACCCGCATACCATTGTGTCTCGTACACGCTGTCCCATCTGGTTGTAGGAAGCAGGTGAAGAGTATCCTGTGCCGCGGAAAGCCCGGCCCATAGCAATAGGGAGAGTGACCATATTAACTTATTTCCTGCCCGCATTGAAAAGGTTACAATAACTTATTCTTAGAGACTCGTTTGATGAATTCTTCTTTGCAGTATCGGCTAACTGGTAACTGCATCCCGTTTATTAACACAGAATTTCCTTCGATCGATTGCACGTGTCGCAAGCCGATGATATAGCTACGGTGTACCCGGAAGAAGTTGTCTCTCGGAAGCCGTTCCTCGAGGTTTTGCATAGTTTGATATACTACCTGGTTGCTTCCTGGAGTGAAGATTCGTACATACTCTTTCAACGCCTCAACGTAGAGTATATCCGACACACGAATGCGGACGAGTTTGCCATTACTTTTCACAAAAAGATCATCTTCCTGATTATCGGGCGAGGGGCTGGCTGGGGACTCTCCGGGATTTAGTTCCGCCGACATCAGTACGTACGCCTTGTTCACCGCCTGAAGAAATCGCTCGAATGAAAATGGCTTCAATAAATAATCGACTGCATTGAGATCGAAGCCTTCCACTGCAAACTCACGATATGCCGTAGTAAAGATGACCATCGGATGATGCGGCAACGAACGTAACATTTCAAATCCTGTAATCTTTGGCATCTTTATGTCGAGAAAGAGGAGACGCGGCTTTATGAGATTTAAATCGCGTAATGCATCCGAGGCGTTAGAATAATCCTGCAGGAGCAAAAGCCGGTCATCCCGAACAATATACTCTTTTAATATATTGCGGGCGATTGGCTCGTCGTCTATGATAACACAACTCAACGGTTGCATAACTAAAAATACAAGTTAGTTATTAAAACAAGTAGCCTGGGGTCATTTCAACGAATGGAGGGGTTTTGCCTACGAATGGCGAGTTCGATTGGGCCTGCCCCGGACTTGATCCGGGGTTGATTGGGTTGATTGGGTTGATTGGGTTGATTGGGTTGATTGGGTTGATTAAGTTGATTAAGTCCGCTACAACCTAAACGCGGCTATTGCCCATTGCCTATTGCCCATTGCCTATTGGCCGTTGCCTATTGGCGTTGCCTATTGCAAAAAAAAGCCCCCCAAAACCGGGAGGCTTTTATGTTCTTGAATTTTTTTCTTAATAATTGAGTTTCATTTCAACGCGACGGTTGGTTTGACGGCCGCCTGCAGTCTTATTATCTGCGATCGGCGTGGTTTCACCATAACCTGTTGACGTAAGCCTGTCGGCTGCTACTCCTTTTCTAACAAGATAATTCTTCACAGAGTTAGCGCGATTCTCACTGAGTTTCTGGTTATTGGCATCCGAACCGACATTATCTGTATGGCCATCGATCGACATCTTCAGTGCTGGATTTTCCTTCAGGATCTTCGCCACCTCGTCCAGTCCCTTGAAGGATCTTGCGAGCAATACGAATTTGCCAGTTGCAAAGTAAATGTTGTTGGCAGCATAATCTACACGCTTGGTTACTTCCGCTTCTATATTGGGACAGCCGAAGTTCTCTTTTGGTCCAGGAACCGTTGGGCATTTATCTTCCTCATCGGGAACACCGTCATTGTCAGTATCTACGAGTGGACAACCCTGGTAACGTGCGAGACCCGGAGTTGTAGGACATTTATCTTCCTCATCATTTATACCATCCTTATCTGTATCGGGAATAGGACAGCCTTGATAACGTGCAAGACCAAAGACAGTCGGGCATTTATCTTCTTCATCATTCAAACCATCCTTATCAGTATCGGGAATAGGGCAGCCCTGGTACTTAGCCAATCCGGGAACAGTTGGACACTTGTCAGCAGTATCCACGATACCATCCTTGTCGGTATCCAATACCGGAGTTGGTGGAACGATCACCACAGGTGCTTTTTTCTGTCCAATCCTTCCAGCAATACCAATCTGGTTGAAGAACTGGTAGTTTGCTGTTTCAGTTGTTACAGGTACACGGTATTGTGAGTTTACAAAAAGGTGTGCGTCATCGAAGAAATTAACTTTCAAACCTAAACCAAGGGGAATGAAGGCGCCAAAATATTTTCCGCCATACATATGGCCACCGATACCGGCGATGAAGTATGGGGTAAACCAAAACTTCTCTGGGAACATTTTGATGTTAGCTGCAGCATCTGCTGCTAAAAGAAATCGGTCGCTAGATCCCATAGGACGATCCGGGAAAGGATATCGTACGAAGGATCCGGCCAATGTACCAGCGAAGTCAACGTGCTTCTTCAATCCTTTGAAATAACTAACAGCTATACCAGGAGACATGTCCGCAGTCTTAGCCCATTGTTTATCTGCGAGCACCCTTGATAATGAAGTCGTGCGAATGCGATTTGGCGTAACAAAATCATTCAGGAAAAAACTTATACCAACTGCTGCCGGCCTAATTTGATCATCCTGCCCGAAACTGGAAGGAATCATCGCTGACAGAGCCAATAGAAGGGCTAAGATCTTCTTCATAATGAGATAGTTTGGTTTAAACTGGACAAAAATAACAGGTAAGTACTATATCCTCAAATAAATTATTTCCTTCGTATTCACTGGTTTGGAAGGGGTTAGTTTTCCACCGGCCCGTCAATTATCAATTGTAAAATGCGGTCCCGCCGACCACTTTCAACGCCTACTTGTTGGCGAAATATTTCTCCCGAAGAAGCCTGTCCTCGCCATATATATCGTCATAAAATACGATTCCCTTCTGCTTCCCCTCCACCGTGAAATACCTAATATATACGGGCACGCGGTTACGGATCGGTATACTGTGCTTCTCCTTTCTCAGGAGCCAGGCGCTGAGCGAATCCTCTTTTGCCATTAGTTTTTCTTCATCTGGATTGTCATATTTTAAGAGGTGGTAGGCAAGCTTCTCCCATTCCTGTACCCTCACACAACCATGACTTAGCGACCGGAAGGCCTGTGCGAACAGGTAACGTTGATTGGTGTCGTGCAGGTAAACAGAGTACTTATTGTAGAAATTGAATTTTAGTATCCCTAGCGCATTATCATCACCACTTCCCTGTACCACCTTGTATGGAATTCCTTTCGTATACTTCGTCCAGTCAACTGTATAGGGATCTACTTCGTTACCATCCTTGTCCACAAGACTGAATCCCTTGGTAGCAAAGTAACCGGGGTCCTTCTTAGCCGCAGGCAGTATTTCTTTGGTGATAATACTTGTGGGTACCGTCCATTGAGGATAAGTGATCATTTCTGAAATCGCACTTGTCAACAAAGGAGTCCGGGTTATAGGCTTACCGCAAATGATCTTCGACGACAACTTCACTGTATCATTGTCGACTAATTGCATATAATAGGAAGGAAGGTTTACCCAAACATACCTCGAAGGCATCCTCTCCGGAAGCAGTTTATATCGATCCATCGCTATGGCGATTCGGATAAACTTCTCCTTGTCTGTCAGATTAAGCATGCGGATCGTACCCGAACCTGCTTTTCCATCCACGGTAAGACCTTTCTTCTTTTGATAGCTTCTGATCGCAGACGCCAGTTGTGCCGAGTCGGCTCGTGTACTGTCTTGCTCCACCAATCCCTCTTCAAATAATCGGGTTTGAAGGGCTTTCCTGAACCCAAGTGTATCGCGGCTGGGCAATGGCACGGGGGTGAAGGGCCGATTGTCCGCGCTATCGAGGAACTTACGGATACCTGCCTTCAATGAAATGTATCCAGGGTGTGTTGGCTCGAGTGAGTCTAAAACCTGGCTCAGCACATTGGATTGCCGGAATATTTGCCATTGCTGCAGGTAGAAACTGTCAGTTAGAATAGAATCTTTGCGAAGCGTCAAGCTATCTTTCGGTAATCTCCCAAGCTTTACATCCTTTACCATCTCGAAGAATGCATCAGTAAGCATGAGTTCGGCTTTCGACCATAACGCAGCATCACGCCTGTCTGCTTTTCCGGATGTATCGGCAAGGAAACGGTTGTTAACCCTGGTGATTTCGTTGAAATGATAATCTTCTGCGAACAGCCCATATTGCTTTATGTTACCTAAAGACTTTATTATAGAATCTCCGGATATTTTCCAGGATTCCTGGTCGCTCCATACACCTTTATATTCAGACTGTTCATATATCGCTTGTACGAGACCATTATTCATGAGAAATGTCGAATCGCCAATATCGCCATTGTTGGCCTCGGCGTAGGTGAGTGCCTTTCTTATATTATCCTCGGTTTTTTCGATCAGCTGTTCAGGCGTCGTAGCGACATCCGTTTTCGGAGGTTCCTCTGCATTTCTGCAGGAAACGATGAGGAGCGTGGCTATAAATATGGTAAGGAAAAGATTGGACAGGATTTTACTATTCATAATTTGAAATGGTGGTAGTATCGGCGATGGGTTTACCGTGATGGCGATCAAAAATAGCAATCGTTTCCTCACTTGTATGGCAGGAATCGTTATTTTTTTAGCGTGAGATTCAGAGGGGCGTAACATTTAGCACCGCCTCGCTGTTGATCGGGCCATAAATATGAGGGAACGTATCCTTTGTGGACGGAGACCAGTCGAACACATATTTAGAAGTAAGTTTCTCAGTGTCAATTTCCAGCCTGACCAGGTCGGACTTTCCTTCAAAATACCGCCCTAATACTCCATTAACCTGGTGCAACTCGCTGCAGTGAATGAATCCCTCCGTAGGTAGAGACATTGCTTCGTAGTACCCTTTTGCTTTGGCCTGGTCCCACTCAACCTGCGTGGTAATATGATAAATAATTGGCATGAGCGAATGGAGATTCAGTTTATGATCCTGGGAATATGTTGTTCAAGCAATAGTAGATCTGCAAGAACTATGGCCGTAACGGCTTCCAGGATCACGGGTACACGAAGGGCGATACATAGGTCATGTCTCCCTTTCACAGATACTGTTTCCATGTGTCCGGATTCCCAGTTTAGCGTAGTTTGTTGTTTAGGTGTTGATGAGGTAGGCTTTATGGCAATGCGGAATACTAACTCGTTTCCATTAGTCAGTCCACCTACTACTCCGCCAGCGTGATTAGTGCTCGTCCGTCCTTCCTTATTTTCAATGGCATCATTATGCTCGCTACCAAACATGCGTGCTGCTGCCATCCCGGTACCGAATTCGTTTCCTCTCACAGCTGGTATGGCGAATACGGCATGACTCAGTACAGATTCTACTGAATCAAAGAATGGCTCGCCTAGTCCAACGGGGAGCCCCGATACCCGGCATTCGATGATTCCACCAATGGTGTCTTTCGCATCTATCGCTTTTTGTAATCCTTTTTCGACGTCGGTCTCGCCGCCAATTTCTAATATCGTGGCCTGAACCCTGATTCCTTCGATACTCTCTGCTTTCAATCCACCCTGTATCCAGGCAACACTTTCTTCCTCCTCCTCTGCATTGGAAAATCGTTGTACTTGCGCGAGCAGTTTTTTAGCAATCACACCTGCCGCAACAATGGCTACAGTCAATCTTCCACTGAAATGACCACTTCCACGATAGTCTTCGAAGCCGCCGAATTTCTCATGCGCAACGAAGTCCGCGTGTCCCGGTCTGGGTACGGCCCTTTGCTTATCGTAATCTGCGCTCCGCGTGTTCTTGTTTTCGAATAGGATAGTTATCGGTGCGCCAGTAGCGCGGTTGTTGAACAACCCGCTCTTGATTATTGGCAGATCTTCCTCCTGTCTTGGAGTCGTTCCTTTCTGTTTTCCGCCTTTACGTCTTTCGAGGTCGGGAAGAAAGTCATCGACAGTTAATGGCAGCCCTGCTGGACATCCGTCGACGACAATGCCTGCCGATTCTCCATGTGATTCCCCGAAAATGGACAGACGAAATATCTTACCAAAACTATTCATGCCAACTGAGCTTATTATTTAAAGATACACCAGCACCAAGGTTTTCCAAATGCGAATAGAAATCCGGGTAAGATTTGTTGACCGCTTGCGCTTCTTCTATTACCATTTCACTATCCGCTCCAAGTGCGGCCACTGCACAGGCCATGGCTATCCGATGATCATGCTGGGAGTGAACATCCGCGCCTTTCACGACTTTGCCTCCATGAATGATCATAGTGTCTCCATCGATATCGATCGTTACGCCCATTTTGTCGAACTCATCCTGGAGCGTAAGCGCACGATTGCTTTCCTTATGGATCAACCTGCCAACGCCTTTGATTTTCGTACTGCCTTTGCAGTAGGCCGCCAGTGCAACAAGGGGTGGGAAGAGATCGGGACAATCAGTTGCATCGAAATCAAATGCAATCATCTCTCCGGGAACCAGCCTTATTCCCTTAGCCTCGATAGCCAGACCGGCATTGGCGGCCATTAGCGCATCGAGAATCTTTTTGTCCGCCTGGGTCGAGTTTACATCCAACCCACTTACGAGAATAGAGCCGGCGATCGCTCCCGCAACTAATAAGAATGCGCCGCCACTCCAATCGCCCTCTACTATATAGTTTACTTCCATTTCTATTCGGGGATGCTCCGACTGGGTCTCAGTATAATCGAAAATAAATTCCTCATAGTTGTTGTTTGTAGGTGTAACAAATCCAAACTTCTTCATTACGTCCAACGTCAGGTCAATATAAGGTCGACTCTTCAGGTCGTGTACGATGATTGACGCCTTTAGTATTACTTCTGTGTCTTTACCGCCGGCATCTATGTAAGGATATGCTCCATATGCCATTAATAAACCTGTAAGGAATTGAGAACTGAGCGAACCGTCGACTTCGATGTCCGCCGGCAACAATGGACCCTGGACGATGAGTGGTAACTTTCCATCCTGTGTCTGGATGCTGACTCCCAAGGTGGGGAATATTTCATCGAAGACATCCATCGGTCGTGTAACGAGACTGCCCGAACCGGTAATGGTTATTTCTTCACCCGATAATGCAACAAGTGGAGTAAACATCCTGATGCTTAATCCGCTTTCTCCGCAATCAATTGTAGACGATACAGGTTGCAGCCCATTACTTGTCACAATGACGGAATTCCCATCCTTATTTATCTTTGCCCCTAAGGCCTTAATGATCCCAAGAGCGGCCTTATCATCATTGCTATGCCCGGCGTTGTTTATTATAGTCGTCCCTTTCCTGAGCAAGGCCGCGGCGCAGGCCCGCTGCATTGAACTCTTGGATGCGGGCGCCTGTATGTTTCCTTTTAAACGGGAAGGTTTGATCGTTACTATCATGATTTGTCTACTGAATGGGTACAATGATTTATTAAAGGAGCATATTTCCTGGATTAAATTTCACTGATGATCTTCTCCAGGCGCTTGACCGAAATTGGTTTTACAATTCCCTTTCCTATTTTCTCGAGTAGCACATAGTTCATCTCTTTTCTTTCACGCTTCTTGTCCATCGTCATCACCTTGAAAACTTTTTCCTTATCGAAAGCCACGAATGTTGGTAGTCCATATTGCGAGATCGCACCGATTACCCTGGCCGCGCCCTTGAAGCCTGCGACCGTTTCGGATACCATCGAGGCATAGGTCATTCCAATTGCAACAGCCTCGCCATGTGAAAGCTCATATTGATTCTCGAGGGCATGACCAAGGGTATGACCAAAATTTAACAGCCGCCTTGTGTCTTTCTCGAACTCATCTTCCCTGACGACCTTTATCTTCAACTTGGCGTTGCGGATGACAAGCTCAGCGATAGATTTGTGAACTCCCATGAACGCCTCCGGCGTGCTGTCCTCTAGCTGACGAAACATCGAAGCGTCCTTGATACTCGCATGTTTAATGATTTCTGCGAAACCGTTTCGCCACTCATTAGCGGGAAGGCTTTCGAGGAGAGAGAAATCATAAAGAAGAAAGGAAGGTTGTCGAATGACGCCCACCATATTTTTATAGACACCCACATCTATTCCATTTTTGCCACCGATGGCCGCGTCTACCATCGCGAGAAGCGATGTAGGAATAAACCCAAACTTAATCCCGCGCATGTACACCGACGCGACATACCCGGTAATATCAGTAATCACTCCTCCACCCACTCCAATTAGAACAGTCTGCCTATCTGCGCCGAACTCGATGAGTTGTTCGATCACTTCGTCGACTGTTTCCTGTACTTTATGCTCTTCTCCTGCCTTTAGAACAATGGTATCCCACTGGGTAAATTTTCCGGAGTGTGCATCATAGATATTCTGATCTGTAATGATAACGGCCTGTTCGGGCCTGACGATTTTCTTTAACCGGGATATTTTCCCATCAAAGTAGAAATCTGTAGATGCGCTTGAAAACCTGTAACGGGTGTGCTTCATTTTATTGATCTATGCCTTTAGCTGAAACCCAGTTCTGATTAAGAATCCATTACTTTCTTCTGATGGTTGATGCTTTCCATATGCACTGCGTCGAAGTATTTTGTGATGAATTCCTTACTGAGGCCGTTCTTCTCACCTTTGGCGAACGCCTTTTCTATTATCTCGTTCCACCTATTTGTCTGAAGAATGGTGATGTTGTTCTCTTTCTTGTACTTTCCTATCTGTTCCGCGATCCGCATGCGCTGGCTTAGGATCTGCATCAGTTCATCATCGAGATGATTGATCTTCTGGCGCAGCGCTTCCAATGCCGCATGGTATTCTTCTGAATTAATGTCTTCTTTTCTCCAGATGATCTTGTCGAGCATGTCGTTCAACACTTCGGGAGTAACCTGCTGCTTTGCATCGCTCCAGGCCTTGTCGGGATCGATATGACTTTCGATCATCAAACCATCGTAGTCGAGATCGATCGCACGCTGCATAACCTCAAGAAGTATATCACGACGTCCACAGATATGCGAGGGATCGTTGATGATCGGCATATTCGGATGTTTGAGTTTCATTTCGATAGCGAGATGCCACATCGGAGCGTTGCGGTATTCTGTATTCCCATAGGTATGGAATCCGCGATGTATCAATCCAAGTTGTTTGATTCCAGCACGCGCTACTCTCTCTACTGCCCCGCTCCAGAGTTCGAGGTCTGGGTTGATGGGATTCTTGATAAGGACTGGAACATCAACTCCACGAAGAGCGTCTGCTACTTCCTGTACGCTGAATGGATTGACTGTTGTCCTTGCACCAATCCACAACACATCCACATCAAAAGTCAGGGCATCCTGCACTTGCTTTCCGGTTGCAACCTCGACCGTGGTTGGCAGGCCGGTCAATTTCTTTGCCTGTTGTATCCAAGGCAGGCCTTTAGCGCCGATGCCTTCAAACATCCCGGGCTTCGTACGAGGCTTCCAAATGCCCGCCCGCAGCATATCGATCTTGCCCGTAGCAGCAAGACGCTGCGCCGTCTCCAATACCTGCTCCTCAGTCTCCGCGCTACAGGGACCGCTGATGATCAATGGGCGTTTGTTCCATGCGTCCTGCACCCGATTCCTGGTTGTTTGCTCTAGTGTTTGCATTTTACAAATTTAATTTATTATGACGTGTTCGACGATTGTTAGTTTTCAGCAGTGGTGAATAGTGAATGGTGAGTAGTGAATAGCACTCCGACAATCGGACAGCACTCACTATTCACAACTCACTATTCACTATACATCACTTTATTATTCTCCTAATCTTATTCGCATCTCCAATCAATTTTAACAAATACTGATGATCTTCCATTTCTATGCTTTCCCTGAACCTGTTAAGTTGGGCTATATGTTCCTTTAATACATCGAGCACATTCTCCTTGTTCTGCATGAAGATGGGAACCCACATGGCAGGGTTGCTTT
Source organism: Chitinophagaceae bacterium (assembly GCA_014379965.1). Lineage (GTDB taxonomy): Bacteria > Bacteroidota > Bacteroidia > Chitinophagales > Chitinophagaceae > VBAT01. The sequence goes on from JACMKU010000164.1 coordinate 14,574, forward strand.
TAGCAAGCCTCACAGTGCTTTCGAAACCCGCACTCGCCAATTCGAAGATGGCCTGCTCCTCCCTCTCTTTCTCCAATACCGTGTTTGCAAGGGCGAAAGAGGTGATATGCGAAATATGACTCACGTATGCCGCATGGAGGTCGTGCGCCTTTGCCTCCATTTCAAGCAAGTGCATCCCGATTTTTTTATACATAGACTTTGTCCATTCCAGTGCGTCACTATCGCTGTCTGTGGCATTGCAGATGATTACCGCCTTGTTCTCATACGCACCGCGCACAGCAGCCTGCGGGCCGCTATATTCTGTACCCCACATCGGATGGGTGGCTACGTATCGGCCTCTCTTCGGATGATCCTTTATGCTGTTAACGACGGGTGACTTCGTAGATCCCAAATCAATCACGATCTGTTGGTCTATCTTATCCATCAGGCCAGGCATCAGGTCAACTAACTTGTCCACCGGAATCGCCAGTACGATCACATCAACAGCTGCAATAGCCTCATCGAGTTCCATGATCTCATCAACCAGGTCGAGTTCCATAGCCAACTCTCTATGTGAGGCATCGACATCCACCCCAATCAAACGCGAAGAGATCTTCTTCTCGTGCAGCTGAATGGCCAGCGATCCACCGATGAGACCGATTCCGACGATGGCGATTTTCTTTTTTTGCATAGACTTTTTTTTTAAAACGTGAGTGGTGAATGGCACTCCGAAAATCGGACACCACTCACTATTCACAACTCACTACTCACGTATCCGCTCCATCGCTTCAGCAATTCGTTCTTCCGTCGCACACAAACTCACACGCACATATTTGTTTCCCGCATTTCCAAATATGCCACCCGGAGTAATGAATACACCGGAGCGATTCAATATCTCGTCGCTTAATTCATATCCATCTGAATAATTTGCAGGGATCCTGGCCCAAACGAAGAGGCCGACCTGGCTTTTTGAATATCTGCAACGAAGCAGTTTTAACAATTCAAACACCTTCTCTCTTCGCTTATGGTACACCGCATTCACCTGCTCTTTCCATTCTTCGCCCAACGACATTGCCTTTGCGGCAGCAAGTTGTACCGGGAGAAACATCCCACTGTCCATATTACTCTTAAAACGAAGAACTTCATCTATTCGTGTACCCGATCCGCAGAGCATACCCACGCGCCACCCCGCCATATTGTGCGATTTGCTCAAAGAATTCAATTCCAAGACACAATCCATACTTCCAGGTATGCTTAGCATACTCATGGGCTTATCATTCAGGATAAAGCTATAAGGGTTGTCGTGAACAATGAGTATATCATGCTTCTGCGCGAAGGCAACGAGTCTTTCAAACAATTCAACCGTCGGCAGCTGTCCCGTAGGCATGTGAGGATAGTTGACAAACATCAGCTTCACCTTCGTAAGATCCTTCTTCGACAATCGTTCGAGATCGGGAAAGTAGTCGTTGCTTTCCTTCAATGTATAGTCGATGCATTTTCCTCCTGCCAGTTTTACGGCGCTGCGGTAGGTAGGATATCCAGGATCTGGAACTAATACAGAGTCCCCCTTATCGAGGTAGGTCATACAGATATGCATGATGCCTTCTTTGCTTCCTATCAGCGGCAGTATCTCCGAAACGGGATCCAATGTGACGTCATACCATTTCTGGTACCATGTGCTGATAGCTGATCGAAGTACAGATGAGCCTTTGTAGGATTGGTAGGCGTGCGTATTAGTCTTGGCACTCTCTTCCTGCAACAATGCAATCACATCCGGGTGTGGAGGCAGGTCGGGACTGCCGATACCCAGGTTAATCACCTGCTTACCATGCCTATTTAGCTCCTCTATTTCCCGAAGCTTCTGCGAGAAATAGTATTCGCCAATTCCATCTAGTCGTTTCGCAACTTTCATTTTTTACTATTCGTACTTATTTAGCCTTCTTCATTTCTATTTCCAGGCACCTCGTTTATATACACCATACACTTTTATGTCGGCTGTCAATGGCCGCATCGTCTCTATCACTTTATTTAATTGTGCAGCCGATTGCAATTCCATGTCGACATGAAATCCATATTGAAAATCGCTGCCCGGTATGGGAAAACTCTGCAGTTTGCTGAGATTGATACCTTGCTCTGCAATCCTCGTGAGCACCTTTGCAAGACTACCTTTAGAGTGATCGGTGTGAAAGTAAACCGATGCCTTATCCGCATCAGGGACGGGACTTGCTACATCTTCGGGTTGTAGCACGAGGAAGCGGGTATAATTATGTTTAAGTGTATGAATGTTTGGTGCAAGTACATCCAGGCTATACAATTCAGCCGCGAGTTTGCTGGCGATGGCTGCAATATGTTTGCTCTTATGTTGATGGATATGTCGTGCGCTAAGCGCGGTATCATCCGTCTCTACTAATTTCCATTTGTGCTTATCAAGAAAATCGTAACACTGCTGTAGCGCCATCGTGTGCGAATGGACTTCGCGGATGTCATCAAGCTTCACGCCCGGATTCACCAATAGGTTTTGACGAATCTGCAGATATATCTCTCCGACAATCTTAAGGTTTGATTTCTGCAACAGGGTATAGTTCGCCAATATGCTACCCGCTATCGAATTCTCGATGGCCATTACACCACCCTCACTTTCTTTCCTCGATGACGATATCCTAATCACCTCACGAAAGGTGTCGCAGGGGATGACGTTCGTTTGTTTACCGTAAAACAATTGTGCTGCCACCTGGTGAAAGCTTCCCTCGTATCCCTGTATGGCGATACGTTTTGATTCGGTAGGACTTTTGCCGGCAGTCGCCGAACTACCATGCTGCTGTCCTTGTATTTTATTAGTCGACTTCATTGCGTTTACGGTTCATGGCATTAAACAAAAATCCCGGCCGTTTGGCCGGGATCCTTTATGTTGATTTTTATTTTACTCATTTGGTATTCAACAAAAGCATTCCCGGCCTCTTTGTAAAAAAGAAGTAATAAGAAAAGAAACCAAAATATGCCTTCGTCAATGTCATAAAACAAATATAAGTTATATACTTTAAGAAAATGCCGCAGGTTTAAATTATTTTCTCCCTGCGCCGCTCTCTGCATCGTTCATCCTGATCTTACGACCGCGGAAGTTCTTACCATCAATTGCCTTTATCATCTTTTTGGCGGATGCTGTTTCAACTTCGATCCAGCTATTCATCTCCTTCATATCTATACGTCCAAGTGAATCCTTTCGGAGATCACTCATATCTAAGATAAACTGGAGGAAGCTAGCCTTATAAAAACCATCCTTTGTGCCGAGATTAACAAACAAGCGTTGGTATGAACCGTTGCCATTGGCAGCAGCATACCTGCCTCCTTCTCTTTCCCTTGGTTGCCCGCGCTCCACTCTTTCTCCGCGCAAATCATTGCGCATATTAAGATCGGCGGCATTTTCATAATACTTCAGGAATCGATCGAACTCGAGAGCCGCAACACGCTGAAGAATTTCTTCCTTTTCTACTGCAGCGAATTTTTCCCTGAGCACAGGCAAATACGCTTCGTATTCGCCGTGACTGATGTCTGCCTGGAGCATCTTGTCGATGAAATGAAAGAACTGTTTACGACATACGTCCTTACCCGATGGTATGTCAAGTTTATGAAAGCGTGTATTGACGAGTTTCTCAATCTGCCTAAGGCGATAAATTTCTTTCGGAGTCACGATTGAAACGGAAATGCCGCTTCTACCAGCGCGACCTGTTCTCCCACTACGGTGAGTATAAACTTCGGTGTCGTCCGGTAGTTCGTAGTTGATGACGTGAGTAATACCAGTCACGTCGATTCCCCTTGCTGCAACGTCGGTGGCGATTAGGAGTTGAATACTTTTCTCCCTGAACCTGCTCATTACCTTGTCACGCTGTTGCTGGGTGAGATCGCCATGGAGCGCTTCTATGTCGTAACCTTCACGAATGAGTGATTCGGTGATTCCCTGTGCGTCCAACTTGGTCCTGGTGAAAATGATACCGTAGATACCAGGATTGAAATCGATGATACGCTTAAGAGTCTCGTACCGGTTGACGTGTTGAGTAGTATAATATTGATGGTCGATGTTATTTGCACCTGCATTTGCCTTGCCAATCGTGATCTCGAATGGCTTGTCCATGTACTTCTTACTCACCTGCCGGATCTCAGAAGGCATCGTAGCGCTGAACAACCATGTACTTTGGCGGTTCGGCGTATTCTTCAGGATGAATTCAATATCGTCCTTGAATCCCATGTTAAGCATCTCGTCGGCCTCGTCCAATACCACATAATGGATCTTCTCGAGGTTGATGGCTTTTCTTTCGATAAGGTCGATGAGTCTTCCGGGTGTGGCAACAATTATCTGCGTTCCTTTCTTCAGATCCCGGATCTGCTGCACGATGGAAGTTCCACCATATACAGCTGTTACCGAAATATGTTCCTTCTTATCCTTGAATGAGTTGAGGTCATTGGCGATCTGGAGACAGAGCTCACGTGTTGGGCAAATGATCAATGCCTGTGGAAAACGGTCGGTCTTATTAATGAGTTGGAGAAGGGGCAACCCGAAGGCGGCCGTTTTTCCGGTACCCGTCTGGGCGAGGCCGATGAAATCCTTTGTTCCCTGGAGCAGCACGGGGATCGCCTTTTCCTGGATGGGAGTAGGCTGAGTGAATCCTAATGCTTTTACGGAGGTTAATAGTCCGGCTTCAATTCCTAATTCGTCGAATGTGGTCACTGGTAAATAGATTTAAAATGATTTTCTGTTCAAAGCGGCAAAGGTAACCTTATTTAGGGGGCGGAGAGTGAAAATTCCGATGAGGAGGTATGGAGGGCAAATCATCAAAATAGGCTAAAAAAGAAAGCCATCCCGTTACCGGAATGGCCTCTAACGATTGCTTGCCAATATGAAATTCTTATTTCTTAACTGTAGTATCTACTTTAAGAGTATCAACAGGAGCATGAGTTGTGTCATCAGTATGAACTGTAACTGTAGTATCTCCAGACTTAACAGTTGTTGAATCATCAGTTGTTGTTTTGTCAGCGTCGTTGTTACAAGCTACAAATCCAAGACTTGCTACCGCGAGTACGATGAAAAGCTTTTTCATTTGTTTGTGATTTTTGAGTGTTTTATGAAATATTTCGCTGTTTATACCCGAAACGGGAAAAGGTAACCCTCGATCTTAAAGTTTTTTTTTCGGGCTGCCAGAGGGTTACTATTTTTAAAAAAATGTATTAAATAAGGGAAGGTGAAAGAAGAAGGAAACGAAACGGCATTGCTCCAGGGACTGGCCAGAAACGACAGAAAATCCGTTGAAACGATCTATAAGGAGAACTATAATATGGTTCAGAGCCTGATAATCAACAACAACGGGTCCGCAGATGATGCGAAAGATATATTCCAGGAAACGATGATAGTTCTTTATGAGAAGGCGCGATCCGGGACTTTTGAGCTGAATTGCCAGATTAAAACGTACGTTTATTCGGTTAGCCGGCGTTTATGGTTGAAAAGGCTGCAACAGGTGCATCGGATGACAGAGATTGGGGAAATGGATGGTGCCGTATCGGTAGAAGAGGACGTAGATGAGCATTCGAAGAAGAATCTGGAGTTTGAGATGATGGATAAGGCGATCGGAAGCCTTGGTGAACCTTGCAAGGGTCTTTTGGAAGCCTTTTACCTGAAGAAGAAAAATATGCAGGAAATCGCGA
>JACMKU010000165.1 GCA_014379965.1 Chitinophagaceae bacterium
AATGCCGGCACCAGGTACACTCCGCCATTGTCACTTACCTTACTGGCAAGTGCTTCTACATCGGCCGAAGTCTGGATTATGTGAAGTCCATCCCGAAGCCACTGAACTACCGCGCCTCCAATGAACACGCTTCCTTCGAGTGCATATTGTACCTCGCCATTTACTTTCCATGCGATTGTGGTGAGAAGATTGTTGGTGGATGTCACCGCCTTCGTTCCCGTGTTCATCAACATGAAGCATCCCGTGCCATATGTATTCTTGACCATGCCGGGTTGTGTACACATCTGTCCAAATAATGCTGATTGCTGGTCACCTGCGATGCCACTCACCGGCACAGGCGATGCGGTCAGCAGGTTTTGCGTCATCCCATATATTTCACTGCTTGATCGTACCTCGGGAAGCATGCTTTCGGGTATATCAAACAGCTGCAGGAGGTCCTTATCCCATTCCAGCGAATGAATATTATATATCAGTGTTCTCGAAGCATTAGATACGTCAGTGGCGTGAACCTTGCCATTGGTGAGTTTCCATAACAGCCAGCTGTCGATGGTACCAAAACAAAGTTCTCCTTTGGCCGCCTTGGCTCTTGCGCCAGCTACATTATCCAGGATCCACTTCACCTTCGTCCCGGAGAAATATGCATCGGTGACCAAACCTGTTTTCTTATGTATCGTGGTTGCGCTGCCGTCTTTTTTTAACTGGTCACAGTAGTCAGCAGTCCTTCTATCCTGCCATACAATGGCGTTATATATAGGTAGGTGCGTATTCCTATCCCAGACCACCGTTGTCTCCCGCTGGTTGGTGATGCCGATTGCCGCGATGTCGGCGATCGTGAGACCTGCCTTGAGAACGGCCTCGGTGGCCACGCCTAGCTGGGTGCTCCAGATTTCATTGGGATCATGTTCGACCCATCCAGGTTGAGGGAAGATCTGCGTAAACTCTTTTTGCGCTGAAGAGATAATTGATCCATTCTTATCGAATATGATGGCCCTAGAGCTGGTTGTTCCCTGGTCAAGGGACAAAATGAACTTCGGCATAGCAATCGTTGAGTTTAAAGTTTAAATATAGCCATCCTCCCTTTCAAAAGATCCTTCAGGAGGTCTTGTTATTTCGAATTTCCACCGAGGGAGTTGTTCATAGTTGAGAAAAATAGTCCGGATAATCGGTGATGATGCCATCTACCCCAAGCCCTACCATTTTTTTCATCTCTTCCAAAGTATTCACCGTCCAGGGAATGATCTTGATTCCACGTCGGTGACAATCGTCTACCAGTTCCTTCGTCACCACGGAATAGTGAGGACTATACATTTCCGGAGTGTATCCGAGTTCAGTCATTTGCTGCGCAAAACTCCTTTTATCATTTCCTGAGATCAGCACGGCTGTAACTAGGCCCGGATATTTTCTATGCAGGATCTGGAGCGGTCGAAAATCGAAAGATTGCAGATAACAGCGATTCACTACGTTCTTATCCAATAGGACCTTCATCACTTTGTCGACAAACTCTTCTACTGGCGGATGTTTTACGCCATCATTGGCCGGATTCGTTTTCAGCTCAATGTTATATAGAATTGTCTTTCCTTTTCTTCTCGCATATGCATCTGTGGAGTCGATCAACTCACCCATTAGCGGTTTGTAAGCCGGCATGTGTTGTTGCCTGGGAAATTCGGGATGCGATTTCATCCCTACATCGTACTTACGGATGCTATCATAGTTCATCCCATATAGTTGGTGCTGCTGGGCTTCTTTATTAGTCAGGTGAACTCCCTGCGGGGTGGTAGTGATATCCGGATGAAAATATACATCATGCGAGATCACCACCTCGCCGTCCTTTGAGAAAACAACATCGACCTCCACGGTGTTCACATCATAATCTATTGCCTTATACATGGCGGGGATGGTGTTCTCGGGCATCAATCCTCTCGTACCGCGATGGCCTTCTTTGTTGAATGCGGGCATCGGCATGGTCATGTTGTTAGTTGCAGTGACCTTCCGTGCGCTATTGCAACCTGCTATGCTGGCTGCAGTGAATACCATTAATAAAGCCGAATTCATTTTCATTTATCCAGGTATTTGCCTTTTTTCAAAATGTCGGCCCACTTCCGGTATCCTGAGGGCAAGAGGTGGAGACCATCCATGGTATATTGTTTATCGAGTTTATTATTGGCATTGAGAAAGGGGGTATAAAGGTCGATCAGCGTTATTCCTTCCTTTGTCGCCAGTTTCTTCAACTCATCATTCACATACAGGATGTGTTCGTCCTTATTGTAGTGGTTCTTGAATTGAGTGAACTCATTGTTCACTGGTAGGAGCGTGTGAAAATAGATCTTGGTCGTTGGCGAGGCAGATTTGATCCGGTGGATGATCTTCCTGTAGTTATCCAGGATGAATGAATCGGGAATGTTTCGCGAGATGTCGTTGATGCCGATAAGTATAAACACTTTGGCAGGTTTGCCTTCAGTCACCTCATCGAGTCTTTCTACTATTCCGAAACTGATGTCACCGGAAATGCCCCTGTTGCGTGCATGCGGTTCCCCGAGCAATTCCATCCAATCCGTACCCGCCATTATACTATTTCCGAGGGAAATGATATCTGTGTTGGCGTTAGCATAACTCTTAAACTGCTGCCATTTGGCAGTATGGGTAGGAGGACGAAAGGTACTATCCCATGCCGGCTTCTGTCCAATGGCCGGTGAAGCGAAGGAGAATAAAATGAGTAGATAAAGGATATTTTTCATAATCTTTTGTTCGTAAGGAATCGGGAATTGGGAATCGGGCTGACGATCGCGCAGTTTCTACGAACCGGTAAACCCGATTCCCGATTCCCAATTCCCGATTACTAATATCTTAGGCCAATAACCTCTCCACAGCCGTATACGTTCTTCCAAACCTATCCGTCGCCCGTATCGTAATCTCCTTTGCACTGGCAGGAATACTGGCCTTGAAAAGATGATCAGTATTTTTCGGTTCTGCGAATCCTCTTGGCTTTGGAAGTTCTGGACCTAGCAAGGTCTTGTAAGCTACGGGATCGAATCCATCGAATTGCTGCAGCGCACCTTTGCCAATTCCGTCCACTACATATTCAGTCTTCCAGGTAGGATCGTGATCCCATATGTTTACCAAAATTTCCTTTTGTCCATTGTTGGTATCATTGCTGAATATCTTCATCTGGTGAGCCGCTTCTTTACCGGTCGACTGGTAATGCCAGCTAAGTTCATTTCCTTTAACCTTGTATACGCCATAACCGCAAGGAGTGCCATCACCGCAGATCGGTCCAGTCCACCAGGCACCGCATACCGTTCCATGATTATGCTCAAAGATGTTTCCTTTGATGACATTCCGATGGTAATGCGTGTGGCCCGACATGATGTGTACGTTCCTATCGCCAAGGATTGCATACAACTCCGAATTGTTCTTTACACCGTTATGTACAGGTATGTGGAGACAAACAATCACCAGGCTGTCCTTTGAGACGAGTGCAAGGTCTTTCTTCAGCCACTCCAATTGGTTCTGGGAAATATAACCATCGTACTCCCTGTCCTTACCGAGGTAACGAACGTCGTCCATCACCACATAGTGTGCTTTGCCACGATTGAATGAATAATAAGTAGGACCATAGGTTTGCTGAAATGTATTGTCTGATGCCTCATCTCCACCTTTATTGTAATCCATGTCATGGTTACCGAGACATTGAAAGAATGGAATACCCATTTTATCTACTGCTTTATCGTACTCGGCAAAAAGCTGTAGCTCATCCCAAACGATATCGCCCACCGTGATTCCATGCAGCAGAGCACCGCTTCCCGCGGCTGCCACCAACTTTTGGACGTCTGGTACCGATTCCTGCATCATCTTCTCTACATCCTTTGCATTCTTTACCTGCGGGTCAGCCCAGATGATGAACTGGTGTTCATCATCGTTTACATCGAGCGGAACGAGGTCGAAGTTGAGTACTCCTTTCTGCTCGAGGTCTTTACGCAATCTGTAGTGGCGAGCGATGCCGTTCTCGTGTTTGAATGCATACCCTGAGGGAGTAGATATGAATACTGATGTTGCATCAGGGTGCAATTCAAATTCGTATTTACCCTTGTCATTGGTTACAACTACATTGTATCCGTCACTGACGACTACATTCCTTACGCCTTTACCTCCCGATATCACTCGGCCCTTTATCTTCCTGTCCTTTGCCGCCAGCGCAGATTGCGGTAAGAGTCCTGCGAATACTAATCCGCCGGTCAACCCTACGATGTTGCGAATGAATTTTCTTCTTTGCATAGAATTATTGTTCAAGAGTTGTTGCCCCTTCGATGGCAGCGACTGTCGAAGTCGTTGTTAAAGGTATACCTGTAAGCGTTCTTGCGGTAGTCCATCTACCGGTTGTGATATTATAGGTGCCACCGAGCCTCGAGAAATTTGTCGCGGCTGGGAAACCAAGCTTGCCTGTATTAGAACCCTGGTTGAAGAATGGCTGTAGTTCAAGCGTCGAAGGATTAGTAATGTCATAATAGTCCGTGTTCGTGATGCGATAGCCCCTCGCCGGTGGGCCTGGAGTATAAACGTTGCCGGCGCCGCCGAAGAATATGACATCAACGGGAATTGTATCGGTCGTCACATTGGTGAGGTCGAATACTGCTATCCCTGCGGCGTTTCCGCTATTAGCCAATAGATTAGTGGTAGCTGAACCGAAGCCATCGCCCGCGGCTGATGCGTATAATTTACTAAACCAGATAGAAGAACTAATATCGGTTGATCCGGCACCCCATATCCTTTTGTTTCCTCCCACATAGAAGTATTGTCCTTTCTGCACTGTTCCTGTAGTCATATTTATTTTATAGGTACGTTGTCCGCCCGTCGCCCATCCATTGACTGGGAATCCTGTCGGTGTATTTGCCCCGGCATTATTAGTAGTCACCAGGGAGAAATTCGTCGTTGCGAAATTGATGTCTTTCGTTGCCAACAGCTGAACGTACTCGTAATCGGCATCAGTTCCGGTGGGGTCAACGAGGTAGCCAGTTATTACAATGGGGGCAATCTTTGGAGCCGTGGCACTTAAGACTGTAATATCAGCTATTGTTCGTGGCCATAGCTGCGGCGTTTGTCCGCCGTGGAATACTATTCCTGTAAAATTAGCGAGAAAGGGGATAGGGTTATTGGCAAAGGTGGCACCGGCTTCGGTATGTAGTAACATGTTGCCAAAGCCATCATTAATTATCCTGTCACCTGCATAGGTTGAACCGGTAGGATAAGTTGCATCGAAACCTACACGTGTAATGGAGATAAGTGTACTCTCAAATGCATCTGGTGCAGCTAATACAGAGTTCGATTTTACAATAGGTATCTCGATTGCATTCCCGGAAGAGATCTTAGTCACCTTACTATTAGAGATGCCCGTTAGTTGAAGTATTCCATCAACGTTTTTCAATACCGCTCCTGTCACGTCGATGGTGAGTGAATCACCGGGAAGGTAGGTAGCAGCATCGGAGCCGAGAGGGATCGCAATTCCTCTCAATTGCGAAAGCCTGCGCTTGTCCTGCATGATCAGTAGACCGGCTGGCACATTTCCACCCGAATGATCGGAAATGACAACGCCGGTTATGTTCTTTGCACCAGACATGTTCTCCGGGCTAAGTGTCACATCAGTTCCCTGATAAAGATCCCGTATGTCGAATATGGAGATGTATGGACTGTTCACCGCCCCTGGATAATTGCCTGGGTAGATTTCCTTCTTGCACCCATAGATAAAGGACAACATGACGAAGGCGAGAGAGAAAATGAATCTATTTTTCATTTCGTTATTTTTTATTGTTATGGCCTCAACTTATAGTAACCTTTAATCGCTTCAATCAGACTATGGCTTCTGCCACCACACTTGTGTCGATATTACATCGGGTCCTTGCGAAGCAACTGCAGCCTGGTAGTTTGTTGGGTTAGCCGATTGTACGTACACTGGATAAACCATCCTCGCCGGCATCACGCCATTGTTTCTCACACCCGGACCTATAGGCAATACGGGATGACCGGTGCGGCGAAACTCAAACCATTGCTGCATATCAACAAGGAATAGAGCGTAGTATTTCTGCAGGTGGATCTTCTCCATTTTTTCATCGAAGCTCTCTGAAGGAATCCATTGCATATCCGCTGCTATCAGATAGGTAGTTACAGGAACTGACCAGTTCGGCAACCACAGTTTAATGCTGTTGAGAACGCCATCATTATATAAAGTCTCGGTCGATCCTCCAATCCATCCTTTTAAAGAAGCCTCTGCAAGAATAAATTTTACCTCTGCGTAGTTCATGATCATTCCAGCAAGTGGTTCGGTCATCAATGTAGAAGTAGATGTTGTAGAATAGAAATATGATTTCTTCACTTCACCGGTTCCGGGAGAATATCCACTTTGCACACCCACGAAGGAACCCTGGTACGGCGCGATTGCCCACCTGTTAATGCCATTAACGCCAAGACTGATATCAATGCGAGGATCGTTCCAGTTGACGAGGTTGCCAAGGAAGAAGCTGCCGAGACTAGGTGCACGGAAATCCTGTTCTCTTATACTTAGGAGCGGTGATGTATAGGGAGCCACGCCCGTCCATCTCAGGATTGCCGACTCATCGTTATTAGTCATGATAGGATAGCCGCCGGGGTTGACCTCAACGATCTCTTTTATCTTGTTGATACAAAGAGCGGCGACCTCGGATTTACCCGATACACGAAGAAGGATTCTGAGGTAAAGTGAGTTTCCGAATTTACGCCATCTCGATACGTTGCCACCATAAACCGGATCGCTCGAGGCTACTATCGCTGTTCCAGCGCTGAGTAAGGAATTTGCCGAATCGAGTTTATTGAAGATGTCGAGATAGATATCTTTTTGCTTGTCGAACCGGGGTTCATAGATGGCGCTGTCCCTGGCAAGGTTCGACTGTGAGTAAGGAACATCTCCATAGGTGTCTGTCAAAAGTGAATACACCCAGGACTGGCAGATAAGCGAAATTCCCATGTACGATCTGTTGAAGGTGAGCGGGTCGCTTGCGATTTTGTAGATGTCCTTGAAGTTGGTCAACTGTGAATACCATCCATTATATAGATAGTCTGAGAAGTTAGGACGATAGTCGTACCTGAATACTTTTCCCTCGGCATCACTTTGATCAACCGTGACCTGCATCAATTCATTGTTGAGGTTTCTGTTGCGGATCATGTTACACCCGAGTGTATTCACAAGTGCGGGCGCTAACAATTGTTGAGGGAGAATATTAGCAGTGCCGTTTGGATCGGTGTTGATTTTCTCGAAGTCCTTTGTGCAGGTTGTGAACATCAGGCCCGAAAATATCGCCATCCATGTGACCCTATTTAAAATCTGTTTCATCTGAATATTTTTATTTTTGAATAACTCTAAGATTATAGTCCAATGACGAGGTTTATTCCCATTGTCCTTGTGGAGGGGAACTGGCCGACCTCGAATCCCTGGACAATATCTGTTCCACTGAGTGTACCGAATTCGGGATCAAACACTGGCCAATTCGACCAGATGAATAGGTTTCGACCGTACACACCTAGCGTGGCACGCTGAAGTCCCAGTTTCTTGGTGATTCTCGCAGGTAAGGTGTAATCGAGGCTGGCCTCCCTGAACTTGATGAAGTCGGTGCTGAAAGTACTACCCTCTGCATTATCGATTCCAAAATGGGAGCGATAGTATTCGTCGATATCTGTTGCGATCGTTGTGTTTGGAATGTATTTTCCATCAGGAGTCATAACTACTCCATTTCCGATCAGGCCATTGTATCTGCCGGGTAAAGTATTCGTAGTCTTTCCTTGCTCTGCTAGTTTATAATGCGTCAATGAATGTGCGACGGCACCCCACTGTGCATCAAACAAGAGGCTCAGGCGAAATCCTTTGAATTGGAATTCGTTGCTGAATCCGAGCTTACCTTTTGGAATCGTATTCCCTAAAGGAATTACGTCTGACGTAATCATTGCAAAACCCGTGGTGGGATCGTAAACAATCTGTCCATCCGGCGCGCGCACATATCCTCTGCCATAAAGATCACCCATGCTTCCACCTACTTTGGCAACGATCTGGCCGCCACCAACAGGACCGTTGGAGAGTATCACTGAGCTATCCAACAATTCCTTTATTTCATTTTTGTTTGCAGAGAAGACAATGCTGGAAGTCCATTTAAAACTGTTTTTCAGATTGACAGGAGTGCCGCTCAAGGCAAGCTCAAAACCTTTGTTATTTACCTGGCCTGCATTAATGATGGCGACCTGGTAGCCAGATGCGCGATCGATGATACGTTGCAAAATCTGATCCTTTGTAGTTCCGGTATAGACTGCGACGTCGAGGCTCAGGCGATTCTTAAACATTTTTACCATGGCTCCCGTCTCGAAGGTTATCGTCCTTAGGGGTTTGAGGTCGGGATTGGCAAGTAGTGAAGGATTTGCGAGTCCCCCACTATATAAGCTACCGGCAGTGACATAATTATATGCTGTATAATATGGAATCGTTCCACCGCTGCCCACGCCAGACACCGAAAACCTCAGCTTGGCGAAGTCGAAGATTTGTGGAAGATCGATCACTTCGGAAGCAACGAAACTCAAATTCGCCGAAGGATAGAAGAACCCGGAATTGCTGGTGCGTGTAGGAGTAGCCAATGTGCTATTCCAGTCCTGTCGAGCAGTCAAGTCGGCAAACAGGAAATTCTTATATCCTGCAGTGACCAGGCCATAAAGACTATTGATGGCGTATTTGGTCTTGAACGGCAACGTGACCAATGGACCCGCAGCATTCGCAAAGGAGTAGATGGCAGGGTAAGTGAGTGAGTCTGCACGAACTTCATCCTTATTATAATTATTTCTCAGCGTGCTTCCTCCAACCATTACCGAAAAATCAAAGTCTTCATTCAGCTTCTTCGCGTATTTCGCCAGGAAGTCAGTACTCATTTCCTGCGAGAAGATATTTTGTGTACGATAACTTCCCTTTGCATATCTCGATCCTGCGTCGTAAGGGCGTTCCTGTGATCTTTGCTCATACGAAAGATCCATCGACGTGCGTACCTGCAGGCTCAATTCTTTTGTGAAATTATACGTCGCCTGTATGTTTCCCGTTATTACGTGCCTATGAGATTTGTTGATGAATTCATAAGCAACAGCATATGGATTTTCGGGAAAGGAACTGAAGGGGAAAGATATTCTCCTGTCCTCGAAACCGTTTATCCAATAGTTTTTTAGCCAGTCGAGGTTTGCGTTGGGTTGCCAGAAGATGTACCAATACATGATAGATTGGTTGCCATACCCTGCACCAGGTAGGTTGTCGCTCCACTTATTAGAGTAATTTATTTTCGATGATATCTGCAGGTTGTCTGTCACCTTCGAGTTTACGGATAAGGAGACAGAGTTTCTCTTATAACCCGTATTTGGAAGTATCCATTTATTTGACACGTTCGTCACTGAAAAACGCGCGGAAGTCTTATCCGTGCTACCGTCAACGCTTATTGAATTAGTGATAGTATGACCGGATTTGAAGTATTCACGACTTTGATTAGGATAGGATATCCAGGGAGTCCTTTCGGTTGCCTGTTTCTGTGTGATGGGATCATATTGGTAAAACATTTGTCCGTTGAACCTCGGTCCGTATGCAGAACTGGTTGCACTTGTACTGGCACCATCAGGACCGGCGAGATATGAATAATAAGGTGCGCCATCCAATCCCTGGCCATACTCATATTGAAGATCGGGCCAGCGATTGACTTTTTCCATAGAAGCATTCGAATTGAATGTGACACCGAGACCATTCTTCTTCCTTGCGCCGGATTTGGTTGTGATAATGATCGCCCCATTTGCTCCGCGCTGGCCATATAACGCAGCTGCACCGGCACCTTTTAGCACGGTAACGGATTCGATATCTTCCGGGTTAAGGTCATTGAGACCGCTGCCATAGTCAACAGGCATATTATCACTTCCGGTTCCGTATGTACTTTCGCCACCAACTGCACTACGTCGGCCGCTACCCTGGTTTATCACCACACCATCAACGACGATTAACGCCTCATTGCCTTCTGGATTAGTCAGAGAGGTCTCACCACGAAGGATTATTTTATTCGACCCTGTAGGGCCGCTGTTTGATCTTATCAGGTTAAGTCCGGCCACTTTACCCGAAAGGGCGTCCGTCCAGTTGGAAGACAAGGCATTCGTCAGGTCTTCACCTTTTACAGTAGTTGTAGAATATCCTAGTGCCTTCTCCTCCCTTCTTATTCCGAGTGCTGTAACCACTACACTTTCCAATTCCTTTAAAGTACTTACAAGATTGACATTGATTACCGATTGTGCATTCACCTTAATCTCCGCCGGAGTAAATCCAATTGCTGAGAAGACGAGCACCTGGTTGTTGCCTGCCCTGATGGAGTAAGTACCGTTCTCATCGGTGGTGGTACCCGTAGAAGTGCCTTTGATCTGGACAGTGGCCTTCGGTACTGGCGAACCATCTTCGGGGTTCTTCACTGTTCCCGTGATCGTGCGGTCCTGAGCTGAAGTGATCAATGATGTCACCATAATAAGGCAACTCAGCAACAGATGCTTACCTCGGGCAATCTTTTTACCAGCCATTGTGAGGGATCTCATAAGTGTTAATTATTATATTGATTAAATAAAAGGAATAGTTGAACGTGTGAAAGTGAATGAGTGTGGCAAGGAGATAGAGTGACAGGCAAGGTTAAGCCTGTGAAATTTTTCTCGTCCTCGCGGCAAAGAAAGGATAGATTCATATGTGCAATCGCTTCAGTTTGTTAAGTAATGATTATCTATTTCGATCGATAAATCTGTGAATTCTTATATATAAATTTTCCCTGATTACGTAAGGATATATTGGTCGGCCAGCTTGTTGAATTCTTCAACCTGATTAGACTCCCATGCTGCATCTCTTCCCAGTGCTTTCGCCATGATCGCGGCTACCTGGGGAGCAATTCGTTTGCTTTCTCGTGCATTAAGTAACAGCGCTCTCATTCTTCTTGACAACACATCTTCCACTGTTCGCGCCATTTCGTTCTTTACCGCCCAAATGACTTGTATCTCATGAATCTTCAGTTCCTCGCTGATCCATTCATTTGAGTGACCGTTCATCTGGCTACGGATCAATGAGGCATCGCTACCATAGAAATAAAATGGATCGTTCCAATTGATATGATCGGCGTACCCGTGAATGCGAAGTCCGGAAGTAGCGGGCTTGCGGTGTTTCCATTGAAGCTCTTGTTCAACACGATTGACCATGTCCTCACCCATTTTACGGTACGTCGTCCATTTTCCACCTAGTATGGTGAATAGCTTAGAATCGGAAACGATAATCTTATGACTCCTTGAAATCTCTTTTGTTTTTTGTCCGCTCTTCTGTGGCGCAGCTAATGGTCGAAGGCCGGCAAACACACTTAGTACGTCACTGCGTTGAGGTTTTTTAGTCAGATAATTTCCTGCGGTCTCGAGTATAAAGGAGATCTCTTTTTCTAATGCAGTGGGTTCAAGAGTGGCAATATCGACGGGAGTGTCGGTAGTACCCACAACTACCTTGTCGTGCCAGGGCACGGCAAACAACACCCTGCCATCACTAGTTTCCGGAATCATTAGCGCGTCGTCTGAAGGATAGAATTCGCGACTGATCACCACATGTACACCCTGGCTAACGCAAATCGTCTTGGAACTGCCGGGTTTATCCATTTGAAGAATATCATCAACAAAGACGCCCGTGGCGTTGATAACGGCATTTGCAATAAAGGTGTAAGGCAAAGCTGTTTCCTCGTCGATTACTTTGACGCCGCAGATCCTTCCTTCTTTATCTTTAACCAATCCGGCGACTCTCACATAATTGATTACATCTCCACCACCATCAGCGATGCTTTGTGCAAGATTGATGGCGAGACGGGAATCATCAAATTGTCCATCATGATAGAGAATGCCTCCTTTTAGTTGATCGGCATTGAGACCTGGAATCTTTCTGAGTGTTTCTTTTCTTGATATGAAGTTTGACGGGCCGAGACGTAGCTTGCCGGCGATACGGTCGTATAGTTTGAGACCAATCGTATACTTAAGGCGGTCCCACATAGTATACACGGGAACAATGAAGGTCTGGTCCTTTACGAGATGCGGGGCATTGCGATGAAGAAGTCCTCTCTCGATACTGGCTTCCCTGACCATGCGAATGTCACCCTGGGCGAGATAGCGAACACCACCGTGGACTAATTTGGTACTTCGACTTGAAGTTCCTTTTGCAAAATCTGATTGCTCGACCAACAAGGTTTTGTAACCACGGGCTACTGCGTCGAGAGCGATTCCGAGTCCCGAGGCGCCGCCGCCAATAACGATCAGATCCCATTCTCTGGCGGAGGAGATGAGCGATTGGAGTTTGGCCTTACGGTTACTGGTATCTTTAGTCGGTTCTGACACTGATAGTAGGATTTGTTTCAATATCTTCCAAAACGACTTTCGTTTTGAATCGAATCACAAGAAAATGAAAGTAAAGAAAAAATTTCTCATGAGATCCAAAATATTTCGAAATTTGGAGAACATTCTTGAATTTCCTTTTCTTTCATCTGGAAAAAACCATTGTTGTTCGCTATTTTACCTTGTTGAGTTCCAACAACATCTGTAAATTCATCATGAATACTTTAAAGCAAGCCAACATGAATTCATTGCCGGAAAGGCATCAGTTTATCCTTTCGAAACTTAAGAAGGAGGGAAAAGTGAACGTGTTGGAGCTTTGCGAAGAGCTGAATGTCTCTTCGGTCACTATACGAAAGGATTTGAAATTACTAGAGGATAAGCAACTTCTCTTCCGGACACATGGTGGCGGAACGCTGATCAACCCTTACACGACGGACCGTCACGTGAATGAAAAGGAAAAAATCAGGGCAGGGGAAAAGATGGAGATCGGAGCATGGGCCGCCTCCCTCGTGGAACCAAATGATTGCATCATCATCGCATCAGGTACAACGGTACTCTCACTAGCGAGGAACATAAGGCCGAAAGGAAATCTAACCGTGATTACAGCGGCACTGAATGTCGCGATGGAATTGAACCATCATCCTTCAATCGAAGTATTGGTGCTCGGCGGCATTTTAAGAAAAAGCTCATCCTCCGCTACGGGAAATTATGCTGAGAAAATATTGGATGATTTTTCCTGCAGCAAGTTATTCCTCGGTGTCGACGGCATCGATATTGAATTCGGGCTAACCACCACCAATGTAACAGAGGCGCAGCTGAATCGGAAGATGATCGCGGTGGCCCAGAAGACTATTGTGCTTGCGGATTCGAGTAAGTTTGGAAAGAGAGGCTTCGGAAGGATTTGCGGACTCGAGGATGTTGAGCAGATCATCACAGACAAAGGAATATCCGATCACATGGTTGAAAAATTAAAAGGGCTGGGAATAGAGGTAACCATTGTTTAGAAACTCAACCTGAAACTCCCGAATACTCCAAACTTTTCCGTTGTTGATTTCGGCAAGCGATTAGGAAGCAACCTCCACACGAAATCTATTCTCAGCACACGCAAAATATTATCAATTCCCGTTCCCATTTCGAGATAGGTCTTGCCATCGAGGGTCTGGAATGAATGACCGCCCTTAAAGTTGAGGGCCTTATTATTCTCTGAAAGACTTCCCAACAATACTTTGGCCGTCCAGAACTGACGAAACTTCAATTTCGGCAACAGCCTGAAGATTCCATGGCCGACGTTGTGTTCGAAATTGATCCCCGCATATTTGTCGTGAATAAACTCGAAGCGGTTCATCATATTAAATGCATACTTATTGTAGTAATAAAGTTCGTTGCCGGGAGCTATATCAAGAAGCACATATGGGAGAGTGCCGAAAGTTTTGCCGCCATAAACCTGGAACGACATGCTGCCGACTGGCGGAACCTTTATGTTGTCTGAAATGCTGCCGCTGATCTTTATATAATCATAGCTGCTTTTGAAGAATCCTGATAATCCTTTAGAGATGGTGAGTTCGCCGATAGGGTAGGTGCTACCCAGGCTCGATCGGAAGAATTGATTTTCGATGAAGCGCTCGAGGTAGGCGAAGCGCAGGCGCAGTGACACTTCAGCCGAAGCAAGGGCCTCTCGGTTACCCGGAATGGCGAACGAATCCTTTGGTAATAAATTTTGGAGTGGCGTCTGTTTCTTGTGTGTGAACGCAAAGAGTGTGGAGAAACCCGAGCGTGTTTCATTGAAGAACTCCAATCTTTTTTCATTCACCTTTAAGAATTTCACTGGAATGTTCTTCCTGAGTGCTAGCGCGAATACATTATCCTGCGTGACTTCACCATAATAGCTTTGACCGAAGTCCAGGTCATTGGTATACGATGCAAAAAGGAATAAACGGGGGTGCTTCATAGGAAGGTAGAAGACTTCGCCTTTACCTTTCAATTTCTTGTCTCCAAAGCCATAAGCGAGGTAGGTATGCCACCACCACTTCTTATCGAAATGTTTGTTGGTGCCAAAGTCGAAGCGGGTGCGAAAGCCTTCCCATGAATTAGAAGTGATCCAGTTGTACCATGGGCCGATCTGGAAATTGCCAAAATTCATGTATCCAGTGGCGATGAAGTTGAGCCGGTTGGTGAATTTTTGAAAGACCGGAGCGTTGATGAGCGTATCGATCATGCGAATGATGCCTTTCTCTGCTTCGCTGAGTTCCTCATGTCTCGACTCATCCCAGAAGGATTTATCTTTTTGTTCAGCACCCGGCTCTGTAATGATCTCTTCGAGTTTCTTGTTTTTATCTAGTTCTGTCTCCACACGTGGATCGTTCACGATCACATTGCGATACGTGGATGTCTTTCGCCCGATAACTCCTGGCTTTTCTTTCCCGATCGGGGAGATATCTGCAACGAACTTGTCTTTGGCGATGAACCAGGTCGAATCGTTGATCAATGCATACTCCTGAACGAGACTCAGGTTCTCGAGGAAATTGACATCTGCTTCCTTTCCAAGTCTCAGGTTCATCTTTTGAATGGCGAATGTTCCGGCATGTATCCAGCCATCGCCTTCGAATGTGTTCGTTCCTTTTCGTCGTGGAGTAAATACGAGGTGGTAATACCTGTTGTTTCCCATCACCTGGGTATCTACCACGTTGTAGTTGTAGTAGAGGTCACCATTATCACTGGCGGGACTCACGAACTGCTTGTCGAAGACGGCGAGGTAGTTATTGTATACGTTTACCACCTGGTCCATGCCCCCAAGAAATTTGATCATGCTTTCATTCCTGATGCCGTTTGTATTGGCGGCCTTGATGAGTTCCCTTCGTTTCTTTGGATCTTTCTGGTAATAATAATCGGAGAGTGCCTCAGTGAGGTAGGTGGGGAGAAACTTCTTACCTTCTGTCGAATCAAGGTTTCGACGGATGATCTCACCTGCGGGACGGAATGGCTTGAATCTCGCGAGCCGGTTGAAATTGATATTCTTGATGTCGAGTTCGAGCTTGTTATAAAGTTCGTAGGAAAAGTTGTTGAATCGGTATGGGTTGTTGGCTGCCTTATGTTGAACGATCTTACGCCAGAGCAACAGGCCTTTGTTCACCCTCGCTTTTACCTTTACGCCTTCGTTAAAGGTTCCACGTTCGAGGTTTAGTGTAACGGTTATTGTGTCCCTTGTTTTATCGACCCGGTATAGGTATGGTTGGTAACCTACACAGGTAATCTCGATTGTGTCGGAGGGCCAGGCATCAAGAATAAAGGAGAAAAAGCCGACGGAATCAGAAAGCTTGCCGATGGTGGTATTGCGGAATTTGATGGACGCGAAGCCTACACCCTCGTCGCTATGCAGGTCACGAATGTAACCCGAGACTCGTTTCACCTGGGACTGTGCGGGAACAGCGGCGAGGAGGCTAAGAACAATGAGAAAAGACCTACAAACTTTCGACAGGATCATGGTGGCTACAAAATTACTTAACAGGTAGCAATTCTGTGCCAGTCTTGTGGTTTGGGGGAGGCCAAAAAAAAATAATTTGGAAATACAGGAAACTCGACCT
This sequence comes from Chitinophagaceae bacterium, assembly GCA_014379965.1. Lineage (GTDB taxonomy): Bacteria > Bacteroidota > Bacteroidia > Chitinophagales > Chitinophagaceae > VBAT01. The sequence continues at coordinate 15,999 of JACMKU010000165.1, forward strand.
TACTTTGTATTTCAAAGTGCTTTTTATGGCCGAACAAAACCAACAACAAGACAGCCTCCGTGAGGTAACCGACATCAGGCGGCTGATGGAAAGATCTAGCCGGTTTATTTCTCTAAGTGGTCTTAGCGGGGTGGCCGCGGGGATCTTCGCCCTGGTGGGGGCAGCCGTTGCCCGTTATGTTGTCTTCGACAAATACTACGATGAGTATGATCAGCGTCATCATTTCGATAATAGTGACTTTGCAAGATTAAAAATGCAGTTGTTGGGACTGGCCGCAGTTGTCTTCGCGGCCGCATTCCTTTCGGCGTTTTATTTTACATGGCGGAAGTCCCGCAAGGAGGGCAGGCCCCTTTGGGATTTTACTTCCAGGAAATTGTTTTGGAACATGATGATTCCGTTGGTAGCGGGTGGCTTATTCATACTTGGCATGCTCCAGTATGATGACTGGCGATTCGTGGCTCCGGCTTGCCTGATTTTCTATGGACTTGCTCTCGTTAATGCCAGCAAATACACACTTACTGATATCCGGTATCTTGGATACTTCGAGATCGTACTCGGTTTACTCAATATGCAGTGGATCGGATATGGTCTTTATTTCTGGGCGCTGGGTTTCGGAGTACTGCATATATTGTACGGGGTGGTGATGTGGTGGAAGTATGAAAGAGTTTCGAAGTAAGGCCCTCCGCTCTCGCCCTGTTTCTCGCTCTGTTACTGTTACTCGCCTCAGAGTAGAGTTAGAAACAGGAACTGAAAACAGAAACAGAGCGAGAAACAGAGCGGGAGCGAGGGGCACCCCGCTACCAGAACCTTTAACAAATAGTAATGAAGAATCCCATAACAGGCCTAAATAAAGTATTCGATAACCGCATCCGGCTGGGTGTAATGAGCATTCTTGTCGTGAATGAAGAGATTAGCTTCAACGACCTGAAGCAAATGCTCGAAGTCACGGATGGCAACCTCGCGACTCATTTGGTGAGCCTGGAGGAGAATGGTTATATCAAAGTACACAAAGGCTTCATTGGAAGGAAGACGAACACGACTTATTCCGTAACCAGGAATGGAGAGAAGGCGTTTAGCGACCATATCACGGCACTGGAAAATATGATCAAAGGAGTTAAATAATTTTTTTTTGCACATACACTTTGTAAAACAAAGCACTTTTTAATATGAAACAAGATTTAATCGTCACACGTAGATGGATCATCTTCTTCATGATCACACTCTTCCTTAGCGGTCTCACAGCGATACCTGCAGAAACTGGTCTTCAATTCCTATCCCGGTGCTTCCCGGTTGGAACCGAAATAGGTAATTGGCTTGACAGAGTTTATATAGGAGTGAGCAATACCAATCGGGATTATCCTTTCATAGCCTATGGCTATGACTGGCTGGCTTTCGCACACTTCGTACTTGCGATCCTCTTCATCGGTCCCCTGCGCGATCCCGTGAAGAATAGATGGGTAATAGAATTCGGCATGATCGCCTGCCTTCTCATCATTCCTTACGCTCTCATTGCAGGGCAGTTAAGAGGCATTCCCTTCTGGTGGAGAATCATCGACTGTTCCTTTGGCGTGATCGGCCTGATTCCACTGGGAATCTGCCTTAAGCGTATCACAAATCTCGAATCTCATACCCTTAAAACACAAATAGCATGAAACCAATTTCAAGAAACAGATGGATTGCAATCGCGTTGTTGTTTTCGACACTGCCAGCGGCCTGCCTGATGACAATCTCAGTGTTGAGTTCCGATCTGGAGAAACCAAACCGTCCTATGACACTGACCTTTTCGCTTAATAACGTGGGATTGAATAGCCTTTGGATTGGAACGTCAACGTTGTCGTCGTATTCGGTAGAGTAGTAGGAGAGTGGGCCTGCCCAACGAAGGTGGGAAACAGAGTGAGTGGTTCTTGACGGTTTTAAAGTTTAACAGTTTAATGGTTCTTATGGCAAGCGAGCCAAGCTATCAATTGTTCAAAATTAAATTATCATTATGTTCCTTCATACGATTTACACCTGGGTACTGGCAAACCTGCTGCATCCTCTCGCTGCGATACTAGTAATATGGCTAATCACCGGCGATCCCGGGCTTTACTCGATGGAAGACTTTATTCTACTAGTGCCGTTTTTCATGTTCTCATTCTTTGTTTCCATTCCCTCACTATTACTCGGTTGGGGTTTGTTAGAATGGATCGCCTGCACAGGCGATGATGTGATAGGAAAATTCATCTCATGGGTGTTCGGCTTATCAGTAATGATTGTGTTGCAAATGACCGCGATATGTTTCTGGGTAGAGGAGAAGATTGAGATCGACTCGCTGGCAATGTGCCTGCCTGCATTGATATCTACCTGGTTGGCGATTGTGTTGCGCTTGCGGGATTTCAAAACGGTAATGTCCACGAATCGCTCGTCACAGGTTCAATCCCAAGGCGAGCAAATTCGTATTGACAACTCCATTAAAATAGATCCGAATATTTAAACTTATGAAGCCACAACAAAAAACATTCTCGTTACAGCAACGAGTAAACAGCTTCCGGTTCGCCTGCGATGGACTCAAGCAATTTTTCGACCAGGAGCACAACACTCGCATACACCTCGCCGGTACGATAGCGGCAGCAATCGCTGCCTGGTGGTTTCACATACCAGCAGGCGAACTCATCGCGCTAGTTATAGTCATTGGGTTCGTATGGGCGGCCGAGATCTTCAATACTGTCATCGAGAAGATCATGGATCATCTGAGTCCGGACCAACACGATGAAGTTAGGATCATTAAAGACTTATCTGCCGGTGCAGTGTTGATCGCCGCATTAACAGCCCTTGGCACTGGATTAATCATTTTCATTCCCAAATTTTTATAAATGAATACCCTTCTCCCGATTAAGAATCGCTCCGTGTATCACTATTCGCTGGAAGCATGGCTTCTCGCCTCCTGTCTTTTTAGTGTCGCTTTACTTTTCGCGAGAATAGTGGCAACGGGACAGGCTACCTACGTCTTCCTCGTATGGAATCTCTTCCTTGCATTCATACCGTTTGCCATCAGCCGAACAATTATCGGGACACCTCCTGTAAATTATAAAAGGTGGAAGATCGTAGCTACTCTCGGGGTATGGTTACTATTTATCCCTAACTCCTTTTATATCATCACTGACCTTTTCCATCTCGAGTATTTCTCAGGCCCTCCGAAATGGTTCGACCTTCTACTGCTCCTCTCGTTTGCATGGAATGGGTTGGTCCTGGGTATTCTCTCTCTCAGCCAGGTTGAATCGTTTATCGAGAAGGCTAGAGGGAAAGGATTCTCTCTAACAATAGTGGTATTCGTCATGTGGCTTAACGCCTTTGGAATTTACGTCGGGCGATATCTCCGTTACAATAGCTGGGATGTGATCGTGCAGCCTGTGTCCTTATTCCAAGAGATGATGGAAATCTTATTGCATCCCCTTCAGAATAGGATGGAATGGGGTATGATCACCTGCTACGCGGTTTTCATGTCGCTTCTCTATGTCACAATCAGGAGTCTTTCCCTGGGTTTCACCCCAGGCCAAACAATCAATCAAAAAACAAATCAATCATAACATGGAAACTTCAGTCATTACAGATGCTTGGCAAAAAAGCAAACTGCTCATCAAGGCATTATTAATCGGGGTATTGGCATTGGTGCTGCTTATTCCTGCGTATTTCGTTCAGGACCTCATCAGGGAAAGGCAAGCCCGTCAGAAGGAAGCTATCGCCGAGGTAAGCAGCAAGTGGGCAGGCAACCAGACCCTCACAGGTCCTGTACTTGTGCTGCCTTACCAGGAGATCTTCCAGGAAGACAACAAAATTCTTACCGTTCGAAAACTTGCCTACATCCTACCTGATAAGTTATCCATCCAGGCAGTCGCCAACCCAGAGAAGAGATACCGGGGCATCTACCAGGTAATGCTTTATTCGTCTGACATCAGGATTACCGGGAAGTTCAATAGCATACCTCTTCAGCAACTGAAAATCGATCCCGCAAACGTCCTGTGGCAGGAGGCATATGTATGTGTAGGTCTTTCGGATGTGAAAGGGCTAAAGGAAGAGATCAGTCTCAACTGGAATGATACGGCAGTGTTGCTAAGTCCTTCCTCCGTCAACAATGCCGTGATGAAAGATGCGGTCACTTCCGGCGTAAAAGTGGAAGATGGCAAAGAGATCAATTTCTCTGCAACAGTCAGTATCAATGGGTCCGGTCAATTACTTTTCACACCGGTGGGTAAGGAAACAACTGTTGCACTATCGTCCACATGGCCTGACCCAAGTTTTACCGGCGGACAACTACCAGATCATCGCATCACTGACAGCGGCTTCGTTGCAACGTGGAAGAGTTTGGCACATACGCGCAACTTTCCACAAGCATGGAAGGAGGCGAGTTACCAACTAGAGGCCTCATCATTCGGGGCAGATCTATTCATACCAGTGAGTGGCTATCAGAAGACAATGCGATCCGTCAAGTATGCCATCCTATGCATACTCCTGACCTTTGCCGCTTTCTTTATCATTGAAACGGTGAACAAGAAATCCGTGCACCCATTTCAATATGCGCTTATAGGTCTCGCACTGATCTTGTTCTATACCTTGTTACTTTCCATCTCGGAGTACACGGGATTCAACACGGCCTACATCATCGCGTCCTTTGCAACTGTTGGCCTGATAGCCTGGTTCGTGAAAGGGATACTCCAATCTGCGCGACTCAGTTCCATTCTTTCAGTCGTGTTGGTGCTGATGTACGGCTATATTTTCAGCATACTACAGTTGCAGGATTATTCGCTTCTCCTGGGAAGTGTGGGACTGTTCCTCACTCTTGGAGTCATCATGCATTTTTCAAAAAGAATTCAATGGTAACTACGTAAATCGCTTTTATGAATTACAAGGATTGGAACGAATATTTTCTCAGCAACCAGGGTCATTTCAGGGACATCGACTTTGATGCTGAGGATAAACTAACGCATCGCGAGAGATCGACCATCAAAGAGTCGCTACAGCAGTTTCAGCGAGGTGAGAATTCTGAAGGGAAGCATTTGTTTTCTTACGCCAGGATGAACCAGGATCCGGATTATCTTCCATGCATCAGCCTTTTCATCCGGGAGGAACAGTCGCATGCCCGGGTATTGGGTTCCTTCATGGCAAAGCATTGCATTCGAAGAATATCTGGCCATTGGGTTGATGGTGTCTTCCGATGGTTACGGCAACTCGCAGGTCTTGAGAACACGATTCGCGTGCTGCTTACGGCTGAGATCATCGCCAAAGTGTACTACGATGCGCTGCACGATGCCACTCGCTCGATACTACTTCGAAAAATTTGTAACCAGATATTAAAGGATGAAGACAAGCATATCGAATTCCAATGTTACACGTTGTCATTGTTCAAGCGGAAGTCCTTCCTTGGTGACTGGTTAAAGAGGTGTTGGAATTTTACTCTCATGTTTGGAACCATACTGATCGTATGGTTGCATCACCGAAAGGTGTACACGAAAGGTGGTTATGGTTTCCGAAGAGTAGTAGTTACTACGATGAATGTCTATTTCGAAGTCGAAAGGTCTATACGCAAACAGCCGTCCTTTATTCGTAAGAAGGAAATGTCGACGGCATAATCTCTGTTGGTTGGTTTTGTCTGTACCCTTGGACAAAAAAAGTCCTCCGATTTCGGAGGACTTTCCTTTTTATCAAGATTGGGTTAGAAGTCGAGTCCCATGGCGAAATACCACATGGGTTTTCCTTTAAATACACCATTCATTTCCCATGCTGCGTCAACTCGCAGGAAATAACCGAGTAATGTGCTCCTTGCACCGAAACCGTATCCGCCCGCAAGTGGACCGATACCACCTGCTTTCAATCTCACTGTCACCGGCGGTGACCCATACACTACATAAGGTCGCTCGATGCTTCCGAACTGGCCATTCCATGCTGCACCGAGGTCGAAGAACTGCACCAGTTGGAAGTTCCTAAGGAAGGCGTTATTAATCGGCTTATTGAAAAAAGTAGAGAATACCGGCACCCTGAACTCACTATTCAATACAACGGCATTACTTCCGTTCGCTACATTCTGTTGGAATCCGCGAAGGTTAACTGCGAGTGACTGGTAGGTATAGGTCGCGTCCGGATCAGGAGTGTTAGCATCATTAAATTTAGGAGATAGCCAATTGTCAACACCACCCAGGTAGTAAATGACTTTCTGGCTTCCCCAGCTGAAATCGCCTGCTGCTCTTACCGCCCAGATCAGGTTGCGATAAATGGGGAGATAATGGCGTCCATCGAATCCTGCGTTGAAAAGGAATTTGCCATCCGTATTTCTTACATCGCTAAGCTGCGTAAACCAGTCAGCAAAGAACTTGTATCGTAACCCGTGCCAGATATTCGTAGCGGGATTCAATGTATTGTCATACACATACTCGAGGCTCACCTGCCCGTAGGTAGTCTTCTGTGCCGGGAACTCCAGTGAAAGCCTGTCGCGGGAAGTGACGATTAGCTTATCAAACCTTGGACCCACTGTAGCACGCAGGCTTCTCGTTCTGTCAAATGGATATTTCAACCGTACGAGATAGTAATTTGAAAATTGTTTGCCCGCATACTGAGGCGCATCACTAAAACCTACCTGGTTGCTGCTGCGATAATACAACACACCCCAATCGAGACGCTTACGCAGATTGGTGAATTCAAAAAGCACATCATTATCTCTTAGGTTGGATGCGATGCGAATACCTCCGGAGAATTTTATATCCTCCATGAGGTCCGATGTTCCCATCCTTATCAAGCCATTAAAGTCATTTCCATTAGACATCCGGATTGGACCCGTACCGCCAGCATAGGGCTGGAATTTGTTTACGGGCAATACGGAGTTGCTGAAACCGGTGACAACATAGTCTGCGAAGAATTTCGGCGGACGATATTCATACACCTTAGCCTGCTTCAACACGGTAGTGCTTACTATCTCTGTTGATTCGACAACTCTTCCGGTCTTACTGGCCGTGTCGGGCTTCTCATCCTGGAACTCGTTTTGGAAGAAATCATTTTGCTTCCTTGCCGTATCCTGTGCATCTTGTTCAGCCGCGGCCGTCTTCATCCGTTCTTTTCGTTCGGCATCCATCAATTGCTTTACATATTCTGTGGGGCGTGCCGAAACGTTCCTGCGACGAAGCACATTTTCATCCACCTTCAGTCGATACAGGAGTTTCACATCACCCAGCTTGACTACTTCGCTCACCTGCTGGTTGTCACCCGCCGTGCGTGTTTCGAGCAAACTGCTCTGATAATTGGTGATAGGGAACACATAAGACGAATCATTTGTAACTGAGAAGAACCCGACGGAGTCGATGTCGGCCTTATTCCACTCGCGTAATACGCTGTCTACCTCGGATTGAGGTGGGTTTCGAAGTATTTCATCTCCGATGAATACGAGTGTATCGAGTCCGGCTCTCTCCGTCCGGAAGAAACCTGCATATCGATTGTTCACCCCATTCTCATCACTTACAAATGTAAAGTGCGAGGTATTGTATTGTGAAGGGTTACGGGCATTGCCATATCTAAGCGCGGAGAGTTGCGATATCTGTTTGAACTCCGAAGTATTCCAATTATCAACGAGGAAGATATTGAAACGGGCGGATGGCAGTGAGTCGTCGCTGCTGAGGGCCTGTGCCGAAGGCCGGTTGCTCGCATAGATAATACCAGTCTTATTAGGAAAGGCGACGAAAGAAGGATCGAGGTCGTCGTACACATCATTCGTCACCTGGTCGAAACTCTGCTTATCGATCTTGTAAGTATAAATATCCGTCTGGCCACTGCGGATGGCGCTCATTAAAAGTGTATTTGCATCGAGCATGTACTTCATGTCCTGTACCTGGTCGAACATGGGAAGTTCCTGCTTGTTGATCTTAATCCGGTTAACGATGTCGTATACGAAGAATTTCAGTTTGCCTTCGTCGCTATACAGTACAGCGAGGCGGGTGCCTTTACCATCCCATGCAAGGAGGGGATAGTTTGGATTTTTCTCATCTTCCCTTGCGCGTGTGCCGAATTTGAGCAATACTTTTCTGCTTACAAAGTTCTCCATCAGCACCACTGAATATTTTCCCTGGAAAAATTCGACCAATGCATACGTAAAGCTCTTGGGCTGTGGATTTGCATTGAAGCGGATAAAATCTTTCTTCCCGATCACTTCGCTGATGGACAATTGTCCTTTCGGAGAGTTGCGTCGGCTTCGAAGGTCTTTGTAGTAGCCTTGTGGCACTTCCAGCATGAAGTCTTTCAACACCTCCTTGAACTTCTTCTTGGCAACTTTCTGTGCAGCGCTATTGAGATTACGATATACCCTTGAGAGATACAGCATGTAGGTGGTCTTGCTCTTGCCGTACTTATCGGCGATATATTTCCAGAAGGAATGACCGGCAAGGTTTGGCCTGTCGAATGCAAACTGGTAGAAGTTGTTGTATTTACCCGAAAGCATAATGCCTCGAAGATCGTCATCGAGGGCAGGGCTCCAATTTTCGGCAGCATATTCAATGTAACCGTCGGTCAGCCATTTCGGGAGATCGAGTAACGCCTGGTTGGCAGCAAATTCTCCAAGGTCGTCGCCAAAGAGTATGTTTTCCACGAGTACACGAGCGATACCCTGACGAATCTGCCTGCGGAGGTTGTCGTGATTGCCGTCGAAGTACACGAGCATTTTGTTATTGACCAGCTTGGTGATACCGCCGGTATTCTGCCAGTCGACGCCGAGGCCGATGTTGGATTGTTGCATCTCGTCAAAGTTGTTGTAGACAACGATGTTCGTTCGACGCTGAAGTCCGTATTCCACAAATTCCTCGATACTGGGTAATTCGGCTTCTGCTATTTGTGCTACATATTTTCCAAGACCGAGACCATCCTGGCTGAAATAGGCATTGAAATTTTCCGTCTGATAATATTTCCAACTGAACTTCTGGTATTGAACCCGGTTCTTGCCGAATTCAACGGTACTAACCTGCGCGGTTGATTCCATGCTCCATAATAAGAAAAGGCAGGCAATCAGGCTTGATAGATGCTTCATAAAATCGTTGCTGTTTCTTTGACTTACTTAATTAAATCGTTCCAGTTATCCTCTGTGTTGCCGGTTGTGGTTATTATGCGAAATTAAATGAGTGTGCGTCCTGAGGGGTGTCCAATCCCAGTTCAAATTACGATGAAAAGGCTATTCAGGGATGTATCTTTGACTCCCTGGAGACTTTCTCGCAGTAAATCGTGTTTTAAAAGTACAAAAAACCATCCATGTTAAGCGTCAAGGCATTCACATTTAACCCGGTGCAGGAGAATACCTATGTGCTATATAACGAAAAAAAGGAGTGCTGCATTATTGATCCCGGGTGTTATTTTCCAGAAGAGAAGGAAGAGTTGAAAGCCGCCATAGCAACGGCAGGCTGGAAACCAGTCTTGCTGCTCAATACACATTGCCACCTCGATCACGTCTTCGGGAACCAATTTGTTTACGAGACCTGGGGCCTGCCCCTTCACCTCCATGAGAAGGAAAAGCCTGTCCTTGACTTCGCTCCGCAGTCGGGCGAAATGTGGCAAATGCCGGTTGATAACTTTGAAGGGCCGCTGATATATATAAAAGAAGGTTCAACCATTGCCGTAGGAGCGGATTTGCTCGAGATAAGGTTTACGCCTGGCCATTCGCCGGGCAGCATCTCGTTCTACCATGCACCCGGAGGATTCGTGATTGGCGGAGATGTCCTATTTCAAATGAGTATCGGCCGTACGGATCTGCCTGGTGGCGACTTTCAAACCCTGGTCACGAGTATAAAGACCCAGCTCTTCACACTTCCCGACGAGACAAAAGTATATTCAGGGCACGGTCCGATGACGACGGTGGGGAGTGAAAAGAGGGGTAATCCGTTTTTGAAGGGGGTAGGTGTTCGATGACCAGCCCTCGCTCTCGCTCTGTTTCTCGCTCTGTTCCTGTTTCTGTTTTCTGTTCCTGTTTCTCGCTCTGTTTCTGTTCCTGTTTCTCGCTCTGTTCCTGTTTCTGTTTCTCGCTCTGTTCCTGTTTCTGTTCCTGTTTCTCTTCTTCTCATTAGTTGTAGAGTGAAAAACAGTAACGCTATTAAAAAATATGAAGAGAAAGGAACAGAGCGAGAAACAGGAACAGAAACAGAAACAGAGCGAGTGCGAGAGCGAGGGCTAACTCCGCCCCTTAAAAAATTTGCCTAAGCCTGGAATTCCCTGCAACTCACTCCTCTCAATTCGGAGCACAAATGCGGTAAATAGTCCGAAGAGGAGGGTGGCGGAAACAATATTAAAGACGGAGTTATCCCAGGCCATTACAAGCCCTCTATGAATGAGGTAGATCAACACCACTAGTACAAGGTATGATAGCAGTTTCTTTCTTGCGTATGGAACAGGATAATGTTTTTGACCTAGAAGATAAGATGCGATCATCATGAATAAATAACAGGAAAAAGTGGCCACTGCGGCACCGAGGTAGTGCCATCTTGGAATCAGCACCATATTCAGGACGACGGTAATGACAGCGCCTGAAAAAGTGATGAGTGCGCCATACATATTCTTATTGGTGAGTTTGTACCAGATACTGAGGTTGTAATAGATGCCAAGGAATATGTTACCCAGTGCAAGCAAGGGAACGATGTACATCCCTTCACCCCATTCCTTGGATTTGATTGTGATGATCCATTCGAGAACATCCCTGTATAGTCCGATGAGCAAAAACATGAAGCAGCATGCAATCACAAAATACTTCATCACGCGAGCATAGGTCTTCCTTGCATTTTCCTCTTTCGACTGATTGAAGAAAAATGGTTCAGCTGCCATCCGAAATGCCTGGATCATCACGGTGACCAAAACCGCCAGCCGGTACAGGTTGCCGAAGATCCCGAGTTCCTTATCTGCCTGTTCGGGTGTTACGTCGACGACATGACGATAGACGAGCCGGCTGAGCATATCGTTTATCATTCCTCCAAGACCTACGATGATGAGCGGGTAACTATAATTCATCACGCGTTTCCAGAGCTCGGCGCTAAAGGAAAAGGTGACGTCCCTGAATTCTTTCCAGAGAAGAAGGAATGTAAATACGCTTCCACAAACATTTCCGAGAAGATAGTAGCTGATGGGATCGTCCTCGTTGTAGATGACCGAAGCCCAGCTGTCTGGATTTGATTTTGCATAGCCTGGGATAACACCGAGGAAAAGGATCACCACGAGGATGTTGACTACTATGCCGGCAATGCGCACCATCGCATATTTGCGTGGCCTGTTTTCCTGCCGTAGACGCGCAAAAGGAAGGGCAGCCAGTGTGTCGAAGAAGATGATCCAACACATCCAGGTGACGTATTGCGGATGGCGTTCGAGACCCGCTGCCTCGGCGATATTTCCTCTAAATACATATAGAATCAGGGTAAAAAGGAGAGTTGTCGTGAATAAAGACAGCGAAAGTGTACTGTATAGCTTGTTTCGGTCCTCGGTCTGCGAGAACCGGAAATATGCCGTTTCGAGACCATATGTGAATAATATGCTTAGAAATGGAATGATTGAATATACCTGGGTAAGGTCAGCGGTGGTCGCGGCGCGGGTAAACAGGAAGGGGAGGGAAAGATTCATCAGGTATCCTAGAAACCTGCTTGCAATGGTGGGTACACCATACCATAGAGTCTGTCCGGCCAGCTTTTTTAAACCACTCAAAAGGATTGGAAATTTGAAAGCAAATGTAAGGAAACTCAACAGTGAATGGTGAGTTGTCAGTGGTCAGTGAATGGTGAGTTGTGAATAGTGAGTGGTCAATGGTGAATAGTGAGTGGCAACCTCTGTAACGTAAAGATTGATCGAATCGCGGCCTCTACTCACTATTCACTACTGACCACTGACCGTCTTGGCGTATCTTTACCGAAACTGCCGTATATGAAAAATATTATCCTGGCCCTCGTGGTCATAATCTCCTCGCTCACTTTAACAGCGCAATCATATGAAGGGTCTATTGAATACCTGAAGAAGGATCAGAAAGCCATGGTAATTGAGTTTCCTTTTGCACCGTCGGTAGTGGAAGACGCCATTGTCGACAAAATGGAGAAGATGGGACATAAGAAGAAAGAATCGAAAGGCTTTCTAGTGTATAAAGGGGTGGTGATATCGGATATCAGTTCTGAGCCTGCCGACTATATGATTAAAGTGGAAAGGAAGAGCCGAAAGGAAAAAGATGAATCAGTTGTGTATATTTTGATGAACAAAGGAGAAGAGAATGTGATTGCGAGGAGCGACGCATTAGTGAACAGTAATGTGAGAAGTTTCCTGAATCGACTCACGCCCGATGTAGAAGCATTTAACCTGGAGCGAGAGATAGTGGCCCAGGAAACTACATTATCTAAAGCGGAGAAGAAACTGCGCGATCTCCAGGAGGACAAAGAGACAATGGAGAAAAAGATAAAGAAGCTGGAGGAAGATCTTAAGGAAAATGCCAAAGACCAGGAGAACCAATTGAAGCAAATTGAATCAGAGAAGCAAACTCTCGACGCCATGAGAGGCAAGAGAAAAGCGTGATCAGGGTTGATTGAACCGTGGATCGACAAGGAAGGCGGAATCGGTCAACGTTCGTAAGAACAAGGCAAGATTTGTTGCATCCGTATTAGTAAGTGCAATTCCGCCGGCCAGCGAGGGATCGAGGGTGGAGCTGGCCTGGACGCCAGTCCGATAATGATTGATGCATTGGGCAAGTGTATTGAATCTCCCATCATGCATATAGTTGGAGGAGATGTAAACGTTGCGAAGCGTCGGCACTTTAAACTTCAGCGAATCGCCTGCATTCCTGCTAATTCTCATTTTACCAAAATCATTGAGGAAATTATCTACCGGCAGTCCGATGTTGCGGAAGCTGTAGTCAGTGAAGAGCGGTTCTGGGTGACAACTCGCACAATTGGCCTGGAAAAGTTGGTAGCCATTCAATTCCTGGGGAGTAAATATGACCAAACCTTTTTTATATCGGTCGTACCTGGAATCTGAGGAAGTCATATAACCCGTAAACTGCGCCAGCGCTTTAAGAATAAACTCGGGCCTGATGAATTCACTTCGGAACACTTTCCTGAACCTCTCCCTGTAATCGGGATCACTTTGGAGTTTATCGATAACACCGGCGAAGGATTCCGCCATCTCGATATGGCCGTTTATCGGTTGGGCGGCCTCGTCGAAAAGTGATGTGAATTCACCGTCCCAATGAAAACTCGATTGCCACGCGAGATTAAACAAAACCGGTGCATTGCGGAGAGTATGCGACCCGTTGTAGCCATGACTGCGGTCATGTTGGTAGGTGCCGAAGGCAGCGGGTTGCTGATGACAGGAAGCACAGGGGAAATTTCCATCTAACGAGAGGATGCCATCATAGAATAATTTGCGACCCAGTTCAAATCCTTCCTGTGAGAGTGGGTTGTCGCTGAATCTATAGAGTGGATCGGGGAAGCTTTCGGGGATCTGTTGATCGAGCAGTAGGAGTCCATTGGGATTGTCGTTCTTCCTGCATGCCCCCAGGCCATAGGCGATGAGGCAGATGGTAAGCGTGAGTAATGCTATGGTCAATGAAGCTTTGAACATGGTTGTCCGGATATAAATAAACGATTCTCGTCCCGAAATCTTGCGGAAGGAAATAAATACTTCACGTAATGGGAAAATAAAGGAATCAGAAATCTCCAGGCCTGAAACGTTTGCGGCCTGATTTTATCTCTCCCAGTTTCTTCTTAGACTCAATTCTTTTTTCCTTTGCTGCTTTACTTACTCTCGTGGCGATGCGCGCCTTCTTTTTTTTCAGGGCGGCAGTAACCAGCTGATGGATCTTCTTGATCACTTCCTCCTTGTTGGCGAGCTGGGTGCGATGTACCTGCGATCTCACTTGCAACATACCTTCGGCGGTGATCCGGTTTGAAAGTTTCTCGGTCAGCATAACCTTCTGTTCATTTGACAACAAGCTTGAGGCTGAAATAGACAGTGAGCCAATCACGGCCGTTTCAACCTTGTTGACGTTTTGTCCGCCTTTGCCGCCTGAGCGGGTGGTTTGGAAGTGTATTTCGCTGGTGAGATTCATTTAGCCGTGAGTTGTGAGTAGTGAATTGTGAATGCACCCCCGTATTCGGAAATGCGTTTCGATTCCGCGGGTTGACACTCACTTGCTTCGCTTCGCTCGCAATGACCACTCACTACTCACTATTCACCGCGCTCGCCGCCTACCTTTGCCATAAAGATACAACCATGCGTGCTGTCATTCAACGAGTCACCCGTGCTAGCGTTACGATTGGGGGGAGTGTGTTCTCAGAGATTGGGCAAGGGTTATTGGTGTTGGTTGGGATAGAGGATGCCGATGAAATGGAAGATATTGAATGGCTGTGCGGGAAGATTGTGAATCTGCGCATATTCAATGATGAGAAGGGGGTGATGAACGTTTCAGTGAAAGAAAACGGCGGGGAGATCCTGATCGTTAGCCAGTTTACGTTGCATGCCTCCACGAAGAAGGGTAACCGCCCGAGCTATATTAAAGCGAGCAAGCCCGAAATTGCGATACCGTTGTATGAAAAAATGATCGCTAAAATAGCTACGGAACTTGGTCAACCCGTAAAGACCGGTAGGTTTGGGGCCGATATGAAGGTTGAACTGCTTAATGATGGGCCTGTGACCATTATAATCGATACAAAAAACAGGGAATAGCCACGGTGCTCCGGATGACGTGGACGGGATTATTGTACCCCGATCTTTTCAGTAAAAGGTTTTCCCCCTTCGTATTCTATCATTACGAAGAATACTTTCTCACTAATATTATTGACGTTGAAACTGAATGATTGAGCATTCACGTTCTTCTGCTCGACGATCCTGTGGCCGGTCGCGGTCCACACCATTACATTTTTGATAGTCTTCGTACTCTTGACGGTCACCTGCTTTCCGGAGGTGAGAATCCGGTATGGCTTATTGATAGCATTTGCAGAGGTTGAAGTTTGCGCCCGGCACAGCAGGCAGGATAGCGAGATGAACATGATGGCGATGAGCCTGGAGATCGAGCGCTTAAACATAGAAGATCTGTGGTTTCTGATAGATTGATTTATGTTTCAAAGGGTTAGAACGGGTCGCTAAAACGACAAGAATGATGCTATATTGCGAGCATTCTCAAAAATCTTTGTTATGACTATTCAGCAAGCACAGCAGGATGTTGATCAATGGATCAAAACCGTTGGTGTCCGATACTTCAGCGAACTCACGAATATGACTATTCTTACCGAGGAAATAGGAGAGCTGGCTCGCATTATGGCACGGACATATGGCGACCAATCATTCAAAGAAAACGATAAGAAAGACGGGATAGCGGATGAGATGGCAGATATCCTGTGGGTATTACTTTGCCTCGCTAATCAGACGGGCGTAGACCTCACGAAAGCGCTTGCAGATAATTTTGAGAAAAAGACTTCGCGAGATGGCCACAGACATGGCCAAAATGAGAAATTGAAACCTCCATCACCCAAAGATTAGCATTTGGCACTATGTATGATTGATAGAGGTGGTAACCAACAAATTAGCATATGCCATTCAAGAAGATCTGGAAGATCATCAAGCAAAGCTTCTCCGACTTTATAGACACCAGCGCATTAAAACACAGTGCAGCGCTTGCGTACTATACGATTTTCTCCCTTCCGGCAATTCTTATCATCATTATTTGGGTCAGTAATATATTTTATGGTCGTGAGATTGTAGAAGGTTCGATCTATACCCAGCTCTCAGGGTTCGTTGGACAAGACGCGGCGGTTCAAATACAAGATACTATTCGCAATGCAAGTACGTCAGCTCACGGGCCATGGGCTGCGGTAGTTGGTATCATCACGTTGATCATCGGTGCTACAGGGGTATTCGCAGAGATACAGGAATCCATCAACCATATCTGGCATTTGAAGTCTAAGCCTCGCAAGGGTAGGGGTTGGTTGCGATTGTTGATCAACAGGCTCATTTCTTTTTCCATGGTCATCACACTTGGGTTCCTGCTGCTGGTATCGCTTGTCATCAATGGACTAATGGATGTGTTACTCCAACGATTCGCGGAAAGGTTTCCGGATCTCCAGGTATATGTGTTATACGCCTTCAACATAATTTTTACTTTTTTTGTGACGGCAACCCTGTTTGGGATCATCTTCAAAATATTACCTGACGCACGTATAAAATGGAAGGATGTGCGTGCGGGAGCGATCACTACTGCCATATTATTTATGGGTGGCCGATTTCTTATCAGCTTCTATCTCGGGCAAACTAATAGGATCACATCGGCGTATGGAGCAGCCGGTTCATTGATCGTTATCCTGATTTGGGTCTACTACTCTGCGATCATTCTATTTTTCGGGGCCGTATTCACCCGTGTATATGCGATCGGGAGGGGATGCCAGATATATCCAAATGACTATGCGGTGTGGGTGGAGCAGCGTGAGGTTGAATCACACGAGTCGCTTAAGAAGCATGAGAAGGATAATCCGGTGAACCAGGAGGATCCGGTTGAGAAAAAAGTTTAAAAGTTTAAGGGTTTAATAGTTTAAAAGTTCAATGTAATCGACCACGCTTCTTGTAAGGGACTAACTTTTAAACTTTTTAAACTATTAAACCCTTAAACTTCAAAGCTTGCAGCCGCTACAAACCTTCTTCCCTCATTTGACGACCGAATTTTATCTTTGCCGCTTATGGCAACAGACAGTAATAGATTCCAGGCGATCATCTCGCATTGTAAAGAATATGGCTTTATTTTTCCCTCCAGTGAAGTATACGATGGGCTACAGGCGGTCTACGACTATGGCCAATGGGGCAGCGAATTGAAAAAGAATATCCGCGATCATTGGTGGAGGAGCATGACACAACTCCAGGAGAATATCGTTGGTATCGACGCCGCCATTTTCATGCACCCAACCACATGGAAAGCGAGCGGTCATGTCGACAATTTCAACGACCCGATGATCGACAACAAGGACAGCAAGAAAAGATATCGGGTTGATCATCTATTGGAAGCCCACGCCGAATTGATGGAGAAGGATGGTCGCACCGACGAGGCGAAGGCAATGCTTAACCAGATGGAAAAACTCCTGGGCGCAGATGATTTCGAAGGGTTGAAGAAATTAATCCAGGACTACGGCATCAAGTGCGCAGTCAGTGGCACGGGCAACTGGA
>JACMKU010000166.1 GCA_014379965.1 Chitinophagaceae bacterium
AGTTCAACCTCATGTTCTCAACCGAGTTCGGCTCTTCCGGTGGCGAGAATACGGAAGACAATATTGTGTACCTGAGACCGGAAACCGCCCAGGGAATCTTCGTTAATTTTCTGAATGTCCAGAAGACGGGGCGCATGAAAATTCCATTTGGCATCGCACAGATAGGTAAGGCCTTCCGCAACGAGATCGTGGCACGCCAGTTTATCTTCCGAATGAGGGAGTTTGAACAAATGGAGATGCAGTTCTTTATTCGTCCCGGCACCCAAAAGAAATGGTACGAACATTGGAAGGAACAGCGGCTTCAATGGCATCTCGAGCTGGGAATACCTAAAGAGAAATACAGGTTTCATGATCACGTGAAGCTTGCTCACTACGCAGATGCTGCTTGTGACATCGAATTCGAATTCCCTATTGGTTTTAAGGAGGTAGAAGGTATTCATAGTCGCACAGACTTCGACCTGAAGCAGCACCAGGAATTCAGCCGCAAGAAGATGCAGTATTTCGATAATGATATCGATGAGACCACAGGAAAGCCATTCGGCAATTACATACCATATGTCATCGAGACTTCAATCGGTCTCGATAGGATGTTCCTCCTGGTGATGAGTAACGCTTATACGGAGGAAGATCTGAGTACACCTGAAAAGAAGGATGATCGTGTTGTACTTAAGTTTCCTCCAAAGTTAGCACCACTCAAACTGGCTATACTACCCTTGGTTAAGAAGGATGGCCTGCCCGAGATCGCCAGGAAGATTATGGATGAATGCAAGTCTCATTTCCGTTGCTTCTATGAGGAGAAGGATACAATCGGTAAGCGGTACAGAAGAATGGATGCACTCGGTACGCCATTCTGTGTGACTATAGACCATCAAACAAAGGAAGACAATATGGTAACGGTTCGTCACCGCGATTCAATGCAGCAGGAGAGGGTTCCAATAGAGAAGGTGAAGGCTGTCGTCCTGGAGGCGATAGCTAATGGTTAAGTGGTTTAACGTTTAATGTTTAACGTTTAACGTTCTGATTTCAGAAATGTCGTGAGAGAATTGAAATCTTTCGAAAACCGGTCACCCTAATCCAATATAGCATTTCGAACTGGAAGAACGTTAAACCTTAAACGTTAAACGTTAAACTCGCAGCGCGGAAACTACCCATACAACTCTTGGTGTATCGACTTACGATCATACCCCAATTCCTGTATTCTCTTCTTTGCTTCATCGATCATATTTTTCCATCCGCAAAGAAAGAAACTGGCGGCTTGCTTGTCTGCACAATGCTCTTCATATATTGAATGCACATAGCCTTTTTTCCCTTCCCATTCTTCGCGCGACAGTGTAGGGATGTAGTGGAAATTTTCGAGACCAAGATTTCTCAGTTCATCGTAGTAGAGCAGGTCCTTCTGCGTGCGGCATCCGAAGATCACGTAGATGTGCTTGTGAGGAATGTTGTTGCGGAATATATGATGGGCCATACTCCTGAATGGCGCTATTCCTGTACCCGTGCTGATCAGGAATAAATCTTTCTGATAATGCTCCTCATCAAGTGTGAATACTCCCTGCGGCCCTCTAAGCGTTAACTCGCTTCCTACACTAACTTCATTGAAAAGATAGGTAGTACCCAAACCTCCATCTAGCAACACGATTACGAGCTCAAATACATTGGTTCCATCAGGCCAACTTGCAATGGAATAACTCCGCCAGCGTTTGTTTGGCTTCTCGTGAATGGGAAGATCAAGTGTTACAAATTGCCCTGGTTCAAAATCGAAGGATGTCAGCTCGGGAATCTCAATCCAATATCGACGCGTGTTGTAGGTTTCATTTTCAATTCGTATCACCTTCCCAACTCGCCAGGGTTGTACAGCCATTGCAGTTAATTTTAGGGTAATTTACAAAAGAGTATTTCAAATCCCCAAAATAGGTTCATACAAAGCCGCGGAGGCGCAGAGGAATGCCAAGTAAAAAAGGAATCGGGAATCAGTAATTGGGAATTGGGCTCCACGAATCGTATACACTCTTCGCTTACAAGCCCAATTCCCGATAACCAATTCCCGATCCCTTAATCTATATTATAAGACTACAACCTTCAATACGTACATTTTCTTGTCGTGTTGTACTTGCAGATAGTAGATTCCTGCGGAAACATTACCCGGACGCACGGTCTCGGTGAATCGTCCAATAAAGTTCGACACTGTCTTCTGGTAAACCTTTTGTCCAGCCGTATTCAATAAGGCTATATGAAGGTTTGCTCGCGTACGCGTTTGCAGTTGTATATCGAATTGACCCGTTGTCGTTGGATTTGGTGAAACGATCAGGCCAATCTCATCCGGATCAACGTTCACTACCGGAGTTACCGTTACGGTCACATCTGAAGAGCTAAGCGTACAGCCCGGACCATAGTATGCGTCTACGCGATACGTGCCCGATTCAGTGGCAGTGTATGTCTGGTTAAATGCGCCACTGATGGCGACGCCATTCTTAAACCATTGGTATGAAACCGCGGCAGTGCTCGTCAATACGTTGCCTGCAACGGTGATGACGGGAGCAGTGGCGGTAGTTGGAACGACTGCAACCCTGGCCGATGGGCAACCACTAGAAACCTTCACTGTTACATCATACAGGAAGTAATAAAACTTTTGGAAGTAGTTAGGATCACCAGCAAGTATTGCGGAATTTCCTGTAATCGATATTACTCCCGGGATGCTAAATGGATACGGGTTAGTAGTGATGTTGTTGTTCCTGAAAATAGATGCACCATTCTCACACTGTATCACGATGCCATAGTTTCCTGCTGTCGGAATGTTGAGTCCGAGATAGAATATTGCTCCCAAGTCGTTAGGGTCATTATTTTGTTGACCAAGTACAGGTGGTGTTGGAGCGGTTGCGGTTACATCTATCGTGCGGGAGGCGACCGGGAAGTAGCTATAAGCCCCCGTTGTCTCATTGTAACTTACTATCTCGCGCAGCAGGAAAGTAATCTTGCCTGAAGTCCCGATGTAAAGGCGAACCGTCTCAAGGGTCACAGGCATGCTCGTCGTAATCCTGACCATATTACCGGTGAAAGAATTGTACCCACCTTCCGGGAATACCATCTTATTCTGTGGTCCCAGCTTCGTACTAATTTCATTTTTGGAAAGATAGTAGGTAGGGACGATCGTGGTTGTAGAAACATTAGGACCAGTTGCAATTGGTGCAGGTGCCGTTGTCGAAGTGTACCAGTTATACAGTTCGTTAGTTGGCGATGTCACACTCAACTGTGCAGTGGTGCCGCATACGATAGCCGTTCCAGCGGGATTAGTTCCTGCTGCTCCCGTTGTGAAACTTGTAGAAAGTACATTGTTTGACGGATCCTGGTCACCAGGGAAAGTTGCCGTCACCGTTACTGTATAGGTTGTCGAAGGCAGGGTAGCGAATGGAGTCTGGAATGTATAGGTCTCTTCCGTAAGCGCATAGATACTGTCGGTATAGGTTGCATTCAGCGTAGCGATTGTAGTAGCGCCTTGCTTAATCACCGCCTGGAGTGAAATATTATTCTTGTCAGCCGTACCATAGTTACGAACGCGGACAGTAAGATATTGAGCAGGGTTTGCGCAGTCACCGCTGATAGGACTAATAAGCCCAGGTACGCCGAAATCCAAGGACGGTGTCGATGCCATTATCCTGTAATCTTGCGTTTCCCCACGAGCATAGGTGCCACAAGGAGTGACGTCGGCCGCGGTGCTTGTCTCCTGCATAACGATACGTAAGATTGTGACCTTTCCAGGTGTAAGGCCCGCGGGCATGGTGATGTTAGTCGAGAAATCGCCATTGCCGTTGATCACGCCGCTAGTTGCTACATTTTCTCCAGCATCGGTGAAGTCTCCATCATTATTCGCATCGATGTAGACCTTTACGATCTTTCCAACAGACGTGGCGTCGCAGCTATTTAACCTGATGAAAAGTGGAAGTGTTTGTCCTGGTTGAAGATTTCCGGTAACGCCGGTGAAGTTGCTATAGGAGGTACATCCTGCAACATTCTTATTTTGTACGTTGCTAAACGATACACTATCGATTCGCGCACCGCTTGTTGATGTTGGGTTAGATGCACAATATGGTTGGCCGCCGACGCCGCTCGCGATGAGCGTATATGCCTGGAGGCCTCTCGCCAACGTTCCTTTCTTTGTGATCTCAATTGTATAAGTCTGTCCTGGGATCACATCGGAAATTTCAACCTTCTCAACATTGTCTAGAATATTGTCTCCCGTTGTAGCATCAGCAGTTGGCACCGCCGGGTTCAGCACCCATGGGCGGTACGTTGTTGCTCCTCTCTTTATTACAATATCAAGGTCATTTACAAGTTTTCTTGTTGCGTTATTCAAGGCAGTCGCGAGTGGTTCGACATCTGCCTTCGGATCAGTCCAACTAATAGTCGCGACAATCTTTCCATTACCACTAGCAACTACAGGAAGTGAATAAGTGGCATTATCTGTATTATCCAATTGTCTTTCCTGCATCAGGTGAGTTGTATTGTTAGCAGTGATGACTGATGCGGCCCTTACCATATTGATCAATCCCCAGCCATTCTGGTAGTCGGGACCAGGTCCGCCTCCTGCTTCATCTGCCGTATGGATCACGAGTCCTTTAAGGGACGCTGAACGCATGAAGGTGCCTGGATGCAGTTGGTTATAATACTCCTGGAGCAGTAGCAACGAGCCGGCTGCGCTTGGAGATGACATCGATGTCCCACTAAAGGTAGCGTAGGCATTATCAGAGGTCGCGATGCTGGATAATAGTCCTACACCATTTGCCACAACATCTGGTTTTATACGCCCGTCATCTGTCGGGCCCCAACTGGTGAAAGTTGACTGCATAACGTCCTGCGGGTTGTTGTATCCAAAACCGATTGCATTGACCGCACCTACCGTAAGAATATTTTTGGAGTTGCCGTAAGATTGAATGATGTCGAAGCCATTGTTGCTGCTGAGGCCCGGAGGGCGGCTCGGCACTTGCTCAAATACACCTGATGCATTTCTTCTCCAGAAAGGCTGGCCCTCGGCCGGTCCATTCTCATTCCTCTTGTTGCCCGCTGATTTTACAATAAGGTAGAAAGGTGCATTGTATGCAATAGAGTCCCACAACTGGGCAATATTGCCATAGTTTCCAAATTGGTAATCTTCAGTCGAGCCCGCAAGTCCCCAGAACTCCCAACGATTGTTATTGAATTCCCATCCGGCGAGACTGCCATATGAGTGATTCGACACAAGGAGATTCGGAGCCTCGTTCAACATTTCAGAAGCATCACCTGCAAAATCATAGGCTACTAACTGTTGTTGACCGAAACTCATTCCCTTCGCGACAGGGTTCACACCGGTAGCGATCAAGGTACCGGCCACGTGTGTTGCGTGGTCGCTTTGGGCGCCGGGATTATTGTCACGCTGAACTACGCGGCCTGTGAGTTCCACGTGTGTACCTCTAACGCTTCCGCCATCCCACAATGCGAGTTTGTTTTTAACGGCATTCGATGAGCCGCTCAGGTTTAAGCCCGTGCTTCCGCCTGGCCAAAGATGGATAGTTCCTATCGTGGCAGCCGCCGCAATATTGTTGTCGGTAGCATTGTAAAGTGGGTTGCCGAAATCATCGATGCCAACAAGAATGGCGATACCTCCGTTTGGCCTCTTTATCACCATTTCCCATCCTTTCTCCTTTGCAAGCGTCTGCAAGCGCGCATAGAGTTCTTTTTCTTTTGCAGCCTGCCTCACCGCGGCTTGTTTCAACACTTCGGTATTGGTTCTAAGCTGGGAAAAGAGGGGAAGGGAGAAGCCTACTGTAATCATTATCAGTAAGACACGAACGGAAAATTTATGCATGTGAATGTGTTTGGGGTAAAAGCCGCATGATCGTTGTATGAAAAAACATACTAATTTACAGTATTTACGGATAGGAACTATATCGGGACTGCGGATTAATAAGTTGCTCACTAAAAATTGATTGTAATTATGAAAACCATACTCTCCTTGTCGACTATGATGGCCTTTTTATTGACCAGTTTTAGCCCGGTCGATGTTGATTTCTGCCGTAAACAGGGCATTAAAGGAAATGTTACCCTTGTTACAGGCAACCAAATGCCGTCACCTGATGCACCACGATCTGGTGGAACGGGTATGAAGACAATCCTATATGTATATGAATTGACGAATATGAGCCAGGCTGACCAGGACCAGGGAGCGTTTTATAAATCCCTTTCTACAAGACTCGTCAAAGAAATAGAAACTGATGAGAACGGGTATTTCAAAGCCAAGCTTAAACCCGGATGGTATTCATTGTTTGTAAAAAAAGGCAATCTCTTTTATTCAAATATATTCGATGAGAAGAGCAATATTCATCCCGTAGAAGTGAAGAAAGGAGAGTGGAAAGAGGAGAATTTTAAGGCGGATTATGGAGCGACGTATTAACTAGTCAATAGTGTATAGTGAGTAGTCAATAGATTCCTTAGTTAGATCATGGATTATTAATTCCGCGTTTCTGATCGAAAATCGGACGGCCATTCACTACTCACCATTCACTATTCACTTTCTTAGCTTATTTTCGCGCCCAGATGATGCAGGATGTGTTGAAGCAGTTTCAAGATAACCCCCGCCTTTTTCAATTGGTGGACAGGCTTTCCTTTGCTACCCCCCAAAAAATTTACTTAAAGAATCTCCAAGGCAGCTCGTCGCAATTTATAACTGGAGCTAGTTTTCTCCATCCAGCCTGCGCGCAGCTGAATCACCTGATCATTCTAAACGATGCGGAAGAAGCAGCGTATTTCCATAACACACTAGAAAACCTTACCGGTGCTCTTGATATATTTTACTTTCCTTCTTCTTTTAAGAACAGGAAGAATTACCGCCTGTTGAACTCGTCTCACGTGATGCTTCGAACGGAAGCATTGACGAAGGTTGCGGCTGGTAGCCCAAGTGCCATAAGCGTAAATAAGAAAATTCTCGTTACTTATCCCGAGGCATTATTTGAGAAGGTAGTTGTGCCTAATGTGCTCTCATCGAATATCATTCGTATCAAGACCGGCGACGCCCTCGATGTCGAGGGTTTACTACTGAAGTTGGCGGATTATGGTTTCGAGAGAACAGACTTCGTGTATGAACCCGGTCAGTTCGCCATCCGGGGTGGCATTCTAGATATCTATTCCTTCGGGAATGAGAAGCCTTACAGGGTAGAGCTTTTCGGCAATGATGTGGACTCGATTCGCATCGTAGACCCAGAGACCCAATTAAGTGAGCGGAAACTGCTTGAAGTGAGCATCATTCCGAATGTAGATACACAATTCGACGACCAGGAAAAGATTTCGCTGCTTGATTTCCTTCCAGCTAATACCATTGTTTGGGTACAGGACCAGGAGTGGTGTAGTGAACGGCTCGCCGATAGTGTGGAAGACCTGGACCTGTTCATGAATATGGTTGATCATGGTCTTGAGGCCAGCAAGGCCAAATCTCATTCGGAACGTCAGCGACTACAGGAGGAAAGTGATGACAGGTCCGTGAAAAAAGAAATACGTGCAGCTGATTTCATTTCGCCTGAAATTTTTAAAAAGCAACTTGAAGATCGGCATGTCGTCGAGTTTGGATACCAGCGATCCGCCAGTAGTACGCAGTTCGAGATTGAATTTCATACACGCGAGCAACCGGCATTTAACCGCCAGTTTGATCTTTTAATAAGGGACCTGAAGAGCTGGGAGACGAAAGGATTTACTCTATACATTTTTGCTGAAAATCCTAAGCAGTTGGAGCGGCTTCGGACCATCTTCCAGGATTTGAAAGCTGAAATTGTCTTTCATCCTGTTGCTACATCTATCCATGAAGGATTCATCGAAGAAGATCTGAAGATAGTCTGCTACACCGACCACCATGTATTTCAACGTTATCACAAGTACAGGGTAAAACAGGCATACAATAAGAACAAGGCACTCACACTTCGTACGCTCAGGGAATTACAACCTGGAGACTTTGTCACGCACATCGACCATGGTGTGGGCGTCTTCAGCGGATTGCAGAAGATGGAGGTGAACGGAAGGTTACAGGAGGCGGTGCGCATAATTTATAAGGACAGTGACATTTTGTATGTTAACATCAGCTCGCTACATAAGATCGCGAAATATACAGGCAAGGAAGGAAGCGTTCCGAAGGTGAATAAGCTTGGAAGCGATGTTTGGAACAGGCTGAAGGAAAAAACAAAGTCAAAGGTCAAGGAGATTGCCTTCGATCTTATCAAGTTGTATGCGAAGCGAAAGGCGCAGCAGGGATTCGCTCATACACCCGACAATTATATGCAGACGGAACTGGAGGCTTCGTTTGTATACGAAGACACACCCGACCAGAGCAAGGCAACGGCAGATGTGAAAAAGGATATGCAATCAGCCTCACCGATGGATCGGCTGGTGTGCGGAGATGTTGGTTTTGGGAAAACCGAAGTTGCTATCCGCGCGGCGTTCAAGACCTGCCTGGATGGGAAACAAGCGGCAGTACTCGTACCCACGACCATTCTTGCATTCCAACATTATAAAACATTCACTGAACGATTGAAGGACTTCCCTGTGACAGTGGACTATGTGAATCGATTCAAATCGACGAAGGAGAAGAAGGAAACTCTGAAGAAATTGGAAGAGGGGAAGGTAGACATCATCATCGGCACACATGCGGTGCTTGGAAAAGATGTAAAGTTTAAGGACCTCGGCCTGCTTGTCATCGATGAAGAGCAAAAATTCGGGGTTGCCCACAAAGAGAAAATCAAGACGCTTAGAACAACGGTTGACTGCCTTACGCTGACGGCTACACCGATTCCAAGAACACTGCAATTTTCGCTCATGGGCGCAAGGGACTTGAGCATTATCAATACGCCTCCGCCTAACAGGCAGCCAATACAGACGGAGATACAGCTGTATAATGAAGATTTCATTCGCGAGGCCGTGTATTTTGAAGCAGAGCGTGGTGGCCAGGTATTCTTCATCTATAATCGCATCAGTGGCCTGGCGGAGATGGCTGCCATCATCCAGGCATTATGTCCTGATCTCAGCATAGGTTATGCGCATGGGCAGATGGAGGGACACGAACTCGAAGAGAGGATTCTGGATTTCATCGATAAAAAATATGATGTGCTTGTCTGCACCAACATTGTGGAGAGCGGGGTAGACATTCCGAATGTAAACACGATCATCATCAATAATGCCCACCAGTTTGGTCTTAGCGACCTTCACCAGTTGAGGGGACGAGTGGGCCGCAGCAATAAGAAAGCATTCTGTTATCTATTGGCTCCATCACTGAGCACCCTGCCATCGGATTCTAAGAAAAGATTGCAGACGCTCGAGCAGCATAGTGAACTTGGAAGTGGTTTCCAGATCGCCATGCGCGATTTGGACATTCGCGGTGCGGGAAACCTGCTAGGAGGCGAGCAGAGCGGTTTCATGGCAGAGATAGGTTTCGAGATGTACCAGAAGATCCTCGATGAATCAATACGCGAATTGAAGAGGACCGATTTTAAGGAATTGTTCAAAGATGAAATTTCGAAGCAGGACGACTTCGTGCAAGATTGTACCATCGATACGGATCTCGAGATCCTGATACCGGATGAATATGTCGAGAGCATCGCAGAAAGATTATCATTATATCAACGACTCGACAATGCCGGGAATGATGAAGAGCTGGCGGAACTGCGGGGAGAAATGAGTGACCGATTCGGTCCTGTGCCTCCGCAAGTTGAAGATCTATTTGTCACCGTCCGATGCCGTAGGTTCGCCGTCGACCTTGGATTTGAGAAAATGTCTTTGAAGAATAACGTCCTGAGATGCCATTTCATTAACCGTCCAGACTCTCCCTATTTTGAGTCGCAGCTGTTCAACAGGGTCATTCAATACCTACAAACGGGAACAAATAAGGCCAGGCTGAAACAGACGGGCCGCCTATTTCTCCTTGTGGCGGAACCAGTTAAGTCGATGGAAGAACTGTACAAATTCCTGGCGGGGTTGCATAGATACTGCTTGGCGCCGGAGACGGTTGCTGCTTGAGAGCTAGTGACTAGTGGCGAGTAGCTAGTGGGGTTTGGGTCGCTTTTAGGGAAACTTCCCTCCCCACTAGCCACTCGCCACTCCCCACTAGCCGCCCGCCTCGCTTTTGTCAGTTATTTGATCTATTTTTATCGCCTCATTAAGCCACTATGAAATTCCATCCAATTCCCCTGTTTACTGCCTTATTGCTATTGACGATTTCGACGGCAGCACAGGACGACCGCAAGTTTGATCTTTTGCTGAAAAACGGCCCTGTAACTACCCACAAGAATATCAATCCCGAAGCACTTACCGAGTTACAAAGAAATGCGAAGCCGATCGCAGGCAAATCTTATTTGGTCTTACAGTTCGAACGTATTCCATCAGACGCGGAGCGCAAGGAATTGCTGCTTGCCGGAATTGAATTACTTGAGTACGTCCCTAACAATGCATACACCGCTACGGTGACCGGTTCATTAAATCTTCCAGCGCTAACAAAATTTAGAGTTAGATCCGTCGTCGCTCTTACGCCTGAACAGAAGATGCAGCCAGATCTCGCAAACGGAGTCTATCCTCCAAGTGCGGTTCGCTTGGTCGGTACAATCGATGTACTGATTAGTTTTCCAAAATCATTTTCACTCGCAGTCGTTAAGACCGCTATGCAGGAGAAGAACTTCGATTTGATATCAACGGAGCTTTCATCCTATCGTATAATCGGACTTCGGATTTCCACGCAACGTCTGGCTGAGTTGGCATCGATGTCGTGCGTGGAATATGTTCAGGCGTTGCCACCAGACGAGAAGATGCTCAATCATAACAGCGCCGCTGGATCGAGGGCGAATATTCTCACGATGCCAGGTGGCCGAGATCTTCGTGGACAGGGAATCGTGATGGGCGTTGGTGATAACACCGATCCGCAATTACACATTGATTTTACAAACAGGCTCATTACTCGTGCTCCCTTGCCTTATGTGAACGGTGGAAGCAATCACGGTACCCACGTGGCTGGTACGGCTGGTGGGGCTGGCAATGGTACCGAATTATACAGGGGATATGCTTCGAAGGCAAGACTCATCACGCAAGCTGGGTCCGGAATACTTATCAACGCTCCGGCGTATGTCAAGGATGACAGTATGGTAGTGACAAACAATTCTTACGGGGTTGATGAGGATGGATGTAATCATAATGGACTATACGATCTTTATTCCCGCTTCGTTGATCAGCAGGCATTCGACCTGCCAAGACTTCAGCACGTGTTTGCGGCGGGAAACAGTGGTGGTATTACATGTCCCACCTATCCTGCGGGCTTTCATACGGTATTAGGCAGTTATCAATCCTCGAAGAATGTGATTGTCGTTGGCAATACACTCAATACGGGAGTCATCGCTGGCTCATCTAGCCGAGGTCCCGTCAATGATGGCCGTATTAAGCCAGAGATTACAGCCATGGGGTTTGCTGTCGCGTCTTCTGTTGGCCCATCTCAGAATGCATATGGTGTAGCATTCGGGACAAGCATGTCTTCGCCCGCTGTCTCCGGGGGTGCAGCCATGTTGATTCAGCGATACAAACAATTAAATGGAAATGTAAATCCGAAGAATGGATTAATAAAGGCACTCATCTGTAATGGCGGTCGCGATATGGGAAATGCAGGACCTGACTACAGGTATGGGTTTGGCTGGATGAATCTTGTGAGATCCGTGGAGATGATGGAGAACAATCGATACGTCATTTCTTCAGTAGCCAATGCCGTAAATAATACACACAACATTACTGTTCCGGCAAATACTGCAGAGTTGAAAGTCATGTTGTACTGGAATGATCCACCCGCTAGCTTGTTATCGAGCCAGGCATTGGTAAATGATGTCGACCTCGAAGTGCGCAACCCGTCTTCCGTATTGACGCTGCCACTCATACTCGACACCACGCGGGCGAATGTCAACAATGTAGCGGTTAACGGCGTAGACCATATCAACAACATCGAGCAGGTGGTGATTACAAATCCCACTGCAGGCGCATACACGATCACGGTAAAAGGAACGGCGATCACGCAGAATCCCAACCAGGAATATTATCTCGTCTATGACTTCGTACCAGTTGAGACGAAGATCACACACCCTGCGGGCGGCGAGAAGTTCTTCAGAGGCGAAGGATTCTTCATCCAATGGGATTCCTACGGCGATCCTGCGAATACATTCACTGTTAGTTTCACTACCGATAACTGGGCTACCTCATTCGATACGGTAGTGGCAGCAGATGTGCGGCACCTCCTGCGCTTTCTTCCAGCGGGAGTGAGCACTGATCAGGCATATGCAAGGATAACTAGAAACGGAACGGGAATGATCTCAACCAGCCAGGCATTCACGGTTATAGATTTACCAGCCGTGACTTTGTCCTCAGTGCAATGTGAAGGGTATATCTCGCTTCAATGGCCAGCCGTGGCCGGCGCGACTGATTACGAAGTGATGATGCTGCAGGGCGACGAGATGGTGTCGAAAGGAATAACCGTCGGAACAAGCTTTACGATTAGCGGGTTGTCGAAAGATTCGCTGTATTGGGTATCTGTGAGGGCGAGAGTCAATGGAAATCCGGGAAGAAGGTCTGATGCCATTTCAAGGCAACCTAATTCCGGCGCATGCACCGGCACCATATCCGACAATGATCTGAAGATAGATGCACTCGTTGCTCCAAAGAGCGGGCGCGTTCTCACTTCATCCTCGCTTACGGCAGCTACGGTGATCAGTGTGCGGGTAAAAAATCTGGATGATAATACTGTCAACAATTTCAATGTAAAATATTCTGTAAATGGCGGCGCATTCATTTCCGAAGGTGCGACGAATATTGCTGGCGGCGCAACATATACACACAACTTCGCTGCCACTCAAAACTTCGCGACACCTAATGACTACGTGTTGCGGGTTGTAGTGGAGAATACTTCGGCTACAGATCCGGTGGGCAATAACGATACGCTTACAGTTACAATCAGGCAACTACCGAATGCGCCCATTACGCTGATTACCGGTACAGACCTGGTAGATGATATAGAAGGCGCGGCCGACTCGACCTACTATAACGGACAGATCGGCCTGGTGGGCGCCGACCGTTACGATTTCAATAGCTCTACAGCGCTAGGTAGGGTTAGGACCTTCATCAATTCCGGTATTGCGCATTCGGGCGATAAAGCTTTTACCCTTGATGCCAGTCGCTTCAACGCCGGTGGTACTGCCGATTCGCTGAAGGCGACGTATAATCTGTTGCCACACTTCGCCACTCCTGATGATATTCGTTTCGATTTTTATTATAAACAACATGAACAGGCTCCTGATAATGCAAACAGGATCTGGGTACGTGGAGATGATACAAAGGCCTGGATATCCGTCTACGATCTTTACGATAACCAGGCGGAGAAAGGCGAGTTCAAGAAATCAACTAGCATAGAATTGAGTGATATCCTCGCGGCCAATGGGCAGGATTTCTCAACGAGTTTCCAGGTGAGATTTGGGCAGTATGGCAACAACCTCACTGCTGACAATGAGGGCGGGGCAGGGTATACGTTCGATGATATTAGGATTTACAAGGTAGACAACGACATACAGATGGTTAGTCTCGATACGCCTATCGTGGCGAGTTGCGGGCTCGGCAGTTCGGTTCCAATCCGAGTGACGGTAAGAAATTCCGCGGATACGACTGTCACCAACATTCCAGTTCGCTTCTCAGTGGATGGCGGTACGGCACAAACCGGAACGATTGCCTCAATCCCGGGAAACACATCTATCTCGTTTACATTCACTCCCACCGCTGATCTTTCCGCATTAGGTGAACATGTCATCAAGGTATGGGTGGCCTATATCGATGACTCCTTTAGGGACAACGATACGATAACCGTAACGATCATTAACTCCGAAGTGATCACTGCTTTCCCACACGTTCAGAATTTCGAGGCGAACGACGGCGGATGGTTTACCAACGGGTTGAATAACTCATGGGAGTATGGTACGCCTGCTTCCACTCGGATCAATCGTGCTGCGAGCGGCGCGAAGGCATGGAAGACAAATTTGACAGGGTTCTATAAGGATAGACAGCTTTCCTATCTCTATTCACCGTGCTACGATATTGCCTCAATGACCACCCCTACGCTAAGCCTGAGCATCGCACTCGACCTCGAGGATTGTGGAAGCGGTGCCGGTGATCTCTGCGATGGAGCCTACGTTGAATATTCAGCCGATGGGATCAATTGGACTCGTCTCGGAGCCCAGGGCCAGGGAACGAATTGGTACAATAAGAACTATCCGGGCAACCACCTGTGGAGCGTCGAGAATTATACGAGGTGGCACGTTGCCACGATCCCGTTGCCGACTGGACTTACCAAATTGCGCCTTCGTTTCGTGATCACGACCGATCCATTTGTCAACAGGGATGGAATTGCTATCGATGACATTCATATCTACGATAATGTCTACGGAATCTATGACGGACCGCCATATACCAGTAATACTGTGACTCAAGCTGCGGTTAGCGGCAGCAACTGGATCGACTTCGTTGATGGAGGCAAACTGATAGCGTCCGTTAATCCAAATGGGCAGAACCTTGGAACTACGAATGCACGCACCTACATTCATACGGGCGCTGTACGCAACAGTTCAGGACAATACTATCACAATAGAAACATCACGGTCAAGCCGGCGAACGTTCATCTGGCAGATTCAGCTACCGTGCGTTTCTATTTCCTCGATACTGAAACGGAAGCGCTCATCAATGCGACTGGATGCTCAGGTTGTTCAAAACCGACGACGGCCTTTGCCTTAGGTGTTTCTAAATACAGCGACGTAGATACTTCGAAGGAAAATGGCACCATTGCAGATAACGCAACGATGGATTGGTTGTTCATCACTCCAACGAACGTAGCGAAAGTGCCATTCGACAGAGGCTACTATGCGGAATTCAAGGTGAAGGATTTTTCAGAATTCTGGCTCAATAACGGCGGACTGTCAACGAACCAGGTACTCCCGGTGAGCTTACTCAGCTTTACGGCCAGGAAGCAGTCGAATAAGGATGTACTAGCTGAATGGACGACTGCCTCGGAAATAAACACCAACAGATTCGAAGTGGAAGTTGCAAAGGGAAATCGCGCCTTTCAACTTAACCAGTTCGTGAAGATTGGTGAAGTATCAAGTGTGGGAAATTCGAATGCAAATCAACATTATGCCTTCAATGACATTGAGAATAATAAGACGGGAGTTAGATACTATCGCCTGAAGATGGTAGATAATGATGGAAGATTCACTTACTCGCCGGTTAGACCTGTGGTCTTCGACGAGGAGGTTAAATGGCAAGTGTATCCGAACCCATCGCAAGGTGTATTTAACCTGGTGTACCAGGTAAATGTGGGAGATAATGTATCGCTTAAGCTATTCGACATTAACGGCAAGGTGGTGAAGCAGGTGTCGATACCAGCGAATGGATTTGTGCAGAAGCATATCATCGATATACATTCGCCGCAGTTTGCGCCAGGCATGTATTTGTTGGAAGCAGCACAAGGGGAAAATAAGCAGGTATTCAGGCTCGTTAAACAATAATCCCTACGTAAATCTTCGATAAGAGACCTGCCCGGCAGGTCTTTTTTGCGTTTGGTAGGATTCTTGAAATGTTTGTGGCACAAAGCTAACTGTACGACCTGCCCATGAAAAGATCCATCAGCATATTGGCTGCAATATTTCTTATTAATGTTCATTCATCCGGCCAGTCCTGTTCCGCCATCCCAGATCAATTCTTCGTTAATGATACCATTATTGTTTGCCAGGGCAATACTTACCAACTCGATGCACCGGTAGTTGCAGGATGCACCTACACCTGGTCAACCAGTGAAGCAGGGAGCACGGTCATGATCATGTTCAATGGAAGGTATATCCTCCAAATCGCCAATAGTACCTGCATAAAAGCCGATACGGTTACCGTGTTATTTAATTCCTTTTTGCTGTCTCCGTTAGTGGAGGACCTCAAGCTCTGCAAAGGGACAACAACTCAACGACCACAGGCGACTGGGCAAAACATTTTATGGTACACTACTCCGCTTGGAGGAACCGCATCGACTGCAGCGCCCATACCTTCGACGGCCGACACCAGTACGACGACGCACTGGGTCTCCCAAACTATTCGAGGTTGCGAGAGTCCACGGGTACCACTCGTTGTCAAGGTTATCGACAAACCCAAGTTTGAATTGGGAGATGCGTTCATTATTCCATGCGATGCATCAGGAATTGTATTACAAGTGATCCCGGATGAAGAATCGAATTATGCCTGGAGCAACGGTAGCAACGATGCCTCGATCATGGCACCGACTCGCGGACGGTACTGGCTTTACGCCGAGAACATGTGTGGCAATCACTCTGACTCAGTCGTGGCAGTAGAGTGTAAGGATAAATGTGTGCAGTTACCAACTGCATTTACTCCTAATAATGATGGCAAAAATGATGAATACAAGGCCGCCAGCTTCTGTCCGGTTCCAAAGTATCTACTTATGATCTACAACAGGAATGGGGAAATAGTATTTCAAACAAAGGATCCTTCGGCTGGCTGGAACGGATACTTCAGAGGCCAACCGCAACCAGTGGGGGTTTACATTTTCAACGTGTCATTCTTCGATTTCGTTTTAAAAAGGGAATTTACGGAGAAGGGAACGATCGTTTTGATGAGGTGATTCTTTATCCGTTTAACGTTAAACGTCATCTAATAAGAGTAACCACCCCTTTACGGAACCTCTTCACACCCCTATAATCCGTTAGCGACACCATCCACACATATACGCCGCCCTCCGCCGATTTTCCTTTGATGGTTCCGTCCCAGGTAGCGCCCTGGTTTTTTGTCGAGAATAGTTTCTGGCCCCATCTATTGAAGATCGAGAATTCATGCAGTTCGCGTGTGCCGGGAATGGTAATTCCAAGCACATCATTCTTACCATCGCTGTTAGGTGTAAATGCTGTCGGTACAAAAATATCCGGTTCTGCAAACACAACGATACGCAACGTATCCGTAAGCGTGCATCCATCCTCATTTACGACAGTGAGATAGTAAACCTGGTCATCTTCCAGTGTGGCAATTGGATCGGGTATATCGGTACTACTTAAGAAATCTGATGGCTTCCAGGTTACATTGCTACTGCTTACACGTGCATGTATCCATAGTGGTTGTCCGGCCGCCACGATGGTGTCGTTTCCTGCAAAAGCAATAACGCGTTTTACGGGGACGAGTTTGGCAATGCTCTTCGACTTGCATCCATCAGGGGAATTCGCTCGAAGCGTTACGGAGAACGTATCGTCAACGGAATAGAAATGCGACGGATGTAGTTGCTCGGAATTCTGCCCATCACCAAAAGTCCAGAACCAGCGATTGACGTTCGCACTATTATTTAACACACTCGTGAAGTTTACATTTCCGTTGCAGTCTTTCACGAAATCGTAATCAATATCTGGTGCCCCTTTCATTGTAACGATCTTGACTACCGGATCGGATACGCATCGCAATTCAGAAGTAACGGTAAGAGTCACCTGGTGTTGCCCGGCCTGGTCAAATACAGTTGCCGGATCCTGCAAACTGCTTGATGCAGGAGTAGCGTTGGCAAAACTCCAGTTCCAAAAGCTAGGCTGGCCGATAGTCGCCGTGCTTAGATCCTTGAAGAAAGACGTATCATCTTCGCAAGTGCCTGTGAAGGAAAAATTGGCAACGGGTTTGGAACCAAGCTTTATTTTTCGCACCAGGGTATCTACGGTACAACCAATCTGGTTCGTTACCGTATGGCGTAGCGTGTATTCTCCCGGTCCCGGGTAATGTTGTGGAGGTGGATTGCGCAAAGTGGAAGTAACGCCGTTACCGAAGTCCCAATACCACTTTGCAAGGTTGATGCTATTTGTTAGATCGTTTTGATCATAGATCGAGTTGTCGAAATAGCGAATCGGTGTAGTATAACAGGTGTCCAGTTTTGGATTGGAAATAAAATCAGGAGTTATTTTGCCGAAGTAAAACCGAACCAGTGGTACCCTGAATTCTCCCCCCGGATCTCCTGCCGGCGCCGCATAAAAAGCCTCTTGCGCGCAGGTGAATCCCCAGTTCACAATACTATTGCCGTTGAAAATAGTAGACACAAAATCGTTTGTCACGCTTAGGACCAGTGTTCCGTCGAAGTAGACAGACATGGTCTTCGTCGTAGAATTCCATAGCACCTTACAGAAAGTTTGAAATACCCAAAGTCTTTCAGGCGAAGTTGGTGGGGCAACATCTTTCACAAGGTGTGAGATATTGATTGGGGCAGTGAGGTTCTGTGGAGCGTTATGATCGGTTACGCCATTCGTTTGCACAGTCAGGTGTTCGAAGTCCGGATCGTTTTCACCGATGTTGTGTTTCATGTCGAAGCTGAGCGCAACCGATGGTTGTATGCCTCCGAAGCCCATCCCTCTTTCCGGTCCTCCGATAGAGGAGTTACCCTGTCTTTGCAGCACGAAGCTGAATCCTTCAAGGATGACCTGGTTACCGGCCGGCGTAAGATTGTTTGCGATTATGTAGAAGCCGAGATCGAATGGCTGACTGAGGTCAAGGGTCTTATGGTACCAGGCGGCGCCGTATGCGGTAAGGGTAGAGACGTTACCGTTAATTAGAGTAGTTCCCCTGAAACTCACTTCTGAGCATCCCGCCTCAACTACATTGTTCCCGACTTTAGAGAATGCGTTATTGTTCTGGGCGTTCAGCCCGAGTGATCCGAAAAGGGTAGTGACCCATAAAAAAAATAAGACACGCGAGATTAACATAGCGACTTGTTACAGTACGTACGGAAACAAAACATGTTTCCTGTTATCTCATGTGTCTTACGAAGATCCTTGATCCAGTGGGTTATTCCCAGCCTTGCTTGGCGATTCCTGCTTTTATAGCGGCGAGGGCTTTTTCCCCGTTCAACAAAGTAGTAAGTTTATTTCCTTTGCCATCATGTCCCTGGGCCATGTAGGCTCCCTTAGCTGTTTTTGTTATGACAGCATCCATGATAGGAACTCCCTTTTCTTTGGTTTTTACGTTATAGGCTGTTAGAGTTACTTCAGACATGGGTATTAGTTTTTGAATTAGTAATCATTGAAATTAAGCATTTTAGAGTGTTTACCCGTTCAGAATTTTGGTGGTGTCAAGAAAAAGCCCCGAATGCTCGGGGCTAAAGTGTTCGCTTTTAATATTTTATAACTCTGCGTCGAAGTTTTCCACCTGTGCAGAAAACCGCTTATACGTCCAGCTTAGCATATTTAGCATGTCTTTCGATAAACTCCCGCCTTGGGCCGACTTCATCGCCCATCAGCGTACTGAATACAAGATCCGCTTCGGCTGCGCTTTCAATAGTCACCTGCTTCAGCGTCCTCGTCTCTGGGTTCATAGTCGTATCCCAAAGCTGATTCGAGTTCATTTCCCCAAGACCTTTGTATCGCTGAATATTTACTGAGTCGTCTTTACCGCCACCTAATCTTTCTACAAACGCCCTTCGTTGCTCCTCGTTATAGGCATAGGCCTGCTCTTTTCCCTTCTTAACGAGGTATAACGGCGGCTGCGCGATATATACATAGCCTTGCTCTACCAATTCGGTCATATAGCGAAAGATGAAGGTGAGGATCAGCGTGGCGATGTGGCTACCATCAACATCGGCATCGGTCATGATGATGAGTTTGTGATAACGCAGCTTTGCCAGATTGAGCGCCTTGGGATCTTCGGCGGTGCCTACTGTAACCCCGAGAGCCGTATACATATTTCTGATTTCTTCGTTCTCATAGATCTTATGCTCCATAGCCTTCTCTACGTTCAGGATCTTTCCTCTCAAGGGAAGAATTGCCTGGTAACTCCGATCGCGCCCTTGCTTAGCTGTACCACCTGCTGAGTCACCCTCAACGAGGAATAATTCGCAACGTTCAGGGTCGCGGTCGGAACAGTCGGCCAGTTTACCTGGCAGTCCGCCGCCAGTGAGAACAGACTTTCGCTGTACAAGCTCTCTTGCCTTACGCGCCGCCGCCCTGGCCTGTGCGGCAAGAATTACTTTATTGATGATGTTCTTCGCGTCTCTGGGATTCTCTTCG
This sequence comes from Chitinophagaceae bacterium, assembly GCA_014379965.1. Lineage (GTDB taxonomy): Bacteria > Bacteroidota > Bacteroidia > Chitinophagales > Chitinophagaceae > VBAT01. The sequence goes on from JACMKU010000166.1 coordinate 20,100, forward strand.
AGATAGGCTTCGAGTGACTTTGATACAGTGCTGTCGACAACTCCCATCACCTCGTTATTTCCGAGCTTCGTTTTTGTCTGGCCTTCAAACTGCGGTTCAGGCACCTTCACCGAGATTATGGCGCTGAGACCCTCCCTGAAGTCGTCTCCTTCTATTTCCACCTTTGCCTTTTCGAAAAGGCTGTTCTTATCCCCGTAGCTCTTGAACACACGCGTCAATGCACGACGAAAGCCGGAGACGTGGGTACCGCCCTCAATGGTATTGATGTTATTGACGTACGAATAGATGTGTTCGCTGTAACTATCGTTATAACATAAGGCCACTTCAACAGCGACGTTGGTAACGGGATCCTTGCCTTCTACGAAGAGTACTTTTGGTATAAGGGGATTACGACCTGCGTTGCTATCGAGCAGTTCGACGAACTCGACGATCCCGCCCTGGCTATAGAAATTTTTGGAATAGGTAGTGCCGTCCTCTTCTTTTTCTCTTAGATCATTGAGGATAATACGTACACCACGATTAAGGAATGCTAGTTCACGAAGCCTTCCTTCGAGTATTTCTTTGTTGTATGTTGTTGTAATGAAGATTGAATCGTCAGGCCAGAAGTGCACGGTCGTACCCGTCAATTCACTCTTACCTATTTCCCTGACGGAATATTGAGGTACACCGATCTTGTATTCCTGCTCATAGATCTTTCCGTCACGGTAAACAGTGACGTGAAGGTTCTTGCTAAGCGCATTCACGCAGCTCACGCCCACACCGTGAAGACCGCCGGAAACTTTGTAGGAGCCTTTATCGAACTTACCACCAGCATGCAGCACTGTCATTACAACCTCAAGAGCTGATCTCTTTTCCTTGGTATGCATTGCCGTAGGGATACCGCGGCCGTCGTCAGAAACAGAAATAGAGTTGTCATCATGGATGTTGACAACAATGTTTTTACAATACCCAGCCAACGCCTCGTCGATCGAGTTGTCGACTACTTCATAAACGAGGTGATGAAGCCCTTTCACGCCGATATCGCCGATATACATGGCAGGACGTTTTCTCACAGCCTCCAGTCCCTCTAAAACCTGTATACTATCCGCGCCATAGCCGCTGCTTACCAGCGGCATTTTCTCTGTTATTTCTGTGCTCATAAATGGGGTGAAATTCCTACGTTAGTGGATAAAATTGAAATGCTTACAAATGTACAAAAAATAGCGCGGCTAAGCGGAATTCAAGTCATAAAAAAGCCCTTTTTTAAGGGCAGAATAAGTAGACTAAGTTGATTAGGTTGATTAGGGTTTGCCCAGCATCCTGGAATGGACAATAACCCGGTCGAAGGAAAGTCCGACAAGCTCGTATCCCGTCCGATTATGACCGAAATCTGGTCGAGTTTCACCTCTTGACGATCTGGGCGACGAGGTCAGCCTCGGTGGTGATTTTACCTCCAACATAGACCGTTCCCTTCATCTCACAGATACCACGACGAATGGGCTGTGATAATTCCATCTTAAGCACCATCGTATCGCCTGGCTTGACCATCTGCTTGAACTTACAGTTGTCAATTTTCAGGAAGTAGGTGTCATACTGGCCGTCACCGCTAAGGTTGATGGCAAGGATGCCACCGCACTGCGCGAGCGCCTCAATCTGGAGCACTCCGGGCATAACCGGATTTCCGGGGAAATGGCCCTGGAAGAACCACTCATTAAAGGTTACATTTTTGATCCCTACGATATGGGTGTCGCTAAGCTCGATGATCTTGTCGATGAGGGCGAAGGGAAAGCGGTGTGGCAGCTTCTTTTCAATGTACTGATAGTCGTATATCGGCGGAACTGCAGGATTGTACACGGGCATGCCGCGAGCATGCCTATGTTTCTTGATGTACTGTTTTATCTTCTTGGCAAACTCTACGTTGGAGCTATGCCCGGGGCGGTTGGCAATGATCCTCGCCTTGATAGGATAGCCAACCAGGGCCAGGTCGCCTACGATGTCGAGAAGCTTATGACGTGCAGGCTCATTAGGAAACCTTAAGTCGATATTGTTGAGGTAACCCTCGCTCTTCACTTCTATCTTGTCGCGACGAAAGATCTCCCTCAGCCTTTTCATTTCATTTTCATCAACTGGCTTGTCCACGATTACGATCGCGTTGTTAACGTCTCCCCCCTTGATCAGGTTATTGTCAAGCAACATTTCCAGTTCATGCAAGAAGCAAAAGGTGCGACATGGAGCAATCTCTTTCTTGAAGTCCGTGATATGCTTTAGGCCAGCATGCTGAGTACCGAGAACGGGTGAATTGAAATCGATGAGCGTGGTTATATTATACTCGGATGCTGGCATGGCGACCATTTCCACTCGCTTTTCTTCATCGTAGTAATAGATATTTTCTTCAATCGTGTACCAGACCTTTTCTGCTTCCTGTTCCGCTACACCCGCTTCTTCTATCATTTCAACAAAAGGCTCAGAGCTGCCATCCATGATCGGCATTTCCGGTCCGTTGATCTCGATAAGGCAATTATCAACTCCCATACCCACCAAAGCAGCGAGCACATGCTCGACCGTACTCACCTTGGCACCGTTGGCCTCGAGAGTAGTTCCCCTGCTAACATCTGTCACCAGGTCGCAGTCTGCCTTGATCATCGGTTGACCCGGCAAATCTATCCGTTGAAACTGGAATCCGAAACCTGGCGCAGCAGGTTTAAGCGTAAGATCCGCCAGGATCCCCGTATGTAAACCTGTTCCCGATATAGTGACTGCCGTCTTTAACGTGTGCTGCCTGTCAGCATTGAATGGAGCGGATACCTCGCTCGTCGAAAGTTTCTTTTCTATTATAGGATTCATAGCAACAAATATAGGAAGAAGTCGATAGTAAGGTTTCACGCAAAGTCGCAAGGGCGCAGAGGAAGGGTTTCACGCAAAGGCGCGAAGGCGCGGAGGAAATAAGAAAATGGGATTGCCGCCTCTACTTAAAAATAGACGTCTGCGCCTTCGCGCCTTTGTGGAAATGTTTTTTGCGTTGAAACCCTTGCACGAACGGGTGTTTGGTCCTTCCTGCTCTCTCCTGATTTCTCTTACAGAACTACGGGCATGCTCGTAAGGACATGATTAGGAAGCGAACAGACTGGGAAAATTGTGTTTACCTCCCTCAAGTATTCTGGGGTACCTTATCGGTTGCATTTTCCGGGACGGGTACAATTATTTCTATAGACGTTCCCTTCCCTAACTGGGACCGGATTTGGAGATTTCCTCCCACCATAATTGCCCGTTCTTTCATGCCGAGTAGACCAAGGGTTTTTTTCTGGACCTGTCGTGTGTCAAACCCTTTACCATTATCGCTGATCGATAACATGATCTTATTGCCGTTTTTTTTAAGAGAGGCCTCTACCTTATCTGCGCCGGAATGTCTTGCAACATTGGTGAGCGATTCCTGGTACATTCGAAAAAGCCCTGTGCCTATCAGTGCGGAAGTCTTCAGGTCTTGAGGCGGCGAATGAAAGTTTACCTGGATATTATATCGCTTTTCAAATTCTTTGCTATGCCACTCGAGGGCGGCTACGAGTCCCAGGTCGTCGAGGATGCTTGGCCTGAGCTCAGCAGCAATCTTCCTGACGAATTTCACGGAATCATCGACGAGTGCGATCATGCCCTGTAATTTCTCCTTGATGGCTGGATCGTCTCTATCAGTCAATCTCTTGGTCAGCCATGAGACATCCATCTTGAATCCAGTGAGCAATTGACCAAGTTCGTCGTGCATCTCCCTGGCTATGTGAATTCGCTCATCTTCCCGGATGTTCTGCAGGTGCGCGGACAAATCCCGGAGTTGATCGTTCACCTCCTTTGCCTCCACAACTTTATTTTCGAGTCTTTCTCTTGCTTTGTTCAATTGAAGGATCATCGCATTGAATGCACGGGCTAATTCGCCAACCTCATCGTTGCGAGATACCTCCACCTTCGCTGAAAGATTACCGGCTGCAATGGCGGTTGCTGCTGCCGTGAGTTTCTTGAGCGGCCGAGTAATATTCCTGCTCATGATCCATGCCCAGAAAATGCCGATCAACAACAGGAAGAGGCCGCCGATTATTATTTTTTTCAGGAAATCCCGGGCAGGTTGCAATATTGTCTGCCTTGGTTCTTCTATTAGTAGTTGCCATCTCGTTTGCCGGATGGGTATCACTACCCCGATGACTTCCTTTCCTTCCCTTGTCGTATACGATTGTACATCCTTGGCTTGTCTCGGACCGGCAGGTATAGGTAAAATTTCTGGTTGTGTTGTGGGCGAAGAGAGGCTAATCCAAAGGCTGTTGTTGGCATTACCGAAATAGATTTCCGCGTCATCCATGCCCATGAGCTTCGTCACTCTTTCCATAGTGCGTGCATTATTTGAAATGCGTCTCCATCGCACGAGATAACCACTCAATCCTTTTTTATCCTTTATTCCTGCGACGACGGGATAATATAAAGAATCATTGATCACATATAGCTCTCCAATCTTTCCTGTATCAGGTCTTGCCTTGTTTTTTGCGAGCATTTGATAATTTACAGTAGAGTCTGCTCCCGCCTTTCCAGTTTTGAGCATTACCCTCAATTGGTCATCTAATATTTCCATGGATACAGTCGAGGTGTCTTGTACCTGCTGCAAAAGGTTAAGGGTTGCATTTTTCGACGTGGAGTCCTTTACGCGCAAGAATTGTTTGACTACTTCCTGTTCGCCAAGAGCGCGTGTGGACGTAATGACCGATTGCATCGACTGACCGAGTAATGTGCTTAATTGATCACCTGAAGATAATAACCGGCTGCTACCTGTCTTTAATGCCGCGTTGCGCACTTCGAGATACGATATTGTTCCACCAATGATAATAACAACCAACAGGAGGATGCAGATAAGGAGGGGGAGTCGTTGCTGGATAGAAAGGCCCCGCAAGAAGAGGCGCGTCCTCATTGATCTCGTGACATTAGCTGTATCCATATTACCGGATTTTTTTGACAAGAGATATTGGATAAAAAATACATGAGCCCCGTTGGTCAGTGAACAAAGATAAGGGTTACCAAAATCTGTGAATCAGGTATTTACCGTGGACTGTTGTGACCGTAATTGTACTGAGGTTAGGAATTGGGAATTGGGATTGGGCTTCGAATACTAAGACCCGATTCCCGATTCCTAAT
>JACMKU010000167.1 GCA_014379965.1 Chitinophagaceae bacterium
GTATTCAGTATTGGGAGGGTGCTCTACATTTCACATTTCACATTTCACAAATAACCACTCACTAAATCCAATGACGCGCTCCCTATAAGGCGCAAGCCGACAGCTTAATCTGCATACGAAGTTCTACCCTAGTGCCTTAGTGCCCAGTGCCTTTTATTATATTTACCCCTCTATCCCATTCAAAACTATGCTCCCAACCATAAACCCAATCGAAACCAGTGTCTGGGGACGACTTACCGCACACTACCTTGAGATGCAGGCTACTCCCATGCGTCAGTTGTTTGAAGAAGATCCCAAACGCTTTGATTCATTTCATCTTCTGTTTGAAGATATCCTCGCCGACTATTCCAAGAACATCATAAACGCCGACACGATGACGCTGCTCTTCGAGCTGGCGAAAGAGGTCGATTTATCCGAGGCGATCAGGGCAATGTATTCAGGTCAGCCGATCAATCAGACTGAAGGAAGACCGGTGCTGCACGTTGCGCTCAGGAACAGAAGCAATACTCCGGTGATGGTTGAAGGTGAAGATGTAATGCCATTGGTGAATGGCGTGCTGGATCAGATGAAGTCATTCTCAGATCGCTTGATCTCAGGTGCATGGAAAGGACATTCCGGAAAGGCGATCACGGATATTGTGAACATTGGCATTGGTGGCTCTGACCTGGGACCGCTGATGATAACGGAAGCGCTTCGCCCCTATCATAAAAACATAAAGCCTCATTTCGTTTCAAACATTGATGGAACTCATCTTGCTGAAACGCTGAAGCTTGTCAATCCTGATACAACGCTATTCATCATAGCTTCTAAAACATTTACCACACAAGAGACAATGACCAACGCAGAATCTGCGAAGGCGTGGTTCCTTGAAAAGACCGCAGGCAAAGGTGATGTATCCAAACACTTTGTTGCCGTTTCAACGAATTCAAAATCAGTGCAAGAATTTGGCATCGCGCCTGAGAACATGTTTGTGTTCTGGGATTGGGTCGGAGGTCGTTACTCACTATGGTCTGCTATTGGTTTGTCAATAGTATGTACGATCGGTTATGAGAATTTCGTGCAGCTGCTCGAAGGCGCTCATGCAATGGATAAACATTTTCAAACAGCGCCAGCAGAAGAGAATCTCCCGGTGATCCTTGCACTGATCGGTGTATGGTATACTAACTTCTTTGATGCGCAGAGTGAAGCGATACTTCCTTACGATCAGTACCTCCATCGCTTTGCTGCATACTTCCAGCAAGGAAATATGGAAAGCAATGGTAAGTCAGTTGACCGCAATGGCAATCCTGTATTATATCAAACCGGTCCGGTGATCTGGGGAGAACCTGGTACCAACGGACAACATGCATTCTATCAGTTGATCCACCAGGGAACGAAAGTTATACCCTGTGATTTCCTTGCGCCTGCAGTCAGTCATAATCCAATGGGTGATCATCATGCGATCCTGCTGTCGAATTTCTTCGCGCAGACGGAGGCACTGATGATGGGCAAGACGGAAGAGGAAGTGTTGGCAGAGCTGAAGAGTAAAGGCATGTCGCCGGGACAGATCGAGACCCATGTTAACTTCCGGATCTTCTCCGGAAACAGGCCGAGCAACTCATTCCTTTTCAAGAAGCTTACACCGCGCACGTTGGGCACCCTGATCGCGATGTACGAGCACAAAATCTTCGTCCAGGGAGTGGTCTGGAACATCTTCAGCTTCGACCAATGGGGGGTGGAATTGGGCAAGGTTCTGGCGAAAAAGATCCTGCCCGAATTGGCCTCAGAAACCGAAATCAAAACCCACGACTCGTCAACAAACGGCCTAATTAGCTATTTCAAACGGTTGAAAAGATAGGAATTGAAAAACCTGTTTTCTCCGCTAATTTTAGCACTATTTAGGCTTTGACAGACACGAAAATTTCAAGGATCGGGGTATTCACCTCAGGTGGAGACGCCCCCGGAATGAACGCTGCAATTCGCGCAGTGGTAAGGGCAAGTATTTTCTATCAGAAAGAGGTATTCGGCATTGTTCACGGGTACGAAGGAATGATCGAGGGCGAGATCGTAAAGCTCGGCGCGCGCTCGGTGGGTAACATCCTCCAGCGAGGGGGCACAGTGCTGAAGTCTGCCCGCAGTGATAACTTCCGTACAAAGGAAGGACGCGCGAAAGCGTACGAGACTTTAAAGAAGCACGGGATCGATGGCGTGGTCGGAATTGGCGGCGACGGTACGTTCATGGGAATGCATTTGTTTCACGAGGAGTTCGGCATACCGTACGTGTGCATACCAGGAACAATTGACAATGATATAGCAGGAACAGATTATACAATCGGATTTGATACGGCTACCAACACAGCAGTAGAAGCCATCGACAGGATCCGTGACACTGCGCTTTCGCATAACCGTCTCTTCTTCATTGAAGTGATGGGCCGTCATTCGGGATACATCGCGCTGAACAGCGGTATAGCTGGTGGCGCCGTTTCGATCATCATCCCTGAACAGAATACAACGTTTGAGCAATTATATACGCTGTTGGAACAGAGTGGCAAGACCAGCAAGAGCTCAAGTCTGATCGTCGTGGCAGAAGGCTCGAAGATTGGTGGAGCGAATGAACTTGCAAAGATGGTTGCCGAACGTTCGAATTATTTTGATATTAAGGTGACGATACTTGGACACCTTCAACGTGGTGGTGCTCCTACTTACTTCGACAGAGTACTGGCAAGCCGCATGGGTGTATCAGCGGTGGAAGGACTTTTGAGAGGTGAGAGTGATTCGATGGTAGGAATTTCAAATAACAAGATAATATTCAATGCGTATGCCAGCATCATGAATGGACAATATCATGAAATCGATGAGGAGTTGTTGAGGTTAGCCAAGATTCTATCTATTTAAACGATGAAGGAACTTACAGTAGGAATTGACATTGGCGGCACGAACACCAAATTTGGTGTGGTAGATCGCGAAGGAAAAGTTTACCACCAGGTGAACATTCCTACAACCAACTACGAAGAGTTCAACGACTTCTTCGATGCGATGGCCGATGCGCTTCGCGAAAGCAAACAGTTCCTTCCTTCCGATGCACAGATCGTGGGCATTGGTATCGGTGCTGCAAACGGAAATTACTACAAAGGAACTATTGAACGTGCCACGAACCTTCGCTGGAAGGGTGTGTTGCCCTTGGCAAAGATGTTCACAGAAGAATTTGGTATTCCCTGCATTCTTACCAACGATGCAAACGCTGCTGCTGTTGGTGAAATGATCTATGGCCACGCCAAGGGAATGAAAGATTTCGTGATGATCACGCTTGGCACTGGACTTGGAAGCGGATTTGTGTGCGGAGGTCTTTTATTGAACGGACATAACGGTATTGCCGGCGAGATCGGACATACTTCTGTTAATCCTGCTGGTCGCTATTGCAATTGCGGCAAGCGCGGATGTCTGGAGACATATGTTTCCGCAACCGGAATTAAGAGAACAGTTTACAAGCTTCTCGCGGATCATCTTGAACCAAGCGAGCTGCGAGGAATAAGCTTTGAGGATCTCAATACAAAGATGATCTCTGAAGCTGCCAACCGTGGAGACACCGTGGTGAAAGAAGCATTTGAATACACAGGGCGAATCCTCGGAATGAAGCTGGCGGATACAGTAGTACATACAGATCCCCAGGCTATATTTTTATTCGGAGGTTTGGCGCAGGCTGGAGACCTTATCTTCAAGCCGACAGTTCACCATATGGAGCAGAACCTTATGCCGTTGTTCAGAGGCAAGGTGAAGATCCTACCTTCAGCGATGCAGAACCAGGCCGCACCGATATTGGGTGCGAGTAGTTTGGTGTGGGATCATCTGGAGAAGAATAAGCATGCGATTGCTTGATTTGAAGATTTGAAAATGGCCTCCGGGAGATACCATCCGGATGACGCCGTCCGGGTGAATTCCCATCCGGCGGCATTTTACCGCAAAGGCGCAAAGACGCAAGGTGGTTCTCGGTTTTTGCTTTAGATTTTAAGGTCGCAAAGGGCAACTATATTGAAGAGTTGGGCTGCGGGCTACGCTCTTGAGTGAGATTCTTTTAACGATACGTTTCACCATCCATGATCGATGTATTAAAGGCCTGAAAGGCCGACGTTTTATAGCGGCAGGTAAAGCCTGCCGATAAAATGGTGACCTTCATTCGCAGGAGCCCTGTAAGGGCGAAGTTTAAATTCAATCTCCAATTGCATGGGAAATTTTGCATCATTCTGCCTTAGTTCATCTGGTGGTGCCAGATCACGAGAAGCTCTATTTCACCCGACATGTCGGGGCTATGGCACCTGATCGTCGTCAATCATCTAACCCCGGGGCTACAA
>JACMKU010000168.1 GCA_014379965.1 Chitinophagaceae bacterium
CAGCTTTGCCCAGATAGAGGCCAATGAGGGATTTGCCGCTTCCGAACAGGAGTGCAGTGACCGCCGCACCGATCCACACATCTCGCCAGGCGATTCTGGCACGAGGCATGATTTTGTATACCATAGCAAAGAGTAAGGTCGAACTGGCTCAAGAGACACTGAACTCGAGCGCATGCAGTAACACATTCCATTCATTGAAAACCCGCCGACATTTGACGGTCTGATGAACAAATACATGGAGGCACTTGACAAGATGCCCATACCGGAAATTGAAATGGCTTGTTTCGCTTCATTGCTGGTCACGATGTACCCGGCTGAGTTTGGGGCGGCAATCAAAAGTGAATGGAAGCGGCGCGGATTTACTACCGACCTTTTCTAACCTGGACGGCACCACTCAACCCCTTGTTTGACCCGGTATCATAAAGGTTGGAACGGAAACGGTAGATATACTTATGATCGGATCGGCAGGGGCACCATTGATTACCGAATATGCGCGGCGTAAGCTGAGGGAGATATGACTATGACCAATAAAAGCGAAACGAGGAAAGATGGAATTAATGCGTTGGCTGAGAAAAAAAACTTAGTCCACAAGATGTTGCCTTAGTTCGTTCAATGTTCGATGAAATTGAGAAGGCCCCGCCACAATACAAAATGATTGACGGCAAGATTGAATTTGACAGGGATGACCCCGTTACTTTCTTTGCAAAGATCGGCGCGGCCATTGGGATACAGCAACAAGCCCCAAAGTGTCACTTGGTTCAACAGGTAGGAGGCTTGTTTGCGGCTGACGCGACAGCAGAAATCATGAATACGGGCATTGCAATAATTGACCAAATAAAGCCCAAAGGCGCGCTAGAATCGCTTTTAGCCGTGCAAATGATAGGTTGCCATAATGCAGCAGTAGAAATGATGAAACGTGCCTTGCTATCAGAACAGACAACGGACGGAGTTGACGCGAATATTAATAGAGCAACAAAGCTAATGCGTACATTTACGGCGCAAACCGAGGCACTAAGCCGTTTAAGAGGCAAAGGACAACAGGCAGTGAGGGTTGAGCATGTAACGGTTCACGCTGGCAGTCAAGCCATTGTCGGCAACGTGGAGCATAAGACCGGGGGGGAGGGGTAAAGATGAAAACGGGACATTACCCCATGTCGCGGGTATTTTGTGGAGCGCGTACCAGATCAGGCGGAACGTGCCGACAACCGGCCATGAAGAACGGACGATGCAGGTTGCACGGAGGAAAGAGTAAGGCAGGCCGGGAGCATGGCAGATACACGCATGGAGAATGGACGAAAGAAGCGATTGAGGAACGGCGACAGTTTGCGAATCTTCTAAGAGAGTCACGGCATGCGATATTGTGTGTGGGAGATTTTGGGATCACTTCTGAATGATTTCAATAGAGGTGTTCGGGACAGGCTTCGTTATCGGCCTTTGATAGTCTGCATCGCTTTCTAACAAGCAGCGAAATATCAATTCAGAATTGCCAGGCCGCCCGATAACAATGTCAGTGTATTTTGTGCTTACAGGAGTCATTATCCTGTTCTGACTAACACAATAAGCGGCAGCCGTCTTGTATAAATCGGCTCTTAGTGTAGCGTCAGCACCAAATCGTGTATTGGAACCACCAACCATCCATGTATCTTTCCCCGCAGGCACAACATCAGATACTGACACACATGAAGCCAACAGCAGACAGAGTACAGCTAATGTTGAATAATATTTCAATTAACCTCCTCCAGAGATTTATAAAAAGCTGTACTCTGTTTGCCCTACTTGAAAAGTCAAAAATAGGGAACATATTGCAAGGAACCTGGTTTTATTTGAATGAGCTAGAAACAAACTTGGCTGTCCGACTAGCTATCCTTTCAAATATAACCTCAATATCGCTATCATCCTTATCCTCAATATCTGTAAATATCTTTTTACCATCTGACGTTTCAAATGTTACCCTGTATTTAACTTCGTATTTAATAAAACCTTTAGACACATTTCTAATGTCATATTTGAGTTTTGCAGCGCCAGCAGTGTTTTCTGTAATCGTCTCTATACTGCGCTTGGTTAATTCTTCTTTGGTATATTCAATGATTCTTTTTGATATTGCACCATGATCGTTTGAAACGTCACCGCTGATAATAGGATTTTTCGATACGTCTATTATTTCAACCTTGGTGCCTTTATTCAGTAGCAAGCTTTGGTCAATTGAAGCACACCCAGAAAACATGACCATGGATAGCAAAGCCAGATAAATTATATTCAATGTATTCTCCTATAAATTGGCGTTCCAGATAACTAAAATTTGATTGAACGCATGTATAACGATACCATACAAAGCCCGGAAGTCAATAAAGCCGGAAACCATGACAGGGAGCCCGGCTTTTATTATCTGAGTCTTCAAGTGTTACCCATACGTTACCCGCAAACATCAGACAATAAAAAAGGCACCTACGAATTAACGTAAGTGCCTGAATTTTTGGTGCGCCTGGAGCGATTCGAACGCCCGACCTACGGATTCGTAGTCCGTTGCTCTATCCAGCTGAGCTACAAGCGCATGAGGAAAGATTTTATAGCCCAGAGCACATAATTTATCAACTGTTTTTTTGCTATCGCTGTAATTAAAATATTAACCCGCTTATTATTGCTACCCAAATTCAGCTGATTCAGATATTCTGATCAGCTGTTGAGCACTACAGACATCGGCAAAGGTAGTCAGCATGGATTATTTTATAGTTGAGGTCAGCGAGGATGAAGTAAAGCGCGAGCGGGACAAGTCGCGCGATCTTCGTAGAAGTCGCTGGTGGCAGAATC
>JACMKU010000169.1 GCA_014379965.1 Chitinophagaceae bacterium
CACATGACCACTCGCAAAAAATTCAATCGTCGCGAATTCATTGAAACTGCAGCTGCCGCATCCGTGGCATTTACTATTCTGCCAAGGCATGTGCTGGGTGGGCCCGGGCATATTGCTCCAAGTGATAAGATCAACCTGGCATATATAGGCTGCGGCACACAGGGACTTCGCGAGATGTGTGAGCTCATTCCTAACCCTGAACTTCAAATAGTATCGGTTTGCGATCCTAACAAGATGAGTACCGATTATATCGACTGGTCGCCCAATGGCATCAGGGATGGCATTAGGAAATTATTCCAGGATCCTACATGGGGAGGACAATACGCGGGAATCCCAGGCGGAAGGGACATCGGTAAAGAATTGGTGGATACTTATTACGGAAAAGTCAACGGCAAACAATACAAGGGATGTAATTCCTATTCCGACTTCCGGGAATTGCTGGAGAAGGAAAAAGGTATAGATGCGGTAAAGATCATGACGCCGGATCATTTGCATGGATATCTTTCGATAGCGGCAATGAAGAAGAAGAAGCATGTGGTTATACATAAACCAATCGCTAACCGAATGCATGAGGCCAGGCTGACAATCGAGACAGCGAGGACAAGCGGCGTGAGTACACACTTATTAGCCTGGAGTAAGCGCAGTGGCAATGACCTTGTGAAGAAATGGATTGCAGAAGGTCAAATTGGAACTCTCCGTGAAATACATAACTGGTCCAATAGGCCCGTATGGCCTCAGTGGACGTCGAATCCAAAAGAACGGCCTCCGGTTCCCGATGGCTTCGACTGGGATCTCTGGCTCGGCGTAGTGCCCGACCGACCGTATCATCCAAACTACACGCATAATGTTTTCCGAGGCTGGTATGATTTCGGTGGAGGCGCCATTGCAGATATGGGCCATTACAGCCTATGGCCGATGTTCCTCACACTGGGTATCAATTCGGCACCTTATTCCGCCGAAGCATTTGGGACGACTACCCGCGTTGTCGAAAACAATGTGAGCCGACCACATGTTAACGATGTTGCGTTTCCCGTTTCAAGTATTGTTCGGTTCAAGTTTGCGGCGCAACAACAATTGCCCGCCTTCGACCTATTCTGGTATGATGGCGGTATGAAACCAAACACACCAGAAGAACTTGGCAATGGTTCGCTAGAGCCCGAAGGAATGATGTTCGTCGGAGACAAAGGGAAAATCCTCGCTGGTTTCCGAACCGAGAATCCGCGTCTTCTGCCTGATACGAAGATGAAAGCATACCTAGGTGGCCAGGAAGCGCCGAAGGAAGAGATCATCCATGGTGGCAAGTATTGGATCGACGCATTTAAGAATAACACCCAATCTCCGGGTAGTTTCTTGAATGCAGGTGCCGTCACGGAAACGATTTTGCTTGGTGCCGTTGCACTGCAGGTGAGGAAAAGACTGGATTACGACTCGATCAATATGAAGATCACGAATGATGAAAATGCCAACAAGTACTTTTATAGAGAATATAGAAAGGGATGGGAGATGTAGAATGAGTTACGGGTTATGAGTTATGGGTTATGGGTTACATAAAGACTGACGTAACTAAAGACTGCCATCCCACTCGCCACTAGCCACTCGCCACTAGCCACTACTATCAATAAATTTCAATATACGACACATATGAATCGAAGATCATTCTTAGAAAACTCAGCAGCCATCGGTACAGCAGGTTTGTTGGCGCCTTCATTAATTTATAAATCATCTACAATGGACGGTCAGATAAAAGACGATATCTCGCTCGCTCAATGGGCGTTGGTAGAAGAGATAAGAGCAGGAAAGTGGAAGAACCTTGATTTCCCCCGAATTGCGCGTGAAGATTTTGGGATCAACGGAATCGAATTTGTCAACACTTTGTTTGAAGTGCCCACGGAGGGGTATTTAAAGAAACTGAAACAGAATGCAGCTACTCATGGCGTGACCATGGTACTGATCATGTGCGACGATGAAGGTGACGGTTGCGCCGATACAAAGGATGGGAGAAAACAATTCGACGTCAACCACAGGAAGTGGGTCGACATCGCGCATTATCTCGGATGTCATGCTGTACGCACCAACTGCCGTGGTCCACAAAACCCTGATAAGAAAGAGGCGTTGAAGTGGTCAGCCGAGGCTTACAATTATCTGCTCGAATATGCGAAGCCCGCCAATATTAGTATCGTCATCGAGAATCATGGTGGAGTGTCAAATGATCCCGACTGGATGGTGTCTCTAATGAAGAAAGTAAACCACCCCCATTTCGGCACTTATCCAGATTGGAGAAGACCGTCAGACGATTTCGATAACTACACCTACCTACAGAAAACCCTTCCCTATGCAAAGGGCATGTCATACCGCAATCAACCTTCCGAAGAGTTGACGGCCAAGATGATCAAACTAAGTAAGGATGGAGGCTATAAGGGTTGGTATGGAATCGAATCCACCGGCCGGGATGAGATCAAGAAAGGAGTGCAATTGCTCAACAAATACCTGCTTGGAAAATAGATAGCCCGATTAAGGGGCAAGATCGATCGTTAGCTTGGCATTCTTCTTATCATCTGAGGAGATAAAAACCTGGTATCTCTTATCTTTCGCGGTCACGATCATCAATGATGTATTAGGCGGAATGGATCCAAGATTGTGTGCTACCATCACAAGTTCATGATGGGGATGTTGTGTATCCACCTGGATCTTCAATCGAATGGGCTTGGCAGAAAGTCCAGTTTGGGAGATCACGAGTTCATTATTATGATAAATGCTTACCGTGTCGCCATCGATAACGCCATTGTCATACAATTCTAATAAGATTTCACCGGCTTCGGTTACAATTTGTTTCACTAATGGATTAGCCCTTGTCTTTAGGACTATCGGTTCTGGCTTAGGGTTGAGCGTTTCGCGTACCACTGGTTTTATCTCTGGCGCTGTCTCTTTCACTTTTACTGGAATCAGCACGGGTGCAGGCCTCTTCTCTGGCGTAGGTAACTCAGGTTTTGGTTTACTGACAGGAGTAACTACAGGTTTGACTTCTGGTTTAGTCTCCGGTTCTTTTTCAATCTTTGCCGGCTCAGGGTTGATTAGTTCGCACCGGGTCAATAACAAATCATCAAGGGCAAAATCATTGCCGCACCCGCCATCAGAATTACTCGAGAGTCTTATGAGTATGTCACCAACATTTGCTGGAGTCACGAAGGTTGAACTGTATCGTCGCCAAATCGGCTGCCTGCTTTGGGGAATCGGGCCCGTTCCAAACATGCTCATTACTTTGCCATCGTTATTCAATACAGTAAAATCTATGTCGGGGAAAACCATGCGGCAACCAATTGTATGCTGGCAAACGTTGACTATCCATGCCGATAATTCATATATGGTATTTGGTCGCAGACCTTTTGCCTTGAGCAGGAAGAATTCACCAGGCGATTCCGAGGCATTGACGAGCATCATCTTTCCATCTACATCACCCGGCGTATGATCTTCCTTTAGTGTAATCCAGTTACCACCGAAACAATTACTCGTACCAGAAGTGAAAGTATAAAAGCCATCGTTCGGACAATATGCTGCTCCCGTCTGGCGGTAATTTCTAAGAAATGAGAGATTCATATCCTGACTCTTACCTGCGCCAAAGTCAAACTTGAACACAGTTGCTGTGTTACATACCATTGCCTGCGCACCTGCCTGCGTAGTGGCAAGCATGCATACAACGACGACGAGTCCAGCCAATAATACCTTGTTCATATGAAATGATTACTCTTTGAGACGCCAGCGCGGTTAACCTCGTTACATTCCTGCTGTAAATTATCAAGAAATATGGAGCCGGGAGAAAAATCTACATTATGGGCTGAAAGTGACGTAAGGAGTGGGTTGGAATTGGGAATCGGGAGTTCACGAAACCAGAACAGTCTTTGCGTGTTTGAGCCCAATTCCTCATTCCAAATTCCCGATTCCAATACTAAGGGACCGCTACCCCAGCCGCTCTCATTTTCACGCATTATGGCACGTTTGCTGCATATCTATCTCAACGAAAATCACCCATTTGTTCCATTTTCTACTATTCCATTGAAACGCTACTGTTTTATGAAGCTTTACTTCCTGATATTTTCACTATGCTTTTCCTCGTCTGTATTCTCGCAAACTCAGGATTCAACTGACTTTGTCAATGATACAATCGCGGTGCCGGTAGGTCCAGTAGATAGCCTGCCGTCGGTAGGAAAAAACAGCTACGGTGACCTGCTCCATGATGACCCCGCATACAATCCAAAATATCCCCGGTGGATCCCAATGGTCAGAGTCTTATCCGCCAACGTTTTTAACTGGGCTGTGGCGAGGTATCTGTACAAATTCGACTGGGCTAAGGTTGGTGTCGGCGACTGGAAAAACAATTTCAAGAAGGGCCCCGTTTGGGATGTCGATGGCTTTGGGATCAATTTCATTGGCCACCCGCATACGGGGAGTATCTATCACAATGTCGCCAGGTCAAATGGATACTCCTATTGGGGTTCGTTCCCCTTCGCACTTCAAGGAAGTCTCACGTGGGAATATCTGGGAGAGAATGAACGGCCTTCCTATAACGATCTCATCAATACACCGATCAGTGGCATGTTTCTCGGCGAGGTGTTCTATCGCATCAGTTCCAACCTCCTTGATGACCGTAGGCGCGGTCGTAAAAGAATCTTCCGCGAAGTGGTAGCGGGCCTGGTAAGCCCCACCCGGGCATTAAACCGGTTGACACAAGGCAAGATGTCCAGGGTTACTGACCGGGAGGTATACCAGAAGGAGCCGCTGAATGTCACGCTGTCCGCAGGAATTCATAAGGTCAATAACAAGGTGGGCAAGGATAATGTATTTGGAACCGGGCAGTCGAATGCATTGCTTAATCTACAACTCGACTATGGCGATCCTTTCGAATCTCGGTCTCGCAAACCATTCGATCTGTTCCGTTTTCGAATTGAACTTAGCTACGGTGGCGACGTTACCCTGCTGGATATGGTCAATGGATATGGTCTGTTGGCGGGCAAGAACTTCAAGGAAGGGAGAATTCTTGGTGGTCTGTTTCAGCACTACGACTACTGGAGAAACAGTATTTTCCAGGTGGCGTCAATTGGATTCGGTGGAGGATTAATATCTCGCATGCCTGTGGCGAGGCACTCAAACCTATACTCTGGAATTCATCTTGCAATTGTCCCGTTAGCAGGAAACAACACGCAGTTCGGTCCGGTCAATTCCGAATTCAGGCAATATAATTTCGGTGGTGGCCTGCAGGCGAAAATCGAGGAGACATTTAACATAGGAAATTGGGCAACGATTGGATTCACCGGTTTTTACTATTGGATACATACCTATAATGGCTTACCGGGAAATAGCCTGGTAGGAATTCTCAAGCCTACAGCGACAGTGAAATTGCTCAAGGACCTGCGTCTGGGATTCGAGCACCATATTTATCATAATGACCGGTTCCTGTCCGGCAACAATAATCTTCACATTACACGAACGGAGCAGAAGCTCTTCCTCCAACTCTTCCTGGAAGATAAGCAGAGGCCGGGGAGGTATCATTAGGACACACTGCGGTTTGATGCTTTGTTTTAAAGTTTAATCGTTTAAAAGTTTAATGGTTCTTACAATCGAGGGTTCAATAACGTTTTGAAATCCTGGGTCAGAACTTTTAAACCTTTAAACCATTAAACTCTTAAACCTTAAAACGCACGAATCCCCTAGAGATTCTTCGTTCACCCCGGACGTAAACTTACCTTCAAAATGGAGTACTAGTAAGATTGTGACGCAAAGAAAAATTAGCTTGTTTTGTTATACGATCCACGCTTATGAAACTAATGATGTATATCGGAAATGACCTGATCGAATCCATTCCTCTGGAATTGGATCGGATATCAAAGCCAGGCTATGTAGGCAGTATTAAACGAACACTCAAGCAGAAATATATGGAACTCATTCAGCAGTTTCCTGATCCACCTGAATTTCTCGTCATCGATCCTTCACCAAGGAAATCCATGACGGGATAACCGATACAACACGAACGCTGAACTTCCTGATCAACGGGTGGCTTTTTTCTTATTCTTACCGTTTTTTTCCTCCCCATACATGATTCGTGCAGCCTTGAAGAAAGCAAGGCAGTGTTGATAGAAGAAAAGCACATTACTTCGTTGCCTTCCATCCAGCCGTTCATTTTCCAACTCCATAGTAGCTGTGACCATCAGCCAAAGCAATTCATTGGAACCAGGTGCATCAAAGGCGTCGAAGAATTGCTGCAGGATTTCACGGGCATATTCCTTGCTTCCGGTCTTTAATAACTCCTCATAATGACTGCATAAGGATAACCCCTGTAAGTTGTTCATACAGATCAATTTTAATTGAACAATGGAAACGGGTGCAGTATCATGGGAACTAACTCGCTCCGATGAGCCAATGGAGAACTGGCTGCTGCCTGCAATAAAGAGAAGTTATTTTCTTTTTTTTCGGATATACTTGATCCTCTCTTCCGCTACCTGAAGTGCCTTCAGGGCAACATCTTCATCTTCCAATTGATAGACCACTTTGTCGCTCAGCCATGCTATCAGTAACTCATTTGGTTTCGTACCGAAGAATTTTTCAAAAGCCAGCACCTGCTCGCGGTTGGGTTTCCTCTCGCCCTTTTCGTACTTGCTAATGATCGCCTGATCAATATCAAGCGCAGCTCCCACCTGCCGCAATACAAGCCCCCGGTTCTCTCTCAACTCCCGGATGATCGTGCCAAA
Organism: Chitinophagaceae bacterium; assembly: GCA_014379965.1. Classification (GTDB taxonomy): domain Bacteria; phylum Bacteroidota; class Bacteroidia; order Chitinophagales; family Chitinophagaceae; genus VBAT01. The sequence goes on from JACMKU010000169.1 coordinate 6,741, forward strand.
TGATGTCATAAATTATTTCGTCCAACCGCACTCGTAGACAAAATTTGTCAAAACAAATGTAGTCGATTTATTAACCAGTTTCAAAATAAAATTATCCACAAAATAGAAAGAAAGACGGAAAGTCCGAAAGACCGAAAGTCCGAAAGACTAGTCTATAAATTCGAAAGTTCCCAACTTGAAAGAATGACTCCAAAATCCCGATGGTCTTCCGGTCTTCCGGTCTTCCCGTCTTCTCTCAAATAACTTCCACGCTTCGCTCCACAAACGCCGTTAAATCAGCCCCTTTCAGCATCCCTTGCGCCAGCAGCGCGAGGTCAAATGCCTGCCGCGCCATCGCGGGCTGTACGCCTTCTTCAGCACTCAGTATCTTCTTGATCGCCTTGTGATTTGCATTCACAGATACTTTATAGGTGTCGGGCATGGAACCATAGAAATTCATACCACCACCAAGTTTCGACATATCCTTCATCCTTCGCATCCATTCCTCCATCGTGATGGTCACCGGTAGATTCCCCTCGTGCTGACTCTCTATCTCAACTTTCATCAGGGGGTTACCGATTGCTTTTTCGAACACTTCTTTTAGCCGGGTCGCCTCATTACCTGATAGCGAATGCTGATTGGTCTCCTCCTGCGGTATTAGTTTATCAAGGACATCGGCATCCACGCGTCTCAATTGCGTCTTCTCCAGTTTCATCTCAAGCTGCTGGATGAAGTGAGTGTCGATCGGCGAATTCATCAGCAGCACATCATATCCTTTCTGTTCCGCAGGGCGGATATAACTATGTTGTCGCTCGGCGTCAAATGTATATAGCCAAACCTGCGTTCCATCCTTATCCGTCTGGAAGTCCTTGACTTTGGCGCCATATTCTTCAATTGTATAGTGCTCTTTCTTCGTATTCGTCAGCAACAGGAAATCCTTAGCCTTCTCATTGAACTTCTCGTCTGAGATTGCTCCGTACTTAACGAACAGTCCTATGTCATTCCACTTCTCCTCATACGATTTACGCTCCTTGTTGAATAGTTCCTGCAATTTATCGGCGACCTTTCGCGAGATGTAGCTGTTGATCTTCTTCACATTGCTATCGGCCTGTAGGAAGGATCGGCTAACGTTGAGGGGAATATCTGGTGAATCAATTACGCCATGTAGCAGCAGTAGGAACTCTGGTACGATGTCCTTCACTTCATCGGTGATGAACACCTGCCTGCTGAACAGCTTGATCTTATTTTTTTGAATCTCGAAATCGTTCTTCAATTTGGGGAAATATAATACTCCCGTAAGATTGAAGGGATAGTCGACATTGAGGTGAATCCAAAATAACGGTTCTTCGGAAAATGGATACAGGTCCCTGTAAAACGCCAGGTAGTCCTCATCTTTCAATTCGGAAGGAGATTTTATCCATATAGGGTGGGTGTTGTTAATGATGTTCTCTACTTCAATGGTCTTATATGTTGGCTTGCCATCTTTATCTTGCCCATCCTCAACCGATTCCTCCGTTGTTCCAAACTGTATGGGCACGGGTAAAAATTTGCAATACTTGTCGAGAATCTCGCGGATGCGTTTTGCCTCGAGGAACTCCTTTGATTCTTCGTTGATGTGCAGGATCACTTCCGTCCCGCGATCGGAACGATTGCCTTCGCTGATCTCGAATGATGTGGAACCATCGCATATCCACCTTACAGGCTCGGCCCCTTCCTGGTAAGAGAGGGTTTGAATCTCTACCTGGTCGGCCACCATGAATGCCGAATAGAATCCCAATCCAAATCGCCCGATGATCTCATTGGCATCTTTCGCCTCCTTGAATTTTTCCATGAACTCAGTTGCTCCCGAAAACGCAATCTGGTTAATGTATTTCCTGATTTCCTCATCCGTCATTCCGATTCCACGGTCGCTTATGGTTAGCGTACCGGCCTTGGCATCGATTGCCACCTTGATTTTCAGATCTCCAGGTTCCTGTTTCAGGTGACCTAGCGAGGCAAGGCGTTTCAACTTCTGGGTGGCATCCACCGCATTACTAACCAATTCACGCAAAAAGATCTCGTGATCAGAGTATAAGAATTTTTTGATGATGGGAAATATGTTCTCCGTATTGATGGAAATCGTTCCTTTCTCCTGTATCATATGCTTAGTGTATTTAAGAAACCGCAAGATACAAGAGGTGGACCAAAGAGGAAATACTTGTCATATTGACAGTAGATGAGGGAGTTGTGGGCCCTGAGTTATGGGTCGTCATTGCGATCGAAGCGGAGCAAGAGAGTAGTGAATAGTCAATAGTGAGTGTTTCTCGGAAATTTGAAAAGGCCAACCTGTTCGAAGCCTTAAAGAAACCCCCGAAATACGGGGTCCATTCACCACTCACTACTCACAATTCACCTCTATCCCGTAACCCAAACATTAATATCATCCCCGGTTATTAAAGCGTACCTTACCCTGTTGCCGGCTATTCTGCCAGCAAATAAACCTTTATTTTATGTCTAATATCACACAGGTAGTCAATACCGACAAGAATCTCAAAACATTGAAGAAAGGTGTCCATGCATCCGACCTCGACCAAATACTCAGCAGCACGGGTCCATATACATTCTTCGCTCCTTCCGACCTCGCTTTTGCGAAATTGGAAAAAGGCCATTTCGATAACTTACTTGAACCACAGAACCGGTCTAAACTAGCCGACCTGATGAACAATCACATTGTCAGCGGGAAGATTCAATTCAAGGAATTTAAAGACGGTGACAAACTCCAAACTCTCAATGGAAAGGAACTCCTGGTTGAAGTTAAGAATGGCAGTGTCAGCATTGACGGAGGAATTATCTACGCGAAGGAGTTAAAAATATCTAATGGGGTAGTGCATTCGACAGATACGGTCATTACGAAATAAATATCGTTTAAGGGTTTAACGTTTAACGTTCCTACAGTGGAACCTTACTTTAGAGTCAAAGCAATTCAGTTATTAAAAACTATCTGAACTAGGGTGCTATATTTCGGTAAGATGTGCTCAGCCTTAAGAACGTTAAACGTTAAACCCTTAAACGTTAAACGTTACCCCCACATCTCTTGCCAAAATTAACTCCTCCACCCTTCCGAGTACAAACAACGAGATATACAGCCACAGCAACCCGATGATAAATCCCGCCAGGACATCGCTCGCATAATGCACGCGCAGATACACGCGACTGAAGCCGATCAGTAGAATTAATATCACCAGCAGTGCAGTCAATGTTACTCGTATCCAGTTGATGTCAATCGTGTGATCGATAATATAGATGATCAAGCCGTAAAAAGTAACGGCAATGATGGCATGCCCACTGGGGAAGCTCAAGCCCCTGACTGCATGGAGTAATGGCTCCAAGGGACGCTTTCGCTTAAAAAGGGATTTTAGGAGAAACATAAGAGCCGTACTGCTTAGCCCAATGGCAACTACCCTTATTGAGAACCACGTATAGTGCCTCACAAACAGGAAATACGCGATTAGAAGAAGATTGGCCGGAATAAGAAATTGGTGTTTTCCAAGAAGGGTAATGAAAAGCATGATCCTGTTCATGGCCGGGCTGGTCCAACGGGTTAGGGCATTGAATACCGCCATATCCCTCGGCTTGTACTTCCGCAGCTTTCCGCGCACAAGAAATACCAATATACCAATTGCAACAGAAAATAGGATAAGTGAGAGTAGGATATGTGAGGCGACCAGGAGCGTGTCTTGCCAGAATGTTGAGTGTTTTTCAGGCATTGATCTGATTGATTAGTTGATTGAGTTGATTAGGTTGATTAAGAGCGAAGCAGCCTAATAAAGTTTTATGAAAATCTCACAAGTATAACTATCATACGTTGGGAATCTCAATCTACTTAATCAACTTAGTCAACTTAATCAACTAGTCAACTTAGTCATCCGATTCAACCACTCAATCAGCAATGCGAAAGCATATGATTCGCAATCGACGTCAGGTAATGGATATCATTTGGCTTGGTAATCAATTCAACACCTTGATCTTGAAAAAGTGCTCTATCATTTGGGTTTTTACTGGAGGTGAAAATGATGACGGGTAGCTTCTGAAACTTGGGATCCTTCTTTATGCGTAAGAAAGTCTGGCGACCATCCAGATAAGGCATGTTGATGTCCAATACTACCAGGCATGGAAATTTGCCATTAGTCTGTTCCGTGTTGTTGAGATAATCCATTGCCTCTATGCCATTCACCGCGAAGACCACATTGACTGCCGGATTGATCTCGTTGATTGCTTCAGAGAGCAATTCCCTGTCATCCTCGTCATCGTCTACATATAAGATAGTCTTACTTCCTTGCATACTATATCAAGCAAATTTAATGTATTCAGTCAATCCGGGCTGCTTTTTCGTCCTCAATCCCAGACGCATTCGGCAGCAATAAGGTAATTGTGGTCCCCTTTCCCCGTTCACTCGTGATGGAAATACTTCCTTCGTGATTTTCCATTATGCGTTGGCAAAGCGAAAGACCGACTCCCTGTCCGCTTACTGGATGCAGCTTCTTGAAAAGCTCGAATACCTGGTCCTTATATTGAGGATCGAACCCAATTCCATTGTCCCGCACAAGGATGCGCGTGAAATTGGAGAATTTGTACTTCCCCTCAATCCTTCTGAACTGGTTTTGCTGAATATCGGTCGAACTGATTTCCACAACGGCCGACATTCCTGGCTGGCGAAAACGGATCGCATTTGACAACAGGTGATAGAATAGCAAACTCATTTGCTTACTGTCGGCATGAATATGAGGCAATGAATTAGCCACATCTTCGAGTCCGGCATCCGGGTACTCATTCTGCAATTGGGCTTGTACCCCCGGAAGGATTGCATGAATGTCGATCACTCGTTTTGATACGCGCGTTTCATTTACCCATACGTATTGTTGCAGACCTGAGACAATGCCGGACAATTGACCCGAAACCCGCACAAGCTTCTCGAGAACAGCATTCCGCGATTCTTTGCCCTCTGCTTCGCGAAGTAGCTGTATGAATAGCGATAATTTGCGAAGAGGCTCTTCAAGATCGTGTGTTACTACACGATTAAACTGGACAAGCTCTTCATTCTGCTTATGAGTGATGTTCAATTGCTGATCCAGGCGCTCAAAATTTTCCTGTAATTCTTTCTTCGTTTGCAACAATGCAGTGTTTTCAAATAACGCGGATTCGGCAGCATTCCTCGACGCAATCAACTCCTCTTCAAATTTCTTTCGATGCAGTACCATGATACCCGCATAATGAGTAATCATCTGGTCATCGCAATTGCGCCTTACCACATTCAACAGCACGGGAATCTGCTTCTTCGATTTGCTTTGGAGTGAAATGTAGATCTCGTTCGCGCTTCCTTTAAGCTTTATAAGGGGTATCAGGTGTGTTTGCTGGAACACACGGGTTGCAATGGGAAAAATCTTCTCGACCGGTTGGTGAAGTAATTCTTCTCTTTCATATTCGAGGTGAGTGCTAAGTAGATCATTTACCTCTATCAGAGTTCCACTGTCAGTGGCTGCAAAATAAAAGCATGGAGCATGCTGCGAAAGATCTAGCATCAGCCTGCGCTTGTTAGATATTCCTTTATAAGATCTATAGTTTCTTCCGGGGCGCTCATATGAGGGCAATGTCCCGTTGCTTTCATCTGTCGGTAGCTATTGCGTGGAAGCGCAGAACGCATATATTCCCCAACCTCTATTGGCGCAATTATGTCTTCCGAACATTGCAGGATCAACGAAGGTGTAGTGACCTTAGCCAGGTCGTGCCGGTTGTCGGAGAAAAACGTTGCTTCGGCAAACTGCTTCGCGATCTCTGGATCAGTAGCACAAAAACTTTGGGTGAGTTCCTCGGCCAGTTCAGGGCTTTCAGGATTGGCCATTATGTTTGGGGCCAGGAAATTCGCCCACCCGATATAATTTTTTTCCATCGTCTCCAGCATTCCTTCGATGTCGCTTCTGTCGAATCCCCCCACGTATTCACCATTATTTATATAACATGGTGATGGGCCAACTAATATGAGGTGTTGAAAATATTCAGGCTTTGCGATGGCGGCAAGTATTCCTACCATTGAACTCACGGAATGGCCGACAAAGATCACCTCAGATAATTTAAGCTCCTCGCAAATCTCAAGAACATCCATTGCATACCCTTGCAGCGAACTGTATCGTTCCACATTATAGGCAGCAGGATCTGAGTGACCAGACCCAACATAATCAAATAGAATAATTTTGTAATCGTTTTCGAATGCGGGAGTGAGGTAACGCCACATGTGTTGATCGCAACCAAATCCGTGAGCAAAAAGCATGGGTTGTTTGCCCTTACCGAATATGTGAACGTTGTTTCGCTTAGTTATGGGAGACGGCATACCTAGGTCAAAATTTTGAAGACCGAAGTTAGCCAATTTGCGACTTAGAAATTCAACGGGGGTACTTAGGAATGAAACCGCCTGATTAGCCCGAAACTTGACTTCGCAAGGATACGGTTGAATTTCTCTCTTGCAACATCAGCCCTGAAAGGCTTTCGAAGTATATCGTCGGCTCCACAGTTCGAGGCAATTTGTTCGAGGTCGGAATTTGCCGAAAATAATATGATTGGAATTTTCTTCGTCTTCCTATCTGTCTTTAGCTGCTTACAGATCGCCTCGCCATCTACTCCTTGCATCCTGACATCTAAAAGAATGATGTCAGGTGGTTGTCGCGTGACCTTATCCATGAGGTTTTCTGCATTCGGGGAGACTTCAACATCGAACCCCTCCCGGCTGAGAATGACCTCCATCAGCATCAGAACATCCGCTTCATCGTCCGCTATTATTATCCTCGGCTTCCTTGTATTCGCTTTCTCCATTCTTACCACATTTGTAATTTGTATCTCACTATGAGGATCAAGGATTAAGCCAACAAGTCCACGAGGCAAAAAGGGCAATTCTACCCCCTGGAAAGGGCAATTTTAAACTCAATTGAGAGAAGTCAATTGGATATTATTCTAATATTTACGGGTCATTCGGTCATAATTGCATCTATACAGTGGGGGCAAAAAATACCATAAACGTGGTATATGCACCATCCAACGATAGACTTAACTTCGTCTTGGTTTTTCATAGGATATTGGATTTTTAACAGGGCTGAATTTCTATTCTGGCCCTTTTTTTTGCCCAATAGGGCAGACTCTACAATATTCTTCGAACAAGAACACCAATTGCTAATACAATTCTTTATACGTAAAAAACCATTATCGTGTAATCATACCAACAGGTCGCTCCCCTTGTGATCTCTTGTCAAGGTTCGATAAATTCTATAAGGTTTATCACTAAGCCGGGGCAGGGTGGGACGCATGGAAAACTCTCACCTCGCATTAGGTGTTTAAATCGGTAATCGAATCGGCAAACTAATGCACATATTTTCCTTTTTGTTTATGTGGGCTCCGAATTCTGAAGTGGTCCTCTCTAAGTTTAAAGTTGTTTAAGCGCTAACACTTATACGACACACGCTTTCAACTACATCAAAACGTACCAGCTGACTACAGTTTAATTACTCCGCAAAGCTCATATTTGTAAGGAAGACGAACCAACTATGAGTTGAACCAAATTCTCACACACTTGTGTAATGAGTCATGGGGATGCCGATAGTCGTTTAACCCTATTCCTTATGAAAAACGCTGCAGAGCCCTTCAATTCCTATCATTCCCCTGAACCAGGTGACCGAAGAAATGGCTTAAACACTTCCAACGTTAAATTAGCTGCTGTTCCTAATATCCCCATCGATCAAATCCCAGATGGTATTATCGTATTTACCAAACTAGGCCAGATTCTCTATTTCAATGAAGCGGCGGCCTCCTGCACGGGATACTCACAGGACGAATTTCGAGGTCTTAACATAAATGACCTCTTTCAAAGTGAAACAGGCGAGATTCCCCTACCCGAAATTGAACAACCGGACGGGGCGCAGTTTACGATTGGGCAGAGAATCGTCACATGCAAGAATGGCACCCCCGCCGATGTCCAACTGAGTGTAAAATCACTTCAAAACGGCAATATGTTAGCGATCGCCCGCGATACCTCCGAGCGAAGCCACGAGGAACGGGAAAGGGATTTTGATAGCAATAACCTTAAGGCGCTAATTAACAATACAAACGATCTCATGTGGAGTGTGGATTGTGATCTTCGCCTGATTACATTCAATAAAGCCTTCGATGAAAGAATGAGGTCGGTTCTTGGAAAACAATTGATGAAAGGTAGCAACGTCTTCTCAATTGGGTTGAATGATGATAGTATGGGCCAAATGACGGAGTACTATAATAGAGCGCTGGCGGGTGAAAATTTTACCGAGACAGAATACACTCACCTCCCCACGCCCACATGGACAGAATTGTCATTCTACCCTATTCTCCAGGACAAAGAAGTCCTTGGTACGGCTTGCCATTCACGCGATGTGACCCAAAGCAGGTTAGCTACACAGCTGCTAAATAAAGCCCATGAGAAGAATAGCGCCATCCTCGAAAGCATACGAGATGCATTCTTTTCGGTAGACAAAAATTGGGTCGTAACCTATTGGAATAAGGAAGCAGAACGCATTCTTTCAATGCCAAGGGCCAATATAATAGGAAATCATTTTTGGGATGTATACGCGAACGCAGTGGAAACGAAGTCTTATGTAGAATATCATCGCGCCATGGACGAAGAGGTGCAGGTGAGCTTCGAGGACTTCTACCCCCCACTCGGTCGGTGGTTTGAGATCACGGCATACCCTTCGGATGAAGGCCTTTCGGTATTCTTCAAAGAGATCACCGAACGTAAGGAACGAGAAAATGCCTTTCGGGAGTTGAACGAAAAGTTAAACGCGAGAGCCGAAGAGTTGCTTGATTCAAATAAAGAGTTAGAGCGTTTTGCTTATATCGCATCCCATGATCTTCAGGAGCCTTTGCGAATGGTAAGTAGTTTCGTTAAGCTGCTCGAGAAAAAATACAAGTCACAGCTTGATGAGACCGCCAACCAGTACATCACCTTCGCGGTTGAAGGAGCAGAACGAATGAACCGGTTGATACTCGACCTCCTCGAATATTCAAGGGCTGGGTCGAACAGCGATCTACGTGTAGAAACGGATATGTCAGTTTTAGTAAACCAGGTCCTCGCTACTTTTTCAGATAAAATCCGTGATACAGGGACAACTATAAAAGTGCACCTGATGCCCAATATCGTAGCTAGCCCAACACAGATGACACAAGTCTTACAGAATCTGGTGAGCAACGCTCTGAAATATAATCAGTCCGCGGTTCCAACGATCGAAATTGGAAGTGAAGACAAGGGTGACCACTGGCAATTTTTTATAAAAGATAATGGCATTGGCATCGATGAAAAGTTTTACGAAAGAGTCTTCTTGATCTTCCAACGACTACACAATAAGAACAATTACTCCGGAACTGGTATTGGCCTGGCTATTTGTAAGAAGATAATCGATCGCCATAATGGATCCATATGGATTGAATCGGAATTCGGAAAAGGAACCAGCTTTCTCTTCACCATCAAAAAAACAGACCAGACAGAAAGCGCCGTCGAACTAACTACAAAAGCTACCTAATTGATGAAATCAATACTACCAAATAAACCGTTGCAAATCCTGGTCGTCGAAGACAACCCTGGCGATTTCCTCTTATTAAAAGAGTGCATCGAGTTGTCCACTCTTCCCTTGTCAGAAATCCATTTGGCGGAGACTCTGGCCGAGGCGATAGAAATCCTGACCACCTCCAAGCCGGATGTTGTGTTCCTTGACCTTTACCTCCCGGACAGCAACGGGCTGTCATCGTTTCATCGCCTGCAGGCAAATATGGAACATTCGGCGGTGATTATCTTATCTGGTTTGTCGGACACAAAAACGGCGCAGGAAGCTATCGCTGGCGGTGCCCAGGATTTTCTTTCTAAAGGTGATTTCGATGAGAAACTGCTCGCTAAAACTATTCTATACAGCATCGAACGCAAGCGGAGCCTTGTGAGTATCCGCGAAGCTAACAAACGATATGAACTCGTTTCAAAGGCGACGAACGACCTGATCTGGGATTTGGACCTCGAAACAGGTCTTGTGTACCGCGATGAAAGCGCCGTGCAAAACATTCTCGGATTCTCTTCCAATAGCGCGATTGAACATATTGAGGCCTGGAACGAAAGAATTCACCCAGATGATCTCGACCGTGTGTTGACAACGATGCAGGACATCAAGCATCAGGGAAAGAAAGATTCATTTGAGCTGGAGTATAGATTTCTCGCCGCATCCGGTACCTACAAGTTCATATGCGATAAAGGCTATATTGTTAGAAATGCTGTGGGAAAGCCAATCCGAATTATAGGCGCAGCACAGGACATTACACCACGCAAAAACGTTGAGGCGGCTATGGTGAGACAACAAGCACTCTTCCGGGTACTTATTGAGCGTAGCCCAGACATGAAAACCCTCATCTCTTTGGATGGAATAATTCTTTATGCTACTCCTGCGATTACCAGCATCCTTGGATATTCTGAAAATGAGTACATGGGAGTAAATGAGAAAAAGATTGTACATCCTGAGGACATTGCCTTGTTAACTCAAGAAATGGAACTCACTATAAAAGACCCTGCCTACATTGGCAGGCTCCAGTTGCGCTTACGTCATAAAGAAGGTTATTACAAATGGTGCGATAAGATAATCACCAATCTACTAAACGATCCTCATGTTGGCGCCATTGTATGCAATTTGTGGGATATCACTAAAGAGAAGCAAGCTGAAGAGTTGATCAGGGCTTCAGAAGAAAAGTATCGACAGATCTTCTACGACAACCCGTTCCCGATGTTTCTTTACGATATCGAAAGCCTAAAAATAATTGAATGCAATAATGCCACGCTCGATAAATACCAGTACAGCAGGGAAGAATTTCTTCAATTAAGCATTCTCGATCTCTGTCATAGCGGTGAGCAGAAAGTAAATCCTCAGGTTTGCCCCTCGGAAGGTGATGCGCCTGAGCGACTCTGGCATCACTCAAAGAAGAGTGGTGAAGAGATGGCAGTAGAAATTTTCATCTACACGATAGAATACGCCGGTAAGAAGGTTCGCCAGGCGCAGATAAATGACATTACTGAAAAACTCAAGTTAGGAGCAGAATTGGACGCCGCTCGCCATCTCCAGCAACTTGCAATCACCGAAGCCACTATCGAAGGTCAGGAAAAAGAACGTGGGCAACTCGGCATAGAATTGCACGACAATATTAACCAGATCCTGGCAACAGCTAAGCTCTATCTTGATTATGCTGTCTCTGCACCCAGGCTAAAAAAAGATATGATCATCAAAGGCAAAAAATGTGTCGTCCTGGCTACTGAAGAGATCAGGAAGCTCTCTCACTCCTTACTTCCGCCCTCACTCGAGGAATTTGGACTGCTGACTGCGCTTGAGGAGTTGATCCATCCCATCGCTGACACAGGCAAGCTATTCATCGATAAACAATGGAATGGATTTTCCGAAGAGAGCATGCAGAAGGGCCAAAAACTAACTATATACAGGATCGTACAAGAGCAACTGAATAACATTATTAAGCATGCCGGCGCCAAAGTAGTCACTATTTGCCTTCGACTCATGGATGATGGCGAGGGCGTGGAATTGCGAGTTAAGGATGATGGTATTGGGTTTGATCCAGTGCAAAAGAAAACAGGAGTGGGCCTAAGAAATATTGTTAGTCGTGCGGGCTTGTTCAATGGTAAAGTGAAGATTGTCTCAAGCCCAGGTGAGGGTTGTGAACTTGTGGTGGTATTTACAGGAATTCTGGCATCAACGCCTTCTTTTAATCGACTTTGTATAACGCATAACTGATACGAAATTCTGATAAACGTTAAAACCAACTTCATATATGGAAAAGATCACAATCCTGATAACAGATGACCATAAGCTAGTGCGCGAGACGTGGAGCCTCATTCTCAACGCTGACCCACGCTTCAAGGTAGTGGCGGAAGCCGATAGTGGCGAAGCTGCAATAGAACTAGCCAGAAGCCTGCGTCCAAATATTGCTATCATGGATATTAACCTCACTGGAATGAATGGCATCGTTGCCGGCCAGCGGATCCAGGAAGTGTCGCCCCAGACGAGACTATTGGGAGTGAGTATGCACACCCAGCCTGCATTTGTACGCCAAATGATGCAGAAAGGGGCAATGGGATATGTGACTAAGAACTCTTCTTGTAAGGAAATGTGCAAGGCTATCGTAGAGGTCCACAATGGCAGGAAGTATATATGCGAGGAAATAAAGAATATACTTTCGGATTGCATGGTGAGTGGAACGGAGGGCCTCGATGGCTTCAATTCACTTTCCAAGCGAGAAATCGAGATCATAGAACTCATTAAGAAAGGGCTCTCATCGAAGGAGATAGCGGATCCACTGTGTATTTCCGCTAAGACCGTCGAAGTACATAGATACAACATCCTAAAGAAGCTCAAGCTAAAAAATACCGCTGCAATGGTGAATCATTTCAACAACAGCCAGCCGTTGTTCTGACTCGACGATATATCCAATCCAGATCCTATGCAATTACTAAACCACCATCCGACACATCTCGCTCAATTCGGAGAGAAAAGCCAGGATGGCCCATTAATTCCTAAAGATACCGGCGAAGGATTCATTCCAATATTTTACACGGTAAGTCGGAAGCTGCTCATAAAGATCGGATTCGTCATGATCATTCTTCTGCAATCCCTAACGAGGGCGGAGGCGCAGAGTGAATCCGACTATGCCGTACAAGCTAACATAGTATACCACTTTACAAAATATATTGACTGGCCCGCTGATCGGAAATCTGGCGACTTTATCATAGGTGTCGCTGGTGATTCTCCGATGTATGACCAACTGAAGAAGAATGTTTTTAATAAGGTGGTGGGAAATCAACGTATCGTCATAAAACGTTTTTCTACAACAGCCCAAATCTTTAGCTGCCATATCCTTTTTGTACCTGACGACGAAAGTGATAACATTAAGTACATATTAGCCAGGATTGCGATAGGCTCTACCCTTCTTGTTACTGAATCTGAAGGCCTGGCGAAGAAAGGCGCGTGCATCAATTTCAGCATTGTATCAGATAGACTGAAGCTGGAAATAAATAAAAAAAATATTCTGTTGCGCGAACTAAGCATCGCCTCAGAATTACTGAATCTTGGAAAAATAATAAACTAGACAATGTACTTCAAACCGAGTACCATAAGTCACCCTGTAAAAAGACTTCCGTGAAAAACCACATTAAAAAAATCATTACCCTTTCAACACTCGCTGTCTTTGGACTTTGTCAACTGAATGCGCAATCAGACACAGCTAGTGCCGGTCAATTTGACGATCTCAGTCTGAAGGCGTTGCTAAACGTCAGGATAGTTTCCGTATCCAAGAAAACGGAATTCCTTTTCGACGCGCCCCTCTCAGCTTCAGTAGTTACCCGTGAAGAAATTCTTAGAACGGGCTGTACCTCCATTATGGAGGCACTGCGGCTTGTACCGGGAATGATCGTTAGGGAACAGAGTAATGGCAACTACGATATTTATTTACGCGGAATGGATAATGTGCCTTCGAATGCGCCATTTGAAGGGAATTCAACCACGACACTTGTGATGATCGATAGCAGACCTATTTACAACTACTTAAAGGGGGGGACATTCTGGGAAACCCTTCCGATAGATCTCAATGACGTGGAGAAGATTGAAGTAGTGCGTGGACCAGCTGCGGCACTCTATGGGCCCAATGCCGTCAGTGGCGTAATTAACATCATCACCAGGCAGGTAAAAAATGAGGGCGTTTACGTTGTTGCCAATGCTCGCCAGGGAAGCTACAATACTTATATCAACAATGCATCCATCGGATACCGTAAAGGCAAGTGGAGCCTGATCGGTTCGGGTAATATCCAGCTACGTGACAGAACGCAAGAATCCTATTATGAATTTTTCAGGAATGAGTGGCGAGAGCAACCCGACTACTCCATCTCAATACTGAATGACACTGTAAACCTCGACATACCCCACACGCATTTGGCCATGAAGAAACATGGGGTCAACGCGTTCCTAAGTTTCGATCAGGATAGCGATGTCAAGTTTACACTGTCTGCTGGAAAACAGAATTCAAGTGTACAGAAAGTATCAACCGAGAATGGCGTGACGCCGTTGTCGACAGTTAATTCTACCAGTACCTATATCGATCTTAACGCATCCATTAAAAAGTTCTCAACCCAATTATCGTACAACAAAGGAAGACAGAGTCCAACTGCCCCGGGAAGTCAGTACGATTTCAATACGGTCGACGCCAACATAGAATATAGTTTCTCGAAAGGAAACCTGATTCTCAGACCAGGAATAGGCTACAGGAGTGCGATCTACGACGATACAAAGTATTCAGACCTTGTAAATAAGACAGGAATATTCAATTCTCGGGGCATTATTACCACCAACACAGCGTCCTTAAGGGGAGAATACAAAATGCTTGATGATAAACTTCGCTTCGTCGGCGGGCTTGCATTGAACAAATTTAACTTCCCAGACACGGCATATCTATCTTATCAGTTGGCTGTTACTTACAAACTCGATAAAAAACACCTGATCAGAGGGGTAATTTCCCGTGCCCCGCGTTCGGCGAATATTTATGACACTTATGTAGATCAAACAATAGCCAATATGCAGATCGGGTACCAGAAATATATGAAGCTAGCAATGGAAGGAAATAAAAACCTCAAGCTTCTCACCTCCAACCTACTTGAATTAGGCTACCGCGGCATCCTCTCGCAAAAGCTCTCCGTCGATGTGGAATTATTCGATATCCGATCAAAGAACTACAGTAGTATCGCTATACATGGAACTTACCAGCAGCTTAGTGGTAATGACACCACCTATGTCACTCCTTTCATTGCTACCAATCTGCCGGTCACCCATCATCAACAGGGAATTACTTTGTCTACAACTTACCAGTCGAAAAAATTCACGGCAAGGCCATTTATCACTTTGCAACACTCTACAGTAAGCAACTATTCATCATATTTGAATACCGCGGAAGCCTCCGGCCCCTTTGTGAACAACAACCCTGCTGTCAACAACATCAACTCCGAGATGGGTACGAAGGTCGAACTAGAGAGCACACCTACTGTGTTTGGCGGCATGGCGATCAATTACGTACCCTGTACGCAATGGAACTTAAATCTAAGTGGCTATTACTATTCGGCACAAACCTACTATCACGCCACCAACTCCCTATTCGCGGACGGTGTACGTGGTATCGACCAAATTCCTGCAAAGCTTATTTTAAATGCAAGTGTATCGTACCAGCCGATGAAAAAAGTACGTCTCATGGCCTCGGCCAGAAATATGCTGGACGATCAATCCAGAGAATTTTTCAAGTCTGACACAGCACCCTTTATGCTAATAGCGGGGATAAATTTCGATTTATAATATGGCTCTCACCCACATTCATCATCTTATGACTCACACGATACCAAAGATTCATTCGTTTATCCAGGCGCGCAGGGCGTGGGTCGCCGTGCGTGGCATTGACCGCATTGATCCAAAACTACTGATCAATGTTTCTGCCTCCTACGTGTTGGCAAACGGGCTTCACATTTCAGCCACAGGCAAGAATGTGTTAAACAATGGACAGAGAGAATTCTTCCGCACAGACAGGGTTCCGTTCACATTCATGGCCGGGGTAAACTATGAATTCTAAAATCTAAAAAAGCTTTCGCTGGCCGTCCGATAATATCATGAAAAACTTATTTAAAAATATCAGCATAAAGAAACGAATTTACTGGAGCTTCTCGCTGTTGGTATTACTGTTCATAGCAAACGGGATAGTTACCAACATAACTCTTAGCCATAACAGGCAATTATCTGACAGGCTCTCTAAGAACGTAGATCCCTCCTTACAGGCGCTGGATGATTTCAAGAAAATAATGCTTGAGTCAAAAATGTACACAACCAACTGGGTTTTCCTTAGGTCCAACCAAGAGGATAAAAAAATGCTGGCAAAATTGCACGAAGAAGATTACCACCTGCTGAAAACTAGGCTCCTGGGTTATTCCTCAAAATGGGAGAGTAAAGTCTGGCCAGATTCTCTCAACCTCGTTTTAAACGGATTCGAAGAGTTGATGAAGATTGAAAAATCAATCATGACATCGCTGAGCAAGTTTGGGGACTACGATGATCCTGTTACCAAGTTGGAATCCGAACGAATCCTCGAGGAAGAGATCCTACCACGTACCAGGTACCTGATGGTCTCTCTCAATTCAATCCACTCGCACGGTACAAGAGTTAGAGACCAGGAGAACGTGAACCTGGATAACGCGTCCATGAGGTTACGCCTATTTATCATCATCCTTGGAATGACCATTATCCTTGCGGGGTTTCTGCTCTCAATATATATGACGAAGGTAATAATAGGGCCCGTTCACGAAATAAGGGGGATCATTAATAACCTCGGCCAGGGAATCATACAGAAAATAGATCATGAAGCCAATAATGATGAAATTGGAAAAATGGTCCAATCGGTGAACAACCTCTCCGAAAAATTACAAGCCACTGCCACTTTCGCCCGTGAAGTTGGTCTTAGGAATTTTGATGTACCCTTCCAACCCCTAAGTGATTCCGATAGCCTGGGCAAGGCATTGTTAGCCATGCGCGAGGATCTGAAATCAGGGGAAGAAAATCTTGCCATCCAAAATAGAGAACTCGAGCGAAAAAATAAGGAACTTGAGCAGTTTGCATATGTTGCCTCCCATGATTTGCAGGAACCTTTGCGAACAACCTCTAGTTTCGCGGACCTGCTACAACGCCAATACAAAGGCAAACTGGATGAGCGGGCCGACAAGTATCTTACTTACATTTCCCAGGCTTCCAACCGCATGAAAGCTTTTATCACCGACCTGCTTGAATACTCACTGATCGGCAACAAAAAGCACGTCGAAGATGTGAATTGCAATGACGTGTTGCGTGAAGTTATTGAGGATCTGGATACTGCCATAACGGAAACGGGTACGCAAATCACATCTACTTCTCTTCCCAGGATCAAAGGTTTCGAAACAGAGATCAAGCATCTTTTTCAGAATCTAATCTTCAATTCAATAAAGTTTCGAAAGGTGAACACGGCTCCGAAGATCGCCATTTCAGCTTCGCAAACAAATGGTTCGTGGCAGTTCGCTTTTTCGGATAACGGTATAGGTATCGCAAAGGAACACAACGAAAGAATATTTATCATATTTCAGCGACTACACACGCGCAGCCAATATACAGGATCCGGCATCGGCCTATCCCATTGCAAGAAGATCGTAGAACTGCATAAAGGAAAAATATGGCTGGAATCACAGCTAGGACATGGCGCGACATTTTATTTCACCATCCCTCAAAACAATAACTAATGAACCCCAAATTAAATTGCGTCCTCGTTATTGATGACGATGAACCCACAAATTTCTTTACCCAGATGATCCTGGAGGAATCCGGCTGTACTGAAAACATCAGAGTGCTGCAAAGTGGCCAGGAGGCGCTTGACTACTTGCCTAAGAGTGAATCAGAGAAGGGAAATACAGACTATCCGTGCCCGGATTTGATATTCCTCGACATTAACATGCCCGCCATGGATGGTTGGGAGTTTCTCGAAGAATATCGCAAACTCAATGTCAGCCGAAAAATCATTGTAGTCATGCTCACGACTTCGCTTTTTCCTGAGGACAAACTTCGCGCCACCGCAATCCCGGAGATTTCGGGGTTCGAGAATAAACCATTGACGCCGGAGAAGATTACAGCAGTCATGGAAAAATACTTTACAAATGTACCCCTTAAGTAAGAACGCATTGGCCCAGACGTCGCACGAATGTAGCACCCTTTACTTGTCTGCGGACACTATAGTCCAAAGTCCTCGGAGGGCGACAGTGTACATGTACATATTCCTTTG
This sequence comes from Chitinophagaceae bacterium, assembly GCA_014379965.1. Lineage (GTDB taxonomy): Bacteria > Bacteroidota > Bacteroidia > Chitinophagales > Chitinophagaceae > VBAT01. The sequence goes on from JACMKU010000169.1 coordinate 24,636, forward strand.
CGTCTCTACACCTCTGCGTGAAACCCTTAAGAAATGTAGGTCTACATGGGGAATAGTGCGGATATGGTGCCTCGTTGTGGCGCAACTCGTGTGTTCGTTTGCTTACTCACAGCGCAAGGATATTGGGTTCGATCATCTCGACATTAACTCAGGCCTGTCTCAAAATCATATCATGTGTATCATGCAGGATAGCCGCGGCTTCATGTGGTTCGGCACACGGGATGGTCTGAATAAATATGATGGCTACAAGTTTACTATCTATAAGAACGACCCTAATGATTCCACCAGTATCAGTAACAACTACGTTACCGGGATTGTAGAAGATTCAAAGGGCGAAATGTGGGTGACGACTCGTGGCGGGGGTATCAATCGATATGATAAGAAAAAGGACCGTTTTACTCAATTCAAATCGGATCCAGGTAATTCCAATAGTCTCAGCAGCGATCTGGCGACCGATCTTACTATTGATGCTAACGACAATGTTTGGATATGCACAGAGGATGGTGGTCTCGACTATTATGAACCATCGAAAAAAAGGTTCACGAGGTTTGTCCACGATCGGGAAAAGGCCACTAGTATTAGTGACAATAATACAAGATGCGTATTTGAGGACAACAAGAAAAGACTATGGATTGGGAGCTTTGGAGGTGGTCTAAACCTCTTCGATAGGAATACGAAAACATTTACCCGTTACAGGAACCGGGTTTCAGATCCAACTTCTCTAAGCAATGACAACGTCTCTACCATTTTCCAGGATAGTCGTAATCTCCTGTGGATAGGGACTGTTGGAGGCGGGCTTAACCAATTTGACCCCGATAAGCAACTATTTAAACGTTTCCGTCACGACACTAAGAATGTAAATAGCATTTGTAGCGATGTGATATTAGAAATTAACGAAGATAATGCGGGAAATATCTGGATCGGAACAGAAAATGGTGGTCTGAGTATTTATAACCCTGCCACCGGCCAGTTTTACAATTACCAACACGATAGGGTAGACAATAAGAGCCTTAGTCATAATTCTGTTTATTCGATTTACAGGGATACATACGGTTCAATGTGGGTTGGAACCTTTGCTGGCGGCATAAACGTATTCAATAAGGACGCGAACAGATTCGCCCATTTCAAGAATACATCGGATCCTAATAGTTTGAGTCATAACAATGTCCTCAATATGACTGAGAGTGCTAATGGAAGCATCTGGATCGGCACAGACGGTGGTGGGGTATCACTATATGATCCGGTAAAAAAATCCTTCAAACGTTTCAAACATGAACCCGGTAACAAACAAAGCATATGCGGCAACTATGTACTAGGTGTTTTAGAGGACAGCAACGGCAATCTCTGGGTTGGTACCTGGGCAGATGGACTTACACTATTCAATCCTAAGCTGAATACATACACACATTTCAAAAATGATCCCGCCAAGCCGTCGACGATCAGCAGTAATAACGCATGGGTGTTGGTTGAAGATCAGGACAAGAACATTTGGATCGGCGCTTACAACGGAGGATTGAACCTCTATAACCCGAAAACCAAGGACTTTACGAGGTTTGATGATGGAACTTCGAACATCAGTTCAAAGAAAATTCATTCCATCACAGCAGGCAGGAACGGTAAACTCTGGATCAGCACGGATGGCGCGGGTCTCCAGGTTTTTGACACGAAAACCAGAACTTTTACCCGTTACATGCACCAAGATGGGAGCAATAGCCTAAGTGATAACCGTATCAACAATGTCTATGAAGATAAGACGGGTAACTTGTGGATCAACACAATGGCAGGGCTTAATCACCTTGATATACGCAAAAACTTCTTCACCCTCTATAATACGAGCAACGGCCTACCAAATAACATCATTCTAGGGTTACTTGAAGACAAGAATGGCGACCTTTGGATCACAACCAACAGGGGTCTTTCCAGAATGAATCCCCGCACCAGGCAGTTCAAGAACTATGGAGTGCAGGATGGGCTACAATCCTATGAATTCAAAATGCGGGCCTTTTGTAAAAGTCGTGCAGGGGCGATGTACATCGGTGGGATCAACGGCTTCAATGAATTCTATCCAGATAGCATCCGGGAAAACGCCTTCAACTTTCCACTGGTCCTTACCGATTTTCAAATTTTTAATAAGAAAGTGCCCATCGCCAAAAATGACGCCGATGAGTCCATCCTGAAACAGGATATTTCCGAGACAAGGGAGATTACCCTCCCGTACAACAAGTCAGTCATCTCCATTGAATTCGCGTCATTAAATTTCTCTGCTTCTGAAAACAAGCAGTACGCATATACGCTGCAGGGGTTTGACAAGAGCTGGCACAATGTCGGTACCAACAGAACGGCAACGTATACTAACCTGGATCCTGGTAAGTACACTTTCAAGATTAAGGCATTAAACAACGAAGGTGGATGGTCGTCCAACGTGAGAAACCTTATTATCATTATCGAACCTCCATTTTGGCTAACGTGGTGGTTCCGCATTTCCGTCGTGTTAGTATTGGCGGGGTTAGCGTATGCCATAGTTCGCAGCCGAATCAATCGAATTACCAGGCAGAAAAAAATACTCGAGCTGACTGTAAAGACACAGACTGCCCAGCTCGTGCAATTGAATGAGGTAGAACACACCGCCCGACTCGAAGCAGAAGAAGCAAGGGCGGAAGCGGATTTTGCCAATCTTGAACTTGAAAGAAAGAATAATGAAATGGAGCAATTCGTGTACATCGCCTCACACGATTTGCGGGAACCTCTGCGAACCACTGCAAACTTCGTTGAACTGTTTCAAAGGCAATACCACTCGAAAATTGACGCCAAGGGCGAGGCTTACCTGTCCTACATCATTCAATCGACCGAGCGCATGAAGCGACTAATCGACGACCTGCTCAATTACTCCCGGACCGGCATTAACCTGGAAGTCCAGGCCGTGGACTGCAACGATGTTCTTAAAGAGGTGCTAGCAGATCTGGGTGTGGCGCTTAGCGAGGCAGGTGCCGAGATCACTGCGGAGAATTTGCCAGAAATTATGGGGCATCGCACCAGCATCAAACAGTTATTCCAAAACCTAATCACCAATGGTATAAAGTTCAGAAAAAGTGGCACCATCCCACGGATAACCATTCAAACGAAAACTTTTGGAAATAACGCACAATTTTCCTTCACCGATAATGGGATTGGAATCGACAAAAACAATCTCGAGAAAATCTTCGTGATTTTCCAGAGACTGCACACTCGAAAAGAATACGAGGGTTCAGGTATAGGATTGGCGCACTGCAAAAAGATTGTAGATCACCACAAAGGCCGGATCTGGGCCGAATCAACACCTGGCACCGGGAGTAGCTTTTGCTTTACGATTCCCAATGTCAAAGAGTCTTGATCATTTTACTCGTGCAAAGTATAAAGGAATTGTGTTTCGGACTTTCTGTTATCACAACATAAGGCAGAAGCAATCTCGGAAAAACACAGCCTTACCCTGCAACATACAGGAAACAGAAAGAACTTTTGATAATGAAGATGAATCCGGGATGCTGTGATCTTCAGGACGAGATCAAAATTCTTTAGATGAGTTTAGATTGCTTCGGCCTTTTTCATTTTTCCCTTTGGTACACGAGTCATTCGGGCCTCGCAATGAACGAGGTCGCGCGGGTTGTTCTTACTTCTTCCCTGACGATGTCTAGCCCGGAAACATATAGGAAGTTGAGAAATTTCCCGGGGCGGACTCACCCCCCTGCGACGTCGTTCATTGCAAGGCTCGAATGACTCTGAAGAAAATGATACACCCCTGCGACCTCGCTCATTGCGAGGCTCTAATGACTCTAAAAAAAATGATACACCCCTGCGACCTCGTTTGTTGCGAGGCTCTAATGACTCTGAAGAAAATGATACACCCGCTGCGACCTCGTTTGTTGCGAGGCCCTAATGACTCTGAAGAAAATGATACACCCCCCCTGCGACCTCGTTCATTGCGAGGCCCGAAAGACTCGTGTTTCTAATTGACTAGTGAAAAAGGCCGAAGCAATCTAAGAAAAACACTTCCAAACCCCGCGAAATAACTCTCGCAACAGGAAAAGAGTTTCTGATCATGAAGATGAACCCAGCGTGGAAGGATCTTCATGACGAGATCAAGTTTCTTTAGATGAGTTTAGATTGCTTCGGCCTTTTTCACTATTCCTTTTGGTACACGCGTCATTCGGGCCTCGCAACGAACGAGGTCGCAGGGGGTGTCACGAGTTGGGAAGTCAGATTTCAGTAGCATTTAGAAACACGCGTCATTCGGGCCTCGCAACGAACGAGGTCGCAAGGGGTGTCACGAGTCGGGAAGTCAGATTTCAGTAGCATTTAGAAACACGCGTCATTCGGGCTTCGCAATGAACGAGGTCGCAGGGGGTGTCACGAGTCGGGAAGTCAGATTTCAGTAGCATTTAGAAACATGCGTCATTCGGGCCTCGCAACGAACGAGGTCGCAAGGGGTGTCACGAGTTGGGAGGTCAGATTTCAGTAGCATTTAGAAACACGCGTCATTCGGGCCTCGCAACAAACGAGGTCGCAGGGGGGTCAATTAGAAACACGTATCATTAGGGCCTCGCAACAAACGAAGTCGCTGGGGGGTATCATTTTCTTCAGACTCATTAGAGCCTCGCAACAAACGACGTCGCGGGGGTCATTTAGAAACACGTGTCATTCGGGCCTCGCAACAAACGAGGTTGCGGGGGGTCAATTAGAAACACGCGTCATTCGGGCCTCGCAACGAACGAGGTCGCTGGCAGGGTTCTCTACTGACTGATGGCAGAACGAAGTTCTCTATAAAAGGAAAGGAAAAATGAGTAGAATAAAATTGATAAACCCAGGTAATAAAAAGTGCGCCACCGCTTTGTTAACCATAACATTCCTGTATATCGTTGGTCAGTCTGCGATTGTCAGATTAGATCTAACTTATCTAGCGCGTTAACTAGGCCCTTTTGGCCTTAATATCCACCGCCCATTTTTCTAACTGCGCCATTAGCTCTTTTAACTCGACGGGTTTGCTTAAGTAATCGTCCATACCTGCCTGCATGCATGCATCCCTATCGCCCTGCATAACGTTTGCGGTCAAGGCGATGATGACTGGTTGTACTTCGAGGCAAGTTCTGATCATGCGCGTCGCCTCAAGTCCATCCATTTCTGGCATCTGTACATCCATAAGGATTATGTCAAAGGGCTCATTGCTTACGATTTCCAAAGCCTCTTTTCCGTTGTTTGCCACTGTGGCCTCGTATCCTAACTTGCTGAGGATCTTCGAAATAATTTTTTGATTAATCAGGTTATCTTCTGCGACAAGTATCTTTAACGGAAAAGTCGCGCCAAAATGCTCTGAAAGCGGCTTGATTGATATTGGTTGTGATTTAGTTCTGAACACGTTTACCAGGTTCTCCTCTAAAGCATATTGTCTGATTGGCTTCATCAAGACACCAGCGAACAGATCAATATTATTTTCCTTGCATTCTTTACCAGTTGGACGCATTAGCAAGACCGGCGTGTCATCATGACCATTTTTTATTGCGCCCGCAAGTTCACTTCCATCCATGCCTATTAGTGTCAGGTCAGTGAGTACCAGGTCGAACTTCTGCTTTTCGTCTTTTAGTATATGAAGGGCCTGCTCACCTGAGGACGCCTGCAATGGGTTCATCTTCCACTGCATGAACTGCTTCATCAACATAGTACGGTGGGTCGAATTATCATCTACTATTAAGACAGTCTTTCCTTCAAGAACATTCAGGTGCAGTTGGCGTTCCTGGTTTCGGGTCAGCTTAAGACTGGGCGTCAAGGGAAGACTGAAAGTAAAAATGCTTCCACGCCCCTCCTGGCTTTTTGCCTCGATGGTCCCTCCCATCACTGACACAAGCTTACGGCAGACTACCAGGCCTAAACCTTGCACATCCGATCCTTCCGCGCGGAAGTCCTTTCCAGGAATACCAGTGAATATCTTTTTAAGGCGCTCACCCGAAATACCGATTCCAGTATCTCGTACCTCAAACACGAGCACGGGAGGATAACCTGTCTCAGCATCGGGTTTCAGAATCACGCTGACATGAATCTCCCCCTTAACTGTAAACTTGACTGCGTTGTCAAGAAGATTAATCAAAAGCTTGCGAAGGCGATTCGGATCGCCGATGATCTGCTTCGGCACATCTTTGTCAACTTCGCAAATCAACTCTATATCCAACCTACTCGTCTTATCTGCGAACAATCCAATTGTTTCCTCAACCGCATCACGTAAGTCGAAATCTGTATACTCGAGTTGGTTCCCTTCCTGCTGAAGCTTGGAAAAGAAGAGTATGTCGTTTGCAAGCAGTTCATTAATGGTGGTTAGTAGACTCTCTCCACAACTCCTGATTGTATTATTATACTCCTGTTGCTCTTTTGTAAGCGTGGTATCCGCTAACAATAGCGACATACCGAGCACGCCGTTCATCGGAGTTCTGATCTCGTGGCTTAAGACAGATAACAAGGCCTGTTTTATCTGCCTCGCTTCCTCAACCTCTTTATTGGTCTTCTGTTCTTTTATGACAGATTTCTCTAGTCGAAGATGCAAGTCCTCGAGCTCGTTCTCTAACATCTCTTTATTAGTTTCGGCCGTGGCAAATCGCTCGGCAATAAACCTATAAATGACAAAAGTCATTACTAAGGCAAGTCCAATCAGGAACCACCAGATGGAAAAATAAAGAAGGCTGAAGGCAACTACGGGCACTAAAAACAGGAGAATATAAAATCTTTTCATGGTCTTTCGTTTATGATCGATTCACTTTTAGGATGAAGTCTTTTTCTCGATCTCTATTATTTCAATCTTTGCTAACTCCAGCCGGCTCAAGATAGAGATGTCTTTCAGGAAAGGGTTCCAATAGAAGATCAGACGCTCTATCGGCTTCCAAAGTATTACCCAACAAAGAACATCCAGGCTATTAGTAAGTCCCGAACTGAGACGATGATCCTCATTTTCGGGCAGGAGCATCGGAAGGAACCCCTGGCAGACTAAAACGACTGCAAGACTTGTAAAAAGGAGCAGGTACGTTTTTCGTTTGAATCTTTCGAAACTTGCACTGGCAACTGCGCGAGATTCCATAAAGTGCTGACGAATGGCATAGGATAGCGGTTCCGCATATTGCTTGTCCGCTTCGGTGCTGTAACTAACCTTGTAATTGAATTCGGAATTCCTCTTAGCTGACTTAATGCTGGTCATGATATACATTTCAAACTCATGACTGAGTTGACGTTTGTATAAAGGGGCAGGATCCTGGGGATTGAAGTACCCTCGAAAGATATCCTGCTCGAGAGATAAGAAGATATTAATCTTCTTTGGAGGTGGCTTGTTCATATTCTTTGGATAATCAATTCAAATATTGCCGCAGGCATTATTATGAATTAACCGGTGTAAACAAGACATAAAAAATCGCTTTCGGAAACATTATCACCCTTCTTTTTGAAACTAATTGCTATTTCTTGTTAACCCTATTAGATATTCCGAAGGACAATAGGTGATAACGCTTAATTTACAAACTTGTTGACTAAAGGCTTCAGAATGTGGAATTAATGGAATAAACTTTACCTCGAGTCGGCAGAAAGAACAAAACGTGCAATTTCCTCTTAATGCCACTCAGCCGATTTACCACCCAAAATGGTGGATTGATCCTTAATCCCGAATCATGGAGAACCAATTGACCCGTACCAGCCAAAAGATAGGATTGTTGTTCACGCACTCTTCAATGGGTCTTGCCGAGATTGATAAGACAGGCCACATCGTTAATCTCAATCCTAAGGGCACTTATCTCCTTAGACCAATTCTTATTTCCCTTTCGATCCAGGAAAATAATTTCCTTCAGGTCCTGAATTGTATAGCACCGGCTCTCAACAATCGGATAACTGAAACTGCAGAAGATGCTGGAGTTATCGCTTCGAATGAATCCTATGCCTTCAACATTTCCTTCTGTGGTGAGACAATTGAAAGACATTTTGAATTTACAGTCATTAAAATGTGTGAGGACTGTATTCTGATCGAATTTTGTGATGTAACTCCTAAGCATCAAAATCAAGAAGCGATCCATCAACTTGCTAATGACAAAGCAGTGATCCAGGGAAAATGCGAAATCGCCACAAATATCCTGCATGATATCGGCAATGCGTTGGTAGGCTTTGGGTCATACATCAACAGGATAAAGCGATCGGTTGATCAGGGGCAATCGGCCAACATGCAAAAACTCTCCGATTTTTTGGCCACACAACGCGACTCTATAACCGCTGCGTTCGGAGAAGTCAAGTCCAACGCCCTTGTAAATATGTTGAGCAGTCTCACGGATACACAGAAAATAAACGAAGAGGAAATCCGAAAGGCGATCACAGAGCAGATTAACATCATCACCCATATCCAGGAGATCATGACCATCCAGCGCCAATTTGCAAAGGGGCAGGAAAGTCCAGAAAAATTGCCGTTAAATATCAGGAGTATCATCAATGATTGCCTTTCCATGTTACTTGCTACTATCCAAAAAAGGGGGATCAAGGTCATTATAAGTACACCCGAGAAGCTACCGATCCTTCAAGGTGATCGCACCCGCCTAATGCAGGTTATTCTAAATATTATAAAAAACAGCATCGAATCGATCGACATTCTTGCAGAAGAAAAAACAATAACCATTACTGCTACCATCAACCCAGGCCGCTTCGAGCTAAATATTTCAGACAACGGCCGTGGCTTCGATGCAGCTATTGGAAGCAAGCTATTCGAACGCGGATTCACCACTAAAGTTTCAGGATCCGGGATCGGTCTCAGTAGCTGTCGTACAATTATTGAAAGTCACGGGGGAACAATCGCCATTTCAAGTGAAGGATTTGAAAAAGGCGCTCTAACCACAATCCAATTCAAAATCTAATTCTAATTCTAAATTCTTCACCTATGAGAGAAGCCGCCAATACATCCGTCCTCGTCATCGACGATGAGGAAATGGTACGGGACAACATCGAAGAGATACTAATCCCGAGAAAGAATAGTGCAGAAAGCGAAAGCGTAGACCTCGCCGCTAGTATCTTATTCGACTCGCCGGAGAAACCCTTACTCACTCCGCGAGGCAGTAACATTCCGAACTTTACTGTACATAAAGCAGCCAATGGAATGGAAGGTCTCGAATTGGTGAAGAAATCAATAATAGACGGGAAACCCTATGCCGTGATATTCCTCGATATGCGAATGCCGGGATGGGATGGGATGGAAACTGCAGAACAGATCAGGAAATATGACAGCAAGGCCGAAATTATCTTCGTCACAGCATTTAGTGATCGGTCAATCGATGACATTATTGCTCGAGCCGGTCAAAATGTGGGTTATCATTGTAAACCCTACGCAGCAGAAGAAATTACGCAACTTGCAATCAAAGCGTCCTCCGACTATAACAAACTTCGCAACTTAGAGAAATTAATCGAAGCAATATCCTCTATAAGCCTGGACGAGATGCACCTTGCTTCACTGCTAAGAAACATACTCGATCAGCTTGCAACATATGTAGAGACTGACATGGCCCTGCTGGGCAAGTTGCACGGCGATTATGTATACGAAAAGATATTCTCAATAGGTTCAATTGAAGATAAGATTAATCTCGAAGAGCTGGTTGCCCGCCTAAAGGCAGCTCCCCCCAGTACGGAGGAAGTGATTCAACTCGATGATATTGTTTTCGCACGTATGGACAACTATACCATATTTGCCGTTTTGAAAAAACAAGAAAAATTAAAAACCGAGAAACTTTACCTGCTTAAGCTATTTGTGCTGAATGCGGCGAAGGCGATCCAAAATGCAGAGTTGCGGGAGAAGATCATGCAGAAAGAAAAACTTTCCGCAGTTGGAAAAGCCGTCAGCATGATGATGCACGATCTGCGTGCTCCAATCAAGAATATAACTGTACTTACGGGTATGATGCGTGCCGAACACGTAGACAGCGAGTGGCTAGATATGATCGACGAATGTGGGGAACAGGCATCGGAGATTTTTGAAGACTTCCTCGACTTCATAAAGGAGACGCCAGTGCGTAAGTTGCCAATCAATGTGTTAAGCATAATCGACGAAGGAATTAAACTCGCCGAAGACAGAAACCGTGGCCGCGTATTAATTCACAAGAACATAGACAGCAATCTGGTCCTTGCCGGGGATGAAAGTAAAATGAAGCGCACAATAATGAACCTGCTAAACAATGCGATAGATGCCTTAATCGACAACAAGGTCACAAATCCACGAATCGACATCACTGCTCATAAAGAAGCTTCCAAAGACCATATGGTGATCACAATTCAGGATAATGGAGGCGGAGTCCCCCAGGAAATCATGAAAACTCTCTTTGACCCATTCGTAACAAAGCACAAAAACAATGGAACAGGCCTGGGCCTTGCGATTGTGAACCAGTATGTAAAGGCTCATGGAGGTGAAATAAAAGCCGAGAATAACAATGGAGCATTATTCACAATAACACTACCGGCAATCGCCGCGGCGTAACAACTGATTGTCCATAAGCCCAAAAATGAAAACGCCTTTACCAAGCCACGACAAACGCCGTCAGCTAGACAACAGAGCTTCCGTGCAGGATGCGAAGAAACGCGCAGATAGGATAATTAACTATGTTTTAGGGGCATATTTTATCATGGGTCTCCTATTTTCCTCGATTCACGAAACCCAACAAATTGCTATCGTTTTAGGCGGTGTGTGTATGCTCCTTTACTACGCATACAAAATCAAAATGCCTGACTCGGATTTATATCAATATGCCCTTGGAGGCATTCTTGGTGTGTTTACTGCACAATTTATCTATCAGATGCATGGTCTTCCAGTAATGCACTTGTTCCTCTTCATCGGAAGTGCGACACTCATTATTTATCACAATTGGAAACTTCAGATTCCGATGGTGTTGATGTTTATGCTGAGTCACGGTATACTGACATCGTTCCAATCCGGAATACCTGATAGCACTCCCATTACCAGCCTCAGCTACCTGGATTTTAAATCGTTGGTACCTTATTTCTTACCCGGGATAGTAATATTCGTCATTTCCGGGCTGTGGGCGTATCAACTCAAGAAATCGAGCGAGTACCAGTTGCATCAGTCAGTGACAATAGAAACACTTGAACAACAAGCCGCGGATGCAATCGTTGCACAGGAACAGCAGCATGAACGACAGGTGACTGCAGTGGACAAGGCTGTGGCACAGGGGAAGTTTGAGATTGCATCGGACGTCATGCACGATATTGGGAACGCGGTCGTGGGCTTTGGATCCTACCTCACTCGTATTCGTCGACTTCAAAATGAAGATAGTCCGGATAACCTGAAGAACCTGGCCAATTTCTTTGAAAAGCAAAAGGATGGCATTGCCACCGTTTTCGGTGAACCCAAGGCCAACGCTCTTATTAAAATGCTACACGGGATATCTGTTACTCAACGAAACGCACAGATGGAAATTGCCAAATCTATAACAGAGCAAATGAATATCATTACGCATATCCAGGAGATACTTAGCATACAAAGGCAATATATAGCAGGCCATGAATCGAAAGAGAGAAATCCAGTCAACCTCCGAAATATTATAAACGATAGCCTGGCGATGGTCTTTTCATCGATCGATAAGTTAGGGATCGCTGTCACTCTTAATGTGCCAAATGATCTTCCCATTATTAGGGGAGATCGCACCAAGCTAATGCACGCATTCCTTCATTTGCTCAAGAATAGTATCGATGCGATGGATTCGCCATCAAAGGAAAATCTTATTTCTATTAGCGCAAGGGCGCATGGCGATTATATCATTGTAGAAATTAAAGACAGTGGTAAAGGTTTCGATAGGGAGACGGCCGCAAATCTATTCAATCGCGGGTTCTCAACGAGTAAGCATAACAGCGGAATGGGGCTGTACAATTGTCGCTCCGTCGTTGAAAGCCATGATGGCACTATTGAACTTACAAGCGAGGGTCAGGGAAAAGGGTCTAAAGCGACACTTAACTTCAAATACGAAACTCTCGCGCCGATGGCAAGTGAGGTCGTTATTCATAAGCAACAAAATACGGCGGCATGAGAATGCGGAAAATGGGGATCACCATATTTGCATTCGCCATCCAGTTAACTATAAACGCCCAATGGTCGGGGCAAATAGAAGCATATAAGTATACTAATTTTGGAGAAAGCGGCTCCTTTCAGCCACTGGCGCATATTGCTTCTCCTGGCAACTGGTATGGCGAAATTCGTTACAACTACGAAGATGCGAAAACACTCTCGCTGTACATTGGAAAAACGTTCTCGGGTGGACGAAAGCTGGAATACTCCTTCACCCCAATGACAGGCTATTCTACCGGCAGATTCACTGGGCTATCAATAGGAATTAATGCCGATGTCGAGTGGAAAAATCTTTATTTATCCGCGCAATCACAGTACAGTCGTTCAAGGTTAGGCAAAGAAACTAGTTTTACATTCAGTTGGTCAGAAGTGGGGATCAATCTTAGTGACCATCTATTTGGCGGGGTTAGCCTTCAATATACCCGGCTCCTCCACGAGACAACATTCGAGCCCGGCGTTGTAGCTGGCATTTCGATTCGTGGGTTCGAACTACCTATCTATGTGTTTAAACCCTTCAGTCCCGAGAGATATTTCGTGTTGGGGATAAGTTATGAATTCTCTATCGGAAGAAAAACTAAGGCTTTATCCTTAGCTAAAACGCCAGAGATGCCCTAATCATCTAGAAATGATCACATCGACTTCATAATCATTGCCTTTTGCACTTACTTGTATCTTAATTCAATATTCAAATCCATCCGATGAAATCCCAAATAATCATCGCCATGCTATTGCTGGCAATGCAAGCCCACTCACAGGTCAAAATAGGAGATAATCCAGGCTCCATTAATGTCAACGCATTACTAGAACTTGAAAGTACCAACAAAGGCTTTCTTCCTCCGAGGGTCTCATTAAACGATGCTAGTCTCGTAGCTCCACTAACGGGTGTCGTTCCTACCGGCATGCTTGTTTTTAGCAGCGCCGGAACGCTTGCAGATGGATACTATTACTGGAATGGCAGTTCATGGCAACAACTATCGGTACCCGGGAGCATGGTCACCAAGAGTGCTTCGACTACGTTAACTAAAACGGAGACCTTCGTGCTAGCAACAAATGATATTACCATCACGCTACCAGTAATAACTCTCTCCGACAAAGGTTTGCAAATAACGATTAAAAATGTCGGAGCCCATACCGATCTCATCAAGATCGCAGGAAATAGCGGGGAAATGATTGACGGTTTGGATAGCATGACTTTAACGCGGCATTGCAGCCAGACATTCGTCGCAAGCGCTATGGGTTGGGTAGTGAAAGATCGGCGCTTAGGTGCACAAAATTTGATGGACGTGAACTCAAAAAGCAGCTGGACCACTTTACAGGAAGCAATAGAGTACCTCGAACTCCATATGGATGCCCCGACTGTAATTCGCCTGGGTGAAGAAAGCTATGATATAGATGCTACCCTGGTTATCGATCTACCATTTCCGCTTACCTTACAGGGACTGTCATACGGCTCAACAACGATAGGAGCGAGCGCCGGGCTCGCGAACAAGCCCATGTTCAGGTGCATCTCCGACTGCTACTTTAAAATGCTTCAATTTGACGCAACTACCCTCCCCTCATATGGAACTCTACCAGGAGAAGATGCAATCCGCTTTGTAGGCAATGACACTTATAACGAAATCAAAGACTGCACATTCGACAGTTTCTATAACACAATTCTGGACTCGACGAATGCGGAAATCTGGGTGTTTGAAACCGATATTTCAAACGCGAAAAACAACGGCATCCTAATACATAGCGCAGAAGATAGCGTCATTGTAAAGGTTGCTGAAACGGATTTTATCGATTGTAAAAGAGGAATCAATATGTCAAAGGGTAGCAGCGCAACGGTTCAATTAGCCTCGGGTGGGTATTATAATCTTAACGCCACGGACACGGCAATAGTTTACAGGCCTAACACATTCGTGTCATTCATAAACATCTCGCTTACGGGGAACTCGTGGAATCACGCAGGCAGCTTCATAGAAGGCTTTGACTTTTCACGGATCGATGGACGGGATAAAAACGCCAAGCTTGAAAGTAATGCGGGCATCGGTGACAAAAAACCGTACTGCTTTATAAATGTATTAAATAGTTCGACAAACAAAACCCTCACTACCGCGAATATCTGGTACAAGGCTGACTGGGGAGGTAATACGGATTCGACTACCTGCAAATGGGCAATATCGAGAAATAGGATCACCTACCAGCCAGATAACCGAAGAAACGGATTGTTCACAATTGCAGGTAATTTATCCGTAAGCAACAATAATACTAACATATCGATTGGAATTGTGCGGAATGGCAACAGTGCTACACGATTTGGGGAAACAACGTTGAGGACGACTACGGCAAACCAGCCGTACCAATTTTCTTTCGTTGTTTACCTGGACAATATCGGCCCAGGGGATTATTTCGAGATTTATTACTCATCCGTTAATGGAGGCGACGTAGTGAAAATACAGGATATCCAGTGGCTCGTAAATACTCAATAATCCACCCCCCAACCTTTCTATGAGAACCCTCCTATTTCTCCTTTCAATGACTATTGCCACTCTTATCAGCGCACAAGAGGACGTTTCTAACTTTGGAAATTTGCAAGTTCATTCGGGAGCATCAATGTCAGTATTTGGCGCGGTCACCAACACAAGCACTGGTGTATTGTTAAATCAAGGGGGGATATTCATAAGGGGAAACGTATCGAACAGCCAGGCATCCATGGCTGCCGGCTCCGGAACGTTATATCTAAATGGTTCACTCAGTCAGACTATCAGTGGCACCGAGGCATTCAATACCTTTCATCTTCAGACAAACAATGCTGCAGGCATACTCCTGAACAATAATATCAGTGTAAGCGGCACTCACAACTTTACCGCAGGCATGATCACTACTTCCATCACCCCAAATTATCTCGTGTACGAGTCGGGCTCAAATTATACAGGCGACAATGACTCGAGACACGTTAATGGCTGGGTGAAAAAAAGAGGAACTACAAACTTTGTATTCCCTGTCGGCAACGGATCTGTCGAACGAACCATTGCGATTGGAAGCCTTTCAGCGAATAGTGAATTCAATGTACGCTATCTTCCATTTACCCCCTTTATCAACCAATTGCAGGTACCCATCAGGAATGTCGACGAATTTGAATACTGGGCAATTAATAGGGTCTCAGGTGGCACAGCCGCAATAACAATGAACTGGGATTTCAACAAAATATACTTCCCGAACTGGATCGTTCCAGACATTCGCGTGGCTGGGTATAATGGAAGTTTGTGGGTAAACAATGGCGGAACCGCAAGCGGGACTGCAAGCACCACCGGTACTATTACATCAGCTAGTACTTCTACATTCAACCTTTTTACTTTTGGCACCACGTCATACGTCGTACCGCTAACACTGATCGGTGTTAACGCATACAGGCAAAATGATCACACACTTGTCACATGGACGACCGCGGATGAATACAATATGAATCGCTTCGTAGCAGAAAGAAGCGACGACAACACACGCTTCTATCCCATTGCCGAAGTCGCAGCACGCAATACTCGTAATCTTGAGAATTATCAGTGTCGTGATTATAAGCCGATAGATGGAATTGCCTACTACCGGATCCGCTGTATTGATAATACTGGGAATGAAAAGTTGTCTCGAGTAATTGCTGTTACGGACGGGCGTGCCGCTCAACTCGCTCTCTTAACAAACCCTGTAAAGGATAGAATCGTCCTTGTAGCCTCTCACGAACTTGCCGGCTTGTTTGAATATAGGCTGAGCACAACACACGGGCAGCTTTTGAAACAAGGCAAACTTAGCATACAGGTCAACGGACCATATGAATTGACGCTAGATCAGACAGTGAAACCCGGAACCTACTTCTTGCATGTTTACAATAGTAAAAGCAGTTTCACCTTCAAGATATTGAAAGAGTAAATACAACGATCAACCTGGTATGGAGATGGATTAGTTTCTATTTAACAATTTCCAATAGCTCCACGTCGAAGATAAGGGCGGACCCTCCGGGAATCTTAGGCCCTGATTGCCTGTCGCCATATGCAAGCCCGGAAGGTATATATAATCTCCATTTTGCGCCGGGAGTCATTAGTTGCAATGCCTCCACCCATCCGCGAATGACCTGGGTTACTCCAAAAACGGCTGGAGTACCTCTTTCAACTGAACTATCAAACACAGTCCCGTCGATTAGGGTGCCGTGATAATGTACTTTAACTCTGTCGCTTGCCTCCGGTCGCACTGTATCCTTTCCCTGCCTGATTACCTGGTATTGAAGACCGCTTGGAAGCGTTACGATACCGGCCTTCTTTGAGTTAGCTGCGAGAAACTTCTCCCCCACCAGCTTGGTTTCACCCAGCTTCTCATTTTTACTCTTCTCAATATACCCCGAGATCAATTGGTTCATCTGTTGCTCAGTCAATAGCGTTTTTCCGGTTGCGATGGCGTCGCTTGCACCACGGGCGAGGACGTTTGTATTTACCTTCTTCACCCCTTGCTGGTTGCAATAGTTGCCCAGGCTCATCCCCATCGCATAGCTAAATGAATCTAACGACGTCTTCAGCACTGGTGTATTATTTTGGGCAAATAACGTAATCGAACAGATTAGTAACATACAAAGGATAGCGTATTTCATCTTTAGTTTTTTTGATTGTCAATCGTGGACGCCGCGCAAATTAGAAAATAACTTCCGTACTGACGGCATATCGGGCCAGGTAGTTGCTCTACTAAATAATGGGCAGGCGCAAGCGGCTAGGAGCGCATATTTTTTTTGATTTTCCTTAACAGCTCATCGAGTTCAAATGGCTTAGCAAGGAAATCGTCTGCCCCGGAATCGATCGCGGATTGCTCAATGTCCTTGCTGGCAGAAATCATAACAACTGGCATATTTCGGGTCTCCTCTCTCCGTTTCAACTCCTTGCAAATATCTCTTCCATCAACGCCCGACATCCAGATATCGAGGAGCAGTAAATCGGGCAGATCGTGTTTAAGATCTAAGACAGATGCGCCATTTAACGTAGCAATTACTTTATAACCTTCAAACTCCAATAAGATGGAAATGAAATCGACAATTCCAGCATCATCATCAGCGATCATAATTTTCTTGGTCATAAAGATGATTTAAGCATATGCAGTCCTACCTGCCTGTGCATTTTGGAGTTGAAGTTCGGCCTTCCTTTCTGCACTTAATGGGAGCGCGAAACAGAAACTGGAGCCCTCACCTTCCTTACTATTCACCCATATCCTTCCTCCTTCCCTCTTGATGATCTCCGATGATATATAGAGTCCGAGACCGAGTCCGGGAAAGGTATGCTGTAGTTCACCCGTTACCCGGTAGAATTGCTCGAACACTTTCTCCAACTTATCCTCCGGGATTCCGATTCCGAAATCCTGCACACACAGAGTCATCTCATCATCCTTCACATTCGTGTGAATAATGATCTTGTCAGTATGTGGCGAGTACTTGATTGCATTGGTGATGAGGTTTGCAATTACCTGTCCCAATCGCTCCTTGTCTCCATAGACCATCGCCGAAGCGCCAAGGTTTTCGACAAGCGTGTGTTTTCCTGTTGTCCTCTGCAAATCCTCGACAAGCTCTTTCACCATTGGATTAAAATTGAACTCGGTATTGTTAAATTGGAGTTTGCCGGAATTTATTTTCGTGACATCGAGCAAGTCACCAATCAGGCTATTCAACCTGTTCACCTGTGCATCCATCCTGCTCATCATCATCGCTTCCTTCTCATCTCCTTTCTTCTTCAGCATTTTTTCTAGTACTTGCGCATAACCTTTTATAGTAGTAACCGGTGTCTTTAACTCATGGCTTGCGATACCTATGAAGTCGTCTTTTTGTTGTTGAAGTAATTTCTGTTCAGTTAAATCTACACATGCTCCGATGAAACCTGAGAAGCTGCCGTCATTCCTATATTGCGGTTGCCCATTCGCTATGCACCAATGCGTGGTGCCATCGGCATGCATCAACCGGAATTCTGATTCATATAATTTCTTGGCATCAAGGTCTTTTATCATCTGGTCAGTCACGCGTTTCCGGTCATCCTCGTGTATAAATTGCAGCCAACCATCGCCCATGCTTTCGTCATAAGAGACACCCGTCCAGTCGAGCCAGGTCTGATTCATATAAGTAATCGACCCCTTCTCATCAGACATCCACAATCCAATTGGAGTAGCGGTTGTGATATTTCTCAATAGTTGCTCGCTATCTGCCAATGCCTGCTTTGCCGCCAGTTCGGGCCGAAGGTCACGCATAACTGCCCCGACAGCTATCGGTACACCCGAAACCGGGTCGTCTATGCGAAAGCAATTATTAAATACAGGAAAAACCTCTCCCGTCTGCAGGTGACGAACCAACATGGTGCCCGCCCATCGGCCATCCCTCATTACAGTTGGTATGACTTCCTGTTGAACGAGGAGGAAATCTTCTGGTGTATGCAACTGGGATACCGGGATTTGACGGACCTGCTCTTCAGACTCGAACCCCAGAAGCTTTCTCCCAGCTTCGTTAATGTAAGAATTGTATCCTTCCATCGTAAGGATCGACATCAGATCAACACTATTGTCTACCAGTGAGACCAGCTTACGTTCTTCCTCCATTGATTTCTTCTTATCTGTTATGTCGAGAAGAATTCCGAGGATCCGTATTGCCTTACCTGTGGTATCGTAAGAGACTTTTCCCTCTACTTTCACCCAGCGTAGAGAAGTATCCCTCCAGATTACACGAGCCTCGTAGTCAAGGCTACCACTTACTATTGCCGACTCATGCGCCTCTAGCCGTCCTTGCAAATCGTCGGGATGGAAGACCTTCACATATTCCGATCTTGGAACTGGCTGATCAAATCCGAAAATGTTTGCGAATCGGGTAGACGTTATCATCTCACCAGTCACAAGATCCAGATCATAAGAGCCAAGGCCAACTGCATCGACAGCAAGACGCGCTCTCGCTTCCGCCTCTTCAATCCTATTCTTTGCATATACAAGTTCGGTGACCTCAGTTGCAATAGCTATCACTCCCGTAATATTTCCATCCGTTTCTCGAAATGGTTCGTACACAAAATTGGCGAATACATTTTCCAACTGTCCGTTACGCATGAGTGGCACCTTCTGGCCCGTCCCGCGGAATGACTCGCCGGTCAACCTAACATTCTCGAGCAGCTCTTCAAAGCCCATTCCTTTCGCATGGGTAAGCACATCGAAAATGGGGCGTCCTAACAATTCGTCTGCCGTCTTTCCATATAGTTCACATAATGGAGGGTTGATCAGGTCCACAACGTTCTCCTGGCCCTTGAATATCCCAATCCCCACCGGTGCCTGCATAAATGTGGAATGCAGTTGCTCACGCTGCTTCTTAAGCGCCTCTAGTCCTGCCTTTTCCCTCTCACCTAGCTTATAAAGCTCCGTTACGTTGCTTGGCGAATGAATAAAATACTTCACCTCTCCATTTTCATCCATCACAGGCGTATTGCTCGTCGTCCAATAGCGTTCTTCAAAATCCGCCGTGCCTGGAATAGGAATGTCATACCTGTAATTATACATTGTATGAACTTTCTTAGTCTGAATCGCCTGCTCAAACGAAAATATTGTTCTTTCGATGTTCTTTGATACGTTGTCAGTTGGATTTGCGGGAAATACACCGAATACTGATTTGCCAATCAGATCTTCCCTGGTGGTATTTGTTGCCGTCAGGTACGCCCGATTGACATCCAGCATCGTATATGCAGGTGCGTCCGTACCAATGATCAGCATAGGAGCTTCGCTATTATAAAAAATATCCCTATACCCCTCTCGAAGAAAATTAGATTCCATATATCTTCAAAAATAAGCAATCACCCACTGTCAATAGGCAATAGCACCAATAATCAATAGGCAATTGGCAATAGGCAATTGGCAATAGGCAATAGGCAATAGGCACGTTTAATTCGTAGGTCACAATTGCCAATTGGCTGTTGCCTATTGTCTATTGCCTATTGATCCTGGCCAACACAGCCTCCAACTTCACCCCCTTCCCAAGTACCGGTTTGAAAATGTCTCCCACTTTCCTGATCCTTTCGATAGCATTCGAGATTGTAAAGTCTTTCATCTTAAGACCTTTTCTGACCTCCTCCCAATGCAAAGGCATCGAAACGGTTGCCCCCGGCTTTGGCCTGAGTGAATACGGAGCCGCCAGCGTTGCTTTTGGCCTGTTCTGTAAATAATCTACGTAAAGCTTTCCCTTCCGGTTGCGTGTCATTCTTTCTATGCTGGTAAATTTCGGCAGTTCATGTTGTACGCGGGTAGCTATAAGCTTTCCGAACATTTGACATTCATCATATGTATACTTTGCGCCAAGTGGAATGTAAATATGTATGCCCGTTGAACCGGATGTCTTCGGATAGGAAGGAACGCCAATATCTTCAAGTACCTGCTTTGTCACGAGAGCCGTCTCGATCACCTGGTCGAAACTGTTTTTGTCGGACGGGTCCAAATCGATGAGGCACCAGTCTGGATAATCCGGCTTATGAATTGTGCTATTCCAGGGGTTCATCTCTATCGCACCGAGATTAGCCATATAAAGGACCGCCGCCTCGTCCTCTGGAACCAGGAAATTTTTGTCCTCGCCTTCGCTGGTATGGTAGGGAGCCATCTTGATCCATGCCGGCGCCTTTCCTGTAATATCTTTTTGATAAAAACTCTTGCCGTCGATACCGTTCGGATACCGGTTGAGAGACTGCGGGCGATCTTTCAGGTATGGTAGTATATATGGAGCCACCTGGTAATAATAATTCAGCATGTCTCGCTTGGTAAATTTTTCTTTTGGCCAATAGACCTTGCTAAGGTTACTAAACTTGAGTTCGTGTCCATTTACAGCCTTCACCTGGGTCTCCTCGGACGGGTTTAGCAATGTCTTCCTTCCTCCTGAGCCTGGCTTCACCACCTTACCCACCATCTGGTCGGCCGTCTCTTTAAGCGATGGTTTTGTTCGTGGTTTAATCACCTCCTTCGTATCGATAGCCTTCTCACGTTTTACTTCACTTGCATTCTTATCCACTCTCAATCCCTCAAAGGATGGGTGTCTCATCACACCATCGTCTGTAATCTCGATATAACTGACCTCACAGACGAGTTTCGGCTTCACCCAGGTAACACTCGCTTTGGGAGGATTGGGCCTGAATCTCGAAGGCTTGTTTACATCAGGAACTTCGGTAAACGGCGGTTTCGAAATTATTAGGGGCTTCATTTTGGCCATAAGCTCCTTCTGAAGTTTGTCGGAGAATCCAGTTCCTATCTTGCCCATGTATGCCAGTTTTCCCCCTTCGTGAACGCCAACGAGAAGTGAACTGAAAGACTTGGCAGAGCCTTCGTTGTTGGTATACCCTCCAATCACCACCTCATGTCTTTTCTGTGCTTTTATCTTTACCCAGTCCCGCGTCCTTTCGCCGGGATGATATTCACCATCTGCTTTCTTGGCTATAATCCCTTCCATACCTAGTTCGGCTGCGACTGCAAGAAATTCCGTTGCGGAGGTCGCGAAATTTTCGCTCATACGGATGATCCCCTCTTGTGGAACAAGGGATTTTAGTATTTCCAGTCGCGCGGTAAGGGGAAGCGAAGTAAGATCGTATCCATCCAACCAAATGATGTCGAAGGCATAAAACACGAGTTCACCATCAGCCTCACTTCGCCAGTTTTGCAGAGAGCCAAAATGTGAAATTCCCTTCTCGTTCAAGACAGCAATCTCACCGTCGACCACAGCATTGATTCCCCAGTTTTCCATTGCGGTAAATACTGGGTAGAACTTATCATTGAAGGATTTGTTGTTGCGGGAAATGAGGTTGACTTTGCCTTTATTCATCAAGGACACGGCCCGGTAGCCGTCCCACTTTATCTCATATATCCAACCCGGTTCGTCAAAAGGCTTGTCAACGAGTGTCGCAAGCATTGGCTTTATCGTCTTCGGAAAAGGTGATTTCTTGCCTTGCTTTAAAGCCGCCTCATTTAGTTTTCCGGGAGTTTTTTTTTTAAGGGCCGTAGCAACTTTCTTTTTTGCCGGGCTTGACGTTTTTTTAGAAACTTTTTTTACGGTAGTATTCTTCTTACCATAAATATTCGTACTCGTTGAAGCGACTTTCTCCAGGGTCTTCCCGGATATAACCGATTTATCCTTTTTGGTGATATCGATCTCCTTCGCATACTTGTCACGGTGCTTGATCAGGAGCCAGGCATTATCCTCTTTACTTTTCAACTTGACAAGTGCGAATTCCCCTTTTAGCTTTTCTCCATGCATTGAAAACTTTAGCGATCCTGATTTCAATTGTTTGAGAAGGAGCTTTTCTTGCGCTGCCTTAGTTTCTGCTTTTTCAAGTGGCTCATAAGTTCCTTCGTCCCAAACGATGACTGTACCAGCTCCGTAGTTACCTTCAGGAATAATGCCTTCAAAGGTTCTATAATCATACGGATGGTCCTCGACCATCATTGCCAGACGCTTGTCCGCCGGATTGAGTGAAGGACCTTTTGGAACCGCCCATGATTTCAGTACTCCCTCCATTTCCAGGCGGAAGTCATAATGTAATCGGCTGGCTGCGTGTTTTTGTATCACAAACCTAAGTTCCTTGCCTTTAGCTTTACCCCCTGTAGGTTCTGGAGTCTTGGCGAAGGTTCGCTTCTTATTGTATAGTTGTAGTGCCATACACTAACACATTAAATAGTTGTGCCAAGTTTCATGTTTGAAGGAGATCCGACGGTAGAGTTTTAAAAACAGTTTAATTCCCATCCACCCATCGATCAGTGAAAGAGCATCTTGTTAACGTTTAGTCAGGAATCAGGGATTGGGCGTTGGTGTTGCAACTGCGAATCAAGGCCCAATTCCTAATTCCCAATTCCCGATTCCTTAGTAAATCCTTCACTAATTCCGGCTTTCTCTTTGCAATGGAGGGGTTTCAATATCTATGAAAATTTTAACCTCTACCTTATTGCTCGTATCCGTTGTTTTTATCTCCTGCGGAAAGCCTCTTACCGGTGTTTTTTCCAAAAAATCGCCACATGAAGCGTACGCGGACGATGTGGATAATAGCCCGGAGGGTCGTCAATGGGTTGCCGCGTCGGAATTGGCCCTGAAACAGCCGCAACAGGTGAAACTCCCCTATCGTCACCAAGGTTATTTTAACACCGATAAGCCGCGAGCTATTGCTCTTCAATTCTCAGCCCGGCAGGGCGAGCGTATTGAAGTTTTATTAGAGAAAGAACTATCAACAAATCTTCCCATATATGCCGACTTGTTTCGGTCAGATGGTAGCCCTGTCTCGCAGGTGATTTCGAAAGATACCGCGTGGACACAGTTCGATTTTGATGTGAATGAGACTGGAGGTTACATACTACGACTACAGCCCGAACTATTCAAAGGAGGTGAGTATACGCTCGCGATGTCGATCATGCCTTCGCTCGGCTTCCCAGTACAGGGGAAGGTAGCTAGAACAGGAAGTTTCTGGGGTGCATCTCGTGATGGAGGACAACGCAGTCATGAAGGGGTCGACATATTCGCACCAAAGGGAACACCGGCAATAGCGGCTGAGGATGGATACATCACCCGGGTAAGTGATGGCGGTATTGGAGGTAAGACCGTATGGCTTCGCGTGGCCGGCCGCAATGTCAATTTATACTACGCCCACCTCGATAAGCAACTCGTTAACGAAGGACAACAGGTAAAGAAAGGTGATGTGGTAGGCCTGGTTGGAAATACGGGCAACGCAAAAAGTACTCCGTCTCACCTTCATTTCGGAGTTTACGGTATGGGGGGCCCGGTCGATCCGTGGCCATTTATCAATAAGTCAATTCAGAAAGCTCCTGTAATAGCGAAGAAAAATTTGAAACACCAGTTGACGTTAACCAAACAACAATCAACTACAGACGGAATCATTGTAAAGGCAAATACCATAGTCATTCCGATGGCGGCAAATGCAGAGGGATACTTAGTTGAACTACCCGATGGAAAGATCATTCGCACTCCATTCTCCAGTGCCAAAGTGGTCAAGGTAGAGAAAGCGCAGGGGACAGTGGCAAAGGGTTTAAAGGTTTAAAAGTTTAAGGGTTTAAAAGTTCTTAGACCCGCATATTCAATACGATCGGGTAAATGCTAATTAAGAACGTTTAAACCCTTAAACTCTTAAACATTTAAACTTTTACTTCAGTTAACCTGTCTCCGAATATTCTTCTTAATTTCTTCCGAACAGTGTTCGATAAACTCATTCGTGATCTTCGCCATCTGCGATGAGTTGAGGGGCTTCGTGATGAAGCCAGCATTATATTTTTTCGCGAAAGCGGAATCTACGTGTACAGATGATGTCGTAAAGAGGATGACCGGCACGTCGTTGAACTGTTCCATGTTACGGATATTCACAAGGACCTCCTTCCCGTTCATCATCGGCATATTAATGTCCAGGATAATGAGACAAGGGCTGGGATCGAGTGATGAGATTTGACCAAGGTAGGAAAGCACTTCCTCACCGTGGTTGAGCGTAACTACCTCGACATTTGTAGAATATTTTTCAAACGATTCCGTCACTAGCTGAAGGTCGTCGGGATCATCATCGGCATAGAGCACGATGTGCTTGGGTGGAAGGGCTTTAGTCATTATATATTTCCTATGATGGTGTACAAAATTCATGAACCATCCTACCAGATAGAACTTCCATCATCACCCAACAACCAACTCTCAACGTTCACCATTCACTACCAATTCCGCAATATCCATCTTATCTAAATAGGGATCCAATATCCGTATAGACTCCGAGCAACGAACCCAGGCGATCAATTGCCTGTATTTGTAATAACAAACCTCAACGTAGAAGCCATTAAGCTGATATAGGACAATGCTCGTTGTTCCCACTTTGCGCTTGTCGATATACACACCTTCCTCATACAACACGTCCAACTGCTCACTATCCTTTAGCATACAAAAACTTGACTGATTCATACTGTAACCCTCCCGGCAAGTTTCGCAACAAAGACCATGCTATTATGGAGGGGAGATGTCATGTATTTATCTTCTAAAAGCGACGCGTGCGTTTTGTAATTACTCAAACCTAATCACCATTCAGGCTGGTTCCTTAATTTCAGATTGGAAATTTACACAATTAAGCATGACACAAAAAAATAAATTATGATTCTTTTTTTATAGTATTTTTTTTATATGCGTGATGATTAGTTGGTCACGTTATTTGGTAGGCCTCTGTGAAAGAATGGCCCCAATTGCAAAAATGAAAAAGGTAATCAGCATATTTTCTGATCACCTCTTTCATTTTATATTTTATACTTCACATTTTCAAGCCAACAAGGCTCATTACAGTGGCCGGGGTCTCAGAGCCTCTTCGCAAATTCTGCTCTTATTACGTTCAATGCCCCTCCCGCCCTGAACCATTCTATCTGCTGTTCATTATAAGTATGATTCGCCAGTATTTCGTCGCGTGTGCCATCTGCGTGATTCAATACCACCGTCAGGGGCTGACCCTCGGTGAAGTTGATCAATCCTACAATATCGATCACATCGTCCTCCAGCACCTTTTCATAATCGGGCTTCTCGGCGAAAGTCAATGCCAGCATTCCTTGTTTCTTCAGATTGGTCTCGTGTATGCGGGCGAAGCTACGAACGAGGATTGCCCTTACACCAAGGTGTCTTGGTTCCATCGCAGCATGTTCACGCGATGATCCTTCACCATAATTTTCATCACCCACCACAACGCTTCCAATCCCTACCGCCTTGTAGGCCCTGGCAGTAGCTGGTACTGGACCATATTCGCCAGTAAGCTGATTCTTTACTTTATCTGTCTCGTTATTGTAAAAATTCAGAGCGCCAATCAGCATATTATTACTGATGTTGTCGAGGTGGCCACGGAATTTTAGCCAGGGTCCCGCCATGGAGATATGGTCCGTGGTACATTTTCCACGAGCCTTTATCAATAATCGCAGACCACGAAGATCAATACCTTCCCAGGCTGAGAAAGGCTCTAGTAACTGTAGGCGCTTGGAATCCGAAGCCACAGCTACTTGCACTTTGCTTCCGTCTTTAGCAGGCGCCAGGTATCCAGCATCCCCTACATCAAATCCCTTCGGCGGCAATTCAAAACCTATAGGCTCTTTCAATAATACTTCCTCTCCTTTATTATTGGTCAACTTATCCGTGATCGGGTTAAATGCTATTGTTCCGGCAATCGCCATTGCAGTTACCACTTCTGGACTTGCGACGAACGCATGCGTGCTCGCGAGGCCATCGTTTCGCTTTGCGAAATTCCTGTTGAATGATGTGATGATCGTATTCTTGCGATTAGGATCGTCGATGTGCCGCGCCCATTGACCAATGCATGGTCCACAGGCATTCGCTAGAACTACCCCGCCGACTTTCTCGAATGTCTTGATAAATCCATCTCTTTCGATGGTGAACCTCACGAGCTCACTGCCCGGGGTGATAGTGAATTCTGAGTTCGCCTTTAATCCTTGGCTGACAGCATCCTCCACAATAGAGGCCGATCGGCTAATATCCTCATATGAAGAGTTTGTACAGGAACCGATCAGCGCTACTTCCAACTTAGCGGGCCAGTTGTTTTCTTTTACTGCGGCAGCAAGTTTGGAAACAGGTGTAGCCAAATCCGGCGTGAATGGGCCATTTACATAGGGCTCGAGCGTGTCAAGATTGAGCTCGAGAACCTGGTCGTAATACTTTATTGGGTCTGCATACACCTCGGGGTCGGGGCGAAGGTGATCGCGAATTCCATCGGCCAAGGCGGCAACTTCTTCCCTGCCTGTTGCTTTCAGGTATGCGCTCATCTTCTCATCATAAGCAAAAAGTGAACAGGTAGCACCAATCTCCGCTCCCATATTGCAAACCGTTCCCTTGCCTGTCGCACTCATACTATCGGCACCCGGACCGAAGTACTCAACGATAGCTCCTGTACCACCCTTAACGGTTAATTGGCCGGCAACCCAAAGGATAACATCCTTACAAGAAGTCCAACCACTCATCTTACCCGTCAGCTTTATACCGATCAACTTCGGCATTTTCAATTCCCAGGGTAGCCCTGCCATCACATCTACAGCGTCGGCTCCGCCTACTCCAATGGCCACCATCCCAAGACCACCGGCATTTGGAGTATGACTGTCAGTTCCTATCATCATGCCGCCGGGAAACGCATAATTTTCCAATACTACCTGGTGAATGATCCCAGCACCTGGCTTCCAAAATCCGATGCCATATTTATTTGAAATGCTGGATAAGAAATCATAGACTTCCCTGTTTGTCTCGATGGCGAGTTCGAGATCTTTTTTCGCGCCGATCTTGGCCTGGATGAGGTGATCGCAATGGACAGTAGAGGGAACTGCGACGGTGGCACGGCCGCAGGTCATGAATTGCAGCAATGCCATCTGCGCGGTAGCGTCTTGCATGGCAACGCGGTCAGGCCGAAAATCAACGTAGTCCTTACCGCGGTCATAGCAACGGTCGGGCAGTTGCGCATAAAGGTGAGTATATAATATTTTTTCAGCAAATGTAAGCGGCTTGCCTGCCAGCGTTCTGGCAATAGCGATCTTGCCGGGCATTTCTGAGTATACTTTCTTAATGAGGTCGAGGTCGAATACCATAGCGGGTTATGAGTTACAGGTTAAAAAGTTAGGATGTGGAACTCGAGGCTGCCGCGAAATTACTTAAATACCTTGAAAAGACCGAAAGTCGGGAAGTCCGGAAGTCCGAAAGACCAATTCTATACTTTAAATATTTTTCAAAG
>JACMKU010000170.1 GCA_014379965.1 Chitinophagaceae bacterium
AATGCCTTCACGAGCTCAAGCATCCTTCGTTCTTTTCCACCCTTTACAATGGAATCAATAACCATTAAGATTTTCATGTTATTCTTTTGCAGGTTATTGATTGTTTATCCATTTGTCGTACCACAACTGAAAGGTGAGGAGGAACCAGATCTTCTCATGCTTCTCTTTACCGCCGTTGTAAAACTTCTTGCAGATATCATCTACATATGCATAGTCAAAGATGCCCTGTTTCTCTATGAAATCGCGGCTCGTATACTTATCGACCAGATATTTTAATTCATTACGCAACCAGGTATGTACCGGTATGCTAAAGCCCATCTTCGGCCGGTCCATCAGTTTCTGGTCTACATATTTATGAACGATCTGCTTTAGTATGTACTTACGCTGACCGTTATTGATCTTGTATTCGTTAGGCAGTTTCGCAGCCCATTCGATGATGTGCTGGTCCAGGAACGGTTCCCTTCCTTCGAGGCTGACACTCATAGTGGCCCTATCGACTTTCTGTAGTATGTCATCTACCATGTACGTCTGGTAGTCAAGCGCCATTGCATAGGAGAGGGGGTCGAAATGTTCCTTGTCGAGTTCTTCCCTGCGGTGATCCGAAGCAATTGTCTCTACCGGATTTGAGAAAAGACGGCCTCTTTCCTTGTCCGAGTAGTAAACCGTAGCCGCCATGAAAAGATTGTTGGGAGAAGGATCCTTCATCAATGACTTCAGCTTCTCGAATTTGCTCTTAGAAATATTATTACTCCTTACACCGGGCAAAGTATCCGCGGGAAAAATGTTCAATAATGCGCTCCCCGTCTTCCGGAATACATTAGGGATGGCGTTCATTCGGTTATAATACTTCACCATCCAATCGTAGTGCGTATATCCGCCGAAGATCTCATCTCCACCATCCGCCGACAATGCCACCGTTACACTTTCCCTGGCCATTTTGCTTACCAGGCAGGTTGGAATGGCGCTACTGTCGCCGAAAGGTTCGTCGTAGAAATGAGATAAGGTCGGAACAATGCTTAGCGCATCCTGTTCGGTGCAATAAAGTTCGTGATGATCCGTACCCAAATGCTTGGCGATCTCTTTTGCAAACGGCGCCTCATCCATTTTCTTCTCAGTCATCCCGATCGTAAACGTCTTAATCTTCTTGCTGCTGCTCTTCTGTAAAAGTGAGGTGACGCAAACGCTATCATAACCGCCGCTGAGAAACACGCCAACCGGCACATCTGCCACCATGCGATAATTGAATGCCTTCTCAAGAATTTTCTCTGTCTCGCTAATGGCATCCGGCAGATCTATCTTCAGTTTCTCCTTATTATAGTTATCGTATACATCCCAGTAAAGTTCTGTACACAGTTCCTTATTCTTTAAGTTCAGCACCAGGTAGTGGCCATGTTTCAGTTTGAAGGTATCCTGGTAGATGCAATGCGGCGCCGGTATGTATCCAAATTGCATGTAGGAAGCGATGGCATTAATATCGAGTTCCTTCCTGAAGGATGGATGCGATACTAGTGCCTTGAGTTCGGAGCCAAACAGGAAAAGTCCGTCCTTCCAATAATAGAAGAATGGCTTAACACCAGCTCGGTCGCGGAAGCAGGTGACCCTGTCTTCACTTGAATCATAGATTACAAAGGCGAACATGCCAATGAACATCTTGACGGCCCTGGGACCCCATTCGTCGAAAGCGTGTAAGATAACTTCCGTATCAGAATGTGAAATGAATTGATGCCCCGATGCGAGCAAAACGTCTTTTATCTCCTGGTAGTTATAGATTTCTCCATTGAAAACGATTTGATAACGCCCATTTGAAAATTCCATGGGTTGATTGCCAAGAGGAGAGAGGTCGATAATCGAAAGCCGGCGATGGCCGAGCCCAAGTGCATAGTTATTCTTCCGGGTATAGTAACACCCGTCGGCGTCTGGACCCCTGTGAACCAGCGAATCCGTCATCTTCTTCAGGATCCCTTCCGAGGTCTGGTTATTAAAATCGATAAAACCTGCGATACCGCACATATAGAATAGTTAAGGTCGGATTAATTTGAAAATGCGCGAAGGAATACGATAGCTCAGGATTTCTTCGCGATAATCTTGAGACCGAAAAAATTAAATATGGGTGAACTGTTCCTCATCTTCTTTCTTAAACTTTTGGGAACAAGGCTATATATCTTTTCCACCATAATAAGCAAGTTGACGTTAACACCTATGTAACCCCATTTGCTATATCCCACATATCCTTTGATCTTCCTGAATCCACCCGCCTTCAATACTTTCTTCATATCGCTATAGGTATACTCCTTCATGTGGAAACCTTCAGCATCATCGGAGAAATAACGCGACACATCGTGCGGTCCCGTAAGCTTATGCGGAGTAATGATGATGACCTTTCCACCCGGCTTGAGGTATGAATGATAAGCTTCGAGAATGGGTTGGATGTCGTCTGGATGCAGGTGTTCGAAAACCTGGTTGCTGTATACGAAGTCGACGCTCGCACTTTTCTCGTGCATGTCGACACCGTTGAAGATCTTTATTTCTACATTATCGGGCTTGCCCTCAATAAAGGGTATGGAACTCGCCACTTCATAAGCAATTACCTTTTTAAAATGTGGTGCTATTGCATTGCTAAGAATACAATCTCCGGCGCCGATCTCAAGAAAGATCTTGTCCTTGTCGTACAGGTGCTCGATCACCTTCATTTGCCAGGCAATACGGTCGTGTACCGTATCCAGGTTGTGTGCGATCTCTGGAAATGCCGTAAAAAGCTTGTTGTAAAGTTCCTGATAAAGAACTTTCCGGTCGGTGGCAGAACTGTTTCTGAGTTCTGTTGCCAATTCTTTTTCTAAGGTGAAATGTGCTTGCTGGTTGTAGGCCATGGTGGTTGTTTTAGTTGTTTAACACAAGTGGTGTCTTCATGCTAACAATTTTCTCTTTGTTCGTAAGCTTCCTGTATAGATTAATATAAGAATCTGTCATTTTTTTAATATCCAGATGCGCACGTACCCAATTATGTCCATTCTCACCCATCTCGCGCGACATCGTTGGGTTCTGCATTAGTTCGTTGATTTTTGCGATAATGGCCGAGGTGCTCTTGTTGGTGATGAGAAATCCCGTCTTTCCATTAGCTACAAGTTCGTCTGTACCACCCCCTTCGCTTGCAACGACCGGCTTGCTCGCGGCCATGTACTCGATGACGGAGTTGGAAAGTCCTTCGCATGGAGCGGTCACAAGGAGGCCAACGTCTGTAAGCTGGTGAATGGATTCAATATCGTCACGCATGCCGAGAAAATGGATTTGTTGGCTCAGGTTTGCTGGAACCTTCTTCATGATGCGGGCCTTTGTAGAACCATCGCCTACCAGGAGGAAAATTACTTTCTCATTGGAAGTGCAAAGTTCGATTGCCGCATCCACCACAGTGTCATAATCCTTCCGGTATTCGAATGCCGCGACCATAGTAACTACAAAATGATCGCCTTTTTCCCTTCCAAGAATCTCCTGCTCTACCTGGCGCACGGGCTTCAGGTTCTCGAAGCGTTTAAGATCGATGCCATTGTAGATGCAGACTGTATTTCTCGGAGAAGTCTTGTAGGCCTTCATACCCGCCTTAGAGTTCGCCACGGTAACCTTGGAGATGGCAGAGAAAAATTTAATCTTAAGATATTCTCTGTCGTATGAATCTGAATTCTGTGCTGAGTTATAGATCACGCCATTGACAATGATCTTATTTAGAAACAGGTTAGCAGCAGTCAGGTAACCTGTAGACATCACATCCCATGAATGGATGATGTCCGGATTGAATTGCTTGATAATCTTCCGGAGTTTGAAAATAAGGCCGATGTCCTTATCCTTCTTGGCGATGACCTCAAATTTGATGGGGAGGTCGTAAACGTAATTATATTCGATCTGATCGCTTAGTGATATGAGATATACGTCAAAATCCAAGTTCTTTTCCTTCAGGCCTTTGATAAGTTCGAGCATTCGTCTCTCCCGCCCGCCCTTACTAAGGCAATTAATGACCATAAGAATCTTCATACATTCAGTGTATTGGTGGCTTAAATTGTGGTTAATGACAGGTGGTTCTGAAACTGGTTCAGTTCATAGCGATTGGGTATAGAATAGACGGATTTTTATCGCTCCTTATGAGGTGAGACGCCACAAGATAGCTAACGGGTCGGAAACTTGCAATCAATTGCCTTCTTTTTTTATCCCATGCTTTTTATCAATTTCCAGCGAAACTCGTGACCTGTTCTTCCTCTTCAACCGCTTCGTGTTCAGTGGAGTAATAGCGAATTTGACCAATTAGTGAACCCATGATCAAGAACGCAAAGAAGGAAGTGTTTTCCTTGTTATGACTGGTAATATATAACAGGATAAAAATTATAGAAATGAATGCGGGCGATGCCAACTTCAAACTCCTGGTCTTCGACCAAAACGAAAAGATCAGGCTAAAATAGATTATGAAACCAATGACCCCCGTTTCGGTTACAAGAAGAAGTAGACCGTTGTGCGCATCATAGCCACTTCCGACATCCCTGGCAAGGAAGCCACCATAGCCGATTCCTAACATCTGCTCGGCTGGTGGCAGACTCATGTAGTAATCATAGGCCAGTGAAGATGCTTCTTCCCGCCACTCCATGGAATCCATCGAATTTGTATTGTAGCTATTACCCATCGCCTTGTTCAGCATCGCTATGGGTTCATCTATCAAACGCCCGGTAATCGTCTGCATGAAGTCATTCTGAATACCAAGGCTACCGGCTATTTGGAATATGAAAAGCGATAGGATCACACATATCACCGTCATGGATACCAGCGTCGCCGCTTTCTTACTTTTCGCGGCCGAGGTGAGAGCTTTCGCAATCAGGATAACTGCAACAAGTATCATCGCCAACAATGCGCCTCGGGAGGTAGATAGCAGCACTCCGAGAAACATGCATGGCATCATTAGCAGCGAAAGTTTAGCCGAGGCTGACTTCCTATTGGTCAGATAGTCGGAGAGCAGGAAAACGAAACAGGTTCCGCATATGTATCCAAAGAAGTTGTGATTGTTGTAGCTGAACTGGCCTGTGTATACCTGGTGAATTCTTACAACCGGGAAGCCTCCATAAAACGCATACGTATATGCGAGATCCGCCAAACATATCAAACCGCCGATGATCATCGCGATTTTCAAGTGCGAATAGTCATTCTTTTTAAAGAAATAATAATAACCCAGGTATGCCGATAGACAGGAAAGCACAAATTCCTTCAAAAGTTCGCCTGAAAGCAGTCCATTGAATTGGGAAACCAGCGAGATCCATACCAGGAAAATCACAAGATGCCACACTAAACTATTTGAAAAAAACTTCGGCGCAGTGCTCTCTTCTCCGAATATCCTGGCGAACAACAGCAGGGTTACGGTTGCACGAAAATTCAACGGGAGGCCAGGCACGTCAAAATTCACGTCTGCCGTCACCAAAGTAAAAAGCAGGATGGCGATGATATCTGGCTTCTTAAGCAGACCATACAGGAACCCGATCCCTCCTCCCAGCAATATGATGATTTTAAGTATGGCCATGGCGTCGTTGTTAAACGGCGGTTATAGTCTTGATATCGAGGTTTTGGGTAAATAAATTTTCTTGATATTCTTCAGTGCCCTGTGCAGGAAGGGGAGTTGAAGAAATAGCATCTTCAATCGAAGCTTCATCGATGACGCCTTCTCCATCTTCAATACCTGGTAAGCCTGCTCGGCCTCAGGGAAGCGACCCCATTTATAAGCGAGGTTGAACTTCACCAGGTGGTATTGCACTTCGAATTTCCTCTCGACACTCCTGCGCACATTGTACTTCCTGATGAAATGTTTCTTCATGTTGTAATGACCCTGCAACAACTCGAACTTACGCGCGGCAGTTTTCGGATGCGAATGCGAATCCTCGATCACGCGATAGGTGGAGGTGCTGTCCGTAAGGAACTTGAATTTCACATGGCTCGAAAGTTCCAGCCAGGTAGGCAGATCCTCGTACATGAAACCGGCTTTTTCAAATTCATTGAAATCAACATACTTGTCCATCGCCTCTTTCGAATACAGCGCAGTAGGCGTGGTGATGGAAAATTGTCCAAGCAGTAACGCCTCGAATACATCACCATCCGGAATGATTGTATGATACTTCGCCCGGTAGGATTGTATGGTGGATTTCGTCTTTTCGAAATAAAAGTCTGAATCGCTATGAACAAGACCATACCCGGGATTATTCTCCAGGAAGTCTACCTGTTTTTGCAATTTCAAGGGATCATGCCAAAAATCATCGCAATGGCAGAAGGCGATGTATTTACCTGTGCAGGCCTTCACGACATCCGCATAGTTTCTCAACACACCCATGTTCGGCGCTTTTTGCAACAAACGGATGATGTCGGGACGCTGCCGCGGATATTATTTAAGGATTGCACGGGGATTATAGGAAGAGGCGTCATCTCCCATCACAAACTCGAAATGGTAGGT
>JACMKU010000171.1 GCA_014379965.1 Chitinophagaceae bacterium
AAATAAACACGGCTGAGCATTAGTAAATACGCGCCCCCAATACCTAACACCAACCAATAGTTATAGAAATAGATAGCAGAAATAATCGCAATAGACGAAAACACAAGATAATAGATCAGATCTATTGGAGCAAAAAATTGATTTTCCTCCCCTTCCTCGCTAGATGATATGTCTTTGCAAAGAAGCAATAGCAAAGCAGCGGGAATAAAACCTAAGACGGTCTCTTTAGCCAATGAACCTGCAAAAATGAATGTGGCACTCCCTACCAGAAGATAATATGAACGCTTTTTTCTGAAATAAATTATGCACACCGCGCTCAGAAGGACAAATACTCCGGCCAGAATATCGGTCCGTCCCGATATCCAGTTCACTGACTCCGTTACGATGGGATTGAGCGAAAAGAAAAGCGAAGCGACAAGGGGAAGGTATCTGTTGCGACCATCTCGTTGATTTATAAGTAGGGAAGCCAGCCAAAAGACAAGCAGAGTGTTGATCAGATGAAGAAGTATATTTTCAAAATGCATTATTTTTGATTCGAGACCCCACACAAACTTATCAATAAGAAAACTTACTCCAATCAAAGGCCGATAATATCCGCCCTGATGGTTTCTTGGAAAGAACAGCTCTCTTATATCAAGTTTATCCAGATTAAAAAGACATTTAACCATGTCAATGTCATCAAGCAAGCTTATTTCAGAGAAAATAGTGGGATAAAATATACCAAGGACAACCACTATAATCAGCATTACCTGATACTGTTTACTAATTATGCATTCATATGGGCTAGATGATGAATTCACGACTTCCTTTCAAAAGATCCAATAGTTAGCTATTCCCTATAGGTGAAGCTGATCAACTGTATGGAAGTTTGCAAAGATCTTACTGTCACCTTGCTTATCAGTTTTTGTTATTAAGTATATCTTCTAGTTCGGGAAAACGTTCTTTGGCATCTGCAAGACACGACTGCCATCCATCAACATCCCCTGACACCTCAAGTGACCTTGTAAGCCCGACTATACCCTGAACCGAATCTGGATCAAACAGCAGCGCAGTTCGGAAATAAGAAACAGCATCATCAGTCTTATTAATCTGCAGAGAGTATTCTCCCAGTATCAGATAAGCATCTACACACTCCTGATCTTCTTCCAAGATTGACTCACAGAGTGCTGCTGCACCTTCAAAATCAGATTCGTCCCATGCAGCGTGAGCCTGATCAAGCATCTGACTTGAATCATGAACAAGGTCAAAAGAACTCTGCACTTCAGATCTTGGAATTCCAAGTTCTGTCAGTAAGTCATCTTCTGGGGAGGATACAAAAGCAAATGCCTGCACCTCCATATTAGCGCATCGGGTTGCCACATAGGGGAAGCCGTTTGTGTGCAAAAATTTGCGAAGGGATGGCTCTGTGAAACCGCATCGGTGAGCATAAAACTCCTCACCACTTTCTTCCATTTGTTTTCCCCAACCATACAGGACATCATGCACGGTTATTTTGATGCCTTCACCAGTTAGGTAAAGTTCATCATCCAGATCAAGTCCTTCAGTTACCACTCGCTGAATTACATCTCCCAAGTCCGGTACCCTAACGTCTAAAAAACCAGTAGAATTAAGAATATGACAAAATCCTTGAAGAACTTTGACAGCATGATGACGCATATAGTGTTCAAGATTATGTGAACAATACACAGCATCGATCGAAGCAGGCTCAAGGTGAAATAAATCCCGAGCATCTGCAACAATATCGGGAGAACCGACGGGATCAATATCTAGTAGGAGGTGTCGCCATCCATGAAACCAAGGTGGAATAGGAATAGCATTATTTCCTCCACCTACATTCAAAACAGTTCGTTGCTCCATGACATTAGACCCCTGTGGTGTGAATATGTGAGCAAGCTCCGGATGTTTTGCGGCAATATCAATTAACGCTGTCTCAAGATTTAGTGTGAACGCCTCTCCATCACACAAAAGAGAGTTCACCATCTGTGTCCGCAAACGTGACCGTATCAATTGTAGTTTTTCCAACTCATGAGACCAGTAGATTGCCCGAGAAACGAATTCATCTACGTCGAAGGTATTGAAACCATCAAGACCTATAGTTTTTAAAAACGCAAACGTCTGCCTGCTGACGGGGCGGTCACCACTGAGCGTAAGCACCGGCACCCCCATCCAGAGCGCTTCGCAGGTCGTCATTCCGCCATTGAAAGGAAAAGGATCAAGCGCAATATCAACATCACCATATTCAGAGAGCATTTCAGCATGCGGGGACGAACTTCTTAGTTCAAGTCGATCCTGAGCAACTCCTTTATCTTTGAAGAGAGCTATAATTCGTTTTTTGACAAGCTGATCAGCTAGTGTATGCCACTTAAGCACCAATCTTGAATCAGGAATAGTTTTCAGTACATCAACCCACAGAGATATGACATTTTCATTGATCTTGGCTATATTGTTAAAGCTACCAAATGTAATATAACCATTTTTACTTGCTGGCAGTGGCGCTACATCCGGTGCATAATCGGGTGGCGAGTAACAGAATCGGCAACCAGGTAGTCTTACAATTTTTTCCACAAAAGAATGTTCGGCACCCAGAGGTACTGTATAGCTATCACTTACCACATAATCCATTGTTTTAAGGCCGGTCGTCCCCCAATACCCAAGCCACGAAATTTGAATTCTGGCCGGTTTCATGGCGAAAACCCGTAGTCGATTATTTGCTGTATGGCCAGCCAGATCAATAAGAATGTCAATATTATCAGACACAATTAAATGGGCAAGTGCCTCGTCAGAGAGGTGGCTTGTCTGTCGCCAGACATCCACATACGAACTCAAGTCCTCGCTAATGTCATCTTCATAAGTCCGGTCACTATAGCAAACAATCTGAAGTCGGGAATGATCATGGTGACGTAGCACGGGTAACAGATGAAAACCAACCGGGTGTCGCCCCATATCCGGAGAGACATATCCGATTTTGAGACAACTGCGATTTGATGGTAGCTGGCGCAGACCAAACTGGTTATGATCGGTAAACATTGATTTCCAACAATCAAGTTCTGCTGAGATTTCTTCTTCACAAGCAGCGAGGTAATGTAGTGAATAAAATATGTTGGAACGTAACTCCGTTTTCAAGGGTGCTAATGCAACCGCTTCTCTGTAAAAAGAGAGGCCTTGAATAACATCCCCAGCATTAATCCAGGCTCTGCCA
Source organism: Chitinophagaceae bacterium (assembly GCA_014379965.1). Classification (GTDB taxonomy): domain Bacteria; phylum Bacteroidota; class Bacteroidia; order Chitinophagales; family Chitinophagaceae; genus VBAT01. The sequence continues at coordinate 3,200 of JACMKU010000171.1, forward strand.
AGATTGATCTTGGCATCAATCATTTCAGGATTTATGACCAAGGCCTTTTCAGCTGCTTCAATTGCTAGGCTTATCTGACCAGCGCAGGTATATACAAAAGATAGATTTGAAAGCGCTTCAGCGTGATTTGGTTGCCTCATCAACGCTTCACGAAATGACGCCGCTGCAAGGAGATAATCCCGCTGTTCCATGAGCAGTCGCCCTAGATTGTTGTGTGGATCAGGATCGGCAGGATCAATCTCAATTGCCTCTTGGAAACGTTGGCGAGCAGCCTTTGCATTTCCTGATGATGCCAGCACAATGCCAAGGTTATTCAAGGCCGGGGCGAAATCGGGTGCAGTTATCAGGCATTTCTCGTACAACTGTTGCGCGCGGGATAGATTTCCTGAGTCCCGCTCATTATTGGCAGCATTGTATAAATTAAGCATGTCTTCACCAAGCGTATGACTATGTTCCCGCATATTTTTCAGTTTCAACACTTCAGTCAGCCTCGATTGTGCCGGAATAAAATCAGGATGGATATCAAGTGCCAGTTGATATTCCACCAATGCTTCGTCCATCTGTCCCAGGTTTTGTAACTCCAAACCAAGATTATAGTGCGCCTCCGGATAACGATCATTAAGGCGTATAGCCTCGCGATAGTGTTCCATAGCGTCGTACGGGCGCTCCAAGGCGGCTAAAATATTACCGAGGTCGTTGTGCCAGAGTGCCACATAATTACAGACTCGTATGGCAGCTTCAAGCTTTGACCTTGCCTGTTCAAACAAACCCTGGTTAAAAAGACTCATTGCTTCATGATATGATTCTTCAGGGAACAACTGTTCCAGGTCTACTATTGCAGGAGGATCGTTTTCAGAAAGGGTGCGATTAGGACGTTGTCTAACCTCTTCAAACATTTCCGCATAGGCCTGCTCTAGATTCTGAGTAAATTCTTTCCCGCGACAGAGGGTAGACGTCAGCATTTTTTGTCGCATGCTGGCTCTAATATTTTCAAGTTTTCGATAATTATTCGACCAGTAAATCGCAGTTTCAACATATTCATGAGCGTTTTCAGCTATAAAGCCTTCCAGTCCAATAGTAGAAAGATAGGCGGCCGTCTGACGACTGATCGGCCTTGATCCCGGGAGAGTAATCACGGGCACTCCCATCCAGAGTGCTTCGCAACTTGTCATGCCGCCACTGAACGGGAAAGGATCAAGAGCAATATCAATGTCACTGTATTCGGCCAGCATATCGACATGCGTAGATTCAGATCTGAATGTCAGTCGATTCGCTGAGATTCCGTGAGCGACAAATTTGCTTAAAAAACGTTCGCAGACAGCCTGATCGGAAAATGACCTCCATTTCAGTACCAGCCGGGATGGGGTAACCGCTTTCAATACAAGCGCCCAAAGCGCTATAACGTCATCGTTCAACTTGGATACGTTGTTGAAACAACCATACGTAATATAGCCGTTTGAATTGGCGGGCAGAGGTTTAACATCTGGTGAGTACTCGGGAGGTGAATAACAGAATCTGCATCCCGGAAGCCGCCAGACACGCTCAACAAAAAAACGTTCACCGCCATCGGGTATCGTAGTCGAGTCACTGATGACGTAATCAATTGTCTCAAGTCCGGTGGTGGCCCAGTAGCCAAGCCAGGAAATCTGCACTGCTGCCGGCCGCATGGCAAAAACTCTCAAGCGGTTGTCTGCGCTGTGGCCTGCGAGATCGATCAAAATATCTATAGCGTCACTACGGATAACATCAGCAAGTTGTTCGTCGGTAAGTTTTTTTATATTTCGCCATACGGCCGTGCATTCTTGAATCTTGGCAGTAATTTCATCTTGATTGATACAATCGTTATAACAATAAATCTGAAACTTAGCTGAGTCATGGTTGCGAAGTACCGGCAGTATATGAAATCCTACCGGATGGCGTCTGAAGTCTGGCGAAATATAGCCGATTCTGAAGGGCCGGGATACACCTGCACTCCGGTCAGGGCGCAGTGAAAAAACATGCAACACTGACAAGCGAAGCGAGTCCGCAAATTGTTTGGCAACGTCAAAAATTTCTTGGTCGCAACTGGCGGGAGACATCGTCAGAGCAAACTGATACGCGGACAGATACTTATACTGTTGCGATGGCGCAATGCTATGACAATCTGTGAACAAACTCAAGGCATCTTCATTCCGACCAGCCTGAAACAGGGCAAAGATCGTATTCAATCTAATATTAAGGTGCAAAGAATTGTTTTTTAGATCGTCCTGCATCAGTTCTAAAGCTTCTTCGAGACGACCAGTATGCTGATAAATTCCGGCTATGATTTGACGTCTTTCCGGCAAGTTATCAACAACATTCCGGGAAGTCTCATACAGTATTAGCGCTTCATCATAATGCTGTTGACGATACAGTACCCAGATGAGACCTAGAGTGATTTTGGCTGAGTTGGGAAATTGTTCAAGCCCGTTGCGCAAAATTGATGCAGCCTCATCGTGCTTGTAAGACTCTGAAAGTAGCGTAGCTTTCTGAACAATCGCATTTTCTTTGTCGCCATGTTCTGCGGCACGTTGATAACAGCAAAGTGCTTCGCCAATTTCTCCGTTCGCTTTTAATGCATTGCCCAGGTTATTCCAAGCTTGGGCATTGTCAGGTTTAAGATCAAGGCACTTTCGATAAGCAGAGATGGCATTGGACACCAAGCCACATTTAAGATGCATGTTTCCCAAGCTCAAGTAAGCATCTGCGTAATCGGGATCCAGTTGTAATGCAGCACCGAGCAGATCTAGTGCTTCATTCTCTCTTTCAAGATGAAATAACGTGACAGCCAGACCATGAGTTGCACGCGGCAGATTGAGACCCTTAGCAATTAAATCCCTAAAAAGGACGGCGGCTTCTGCGTAAAACCCGTCTAAAAAAAGGCTGTTTGCTTTTTCGAAAAGTTTGTTGGTCATATGGATCTCAATAAACAAGAATAATAAAAAGGCTGACTCGAGAGTCAGCCTTTATGAAAACATGAATGGAATAATCAAAATATTACAAAGAAGTCCAAGACGTAAAACTAGCAGTTGCATTACCGGGGGCTGCGGGGTCTGCACTCGTTGCCTTTGCACTGTAGTACATCTTAGGATCCGAATTATTGGTAGCTATTGTACGGTCACCACTTGTGTGTCCAGACGTAGCAGCATAAGTTGTGTCGGTTGAAAGAGCAAAAACCTTAACGCTTTTTGAAGGCGAATAGCTGCCCCCGCCAACTGAAATAGCACCTGATATAGATGAGGATGCGGTAATTGATGCAAAAGCACTATTAGCTGATACTGCAAGGACAGCTACAAGACACAGTTTGAATAGTAATTTTTTATTCATGATTTAAATTCTCCTTTAATTGAAATTAGTCTCTTAAACAAGCTTATTGGAAATTTACATATGCCTGCTGATCAGCAAAACCTGCTTCCATCTGTGTTTTGAAGTTCCTCAAGTCGCTGGTGGCAGCCGAGTTGAAGCCCTTGATACGGTAAGCGGAAAACTGAGGGATGGCAACTGCAGCCAGAATGCCGATGATCGCAACAACG
>JACMKU010000172.1 GCA_014379965.1 Chitinophagaceae bacterium
GATTGCTCCTATCTGCAAGCAACAAATAAAACTGATAGCAATCGATCCAGCCTGAGGGAGTATTGACAACATGATTTCGCAGGTCTTCGGTAGAATTTCTGATATACTTGATCTGTTGTGCTCGCAGTCCAAGAAACTGCTTAATCGCGTCGTTTGGCCTTGTCGTGGCATTGGGTTTTGTGAAAGGTTGATGGGCTATGGGCATGTCAAATTCCCGACTATTGGCTAGCAACTGCTCATCACTCACAGCAATCTTTCCTCTGTCTTCGCCATCTGAGGGGCGGTCCATTATTTTCCTGATTTCGCTAGTGCGCCATTTCTCTTCTGCTACCATTTCAGCCAGGAGGTCGGCAATGGATGGAGAGGTAGCCGAAGGCCGGTACTGGAATTGCCGGTCAGATAAACCGGCTATGCTGTTCAAGAATTCGGTCTTGCTGGTCTTGAGAAGTACGATGGCCTGTTTTCTTTCCTTCTGTGAAATGCTGCTATTGTTGAGGGTACCCGCAAGCCCGGTAATTACCAGAAGTGTGAGCAGGATACGTCCCTTGGTTCTTTTAAGCATGGTGAATCCGAATTTAATTAATAGAATGTCGGTTGGTAAGGTGGTTGGTTTACAAAAGATACGAAGATATCAGGTCATCAAAAAAAGAATCATTTCATGTCGCTAATGTTTTAACGGTCGTTTCTTGACCATGCCACCCCGTGTATCCTTTATGCTTTGCATGACAATGAAGGCGTTTGGATCAATTCTCTCGACTTCTGCCGTGAGACGGCTAATCTCAAGTCGCGTGACTACGGTGAAAATAATATCCGACTCATACTCGGATTCGCCTCTCTTTCCAAATCCTTTTTTTCCTGAATATATGGTAAGCCCTCTGCCCATTTCTTCTTTTATCAATGTGGCGATTTCGGCGCTACGCGGAGATATGATGGTAACACCCGTAAATTCCTCGATGCCTTCGAGTATGAAATCGACAGTCTTCGCCGCGGAGAGATAGGTGAGGATCGCATACAGCGCGATAGACACACTCAATAGCCAGGCGGCAACGGAAAAAATAACGAGATTAAAAAGCATGATAAAATCGCCTACACTTAAACTCCTCTTTCGATTAAGGAAGATGGCGAGGATTTCAGTACCATCGATAACGGCGCCGCCACGGATAGTAAGTCCGATGCCAGCACCCAGGAAAAAGCCGCCAAACACAGCGATGAGCAACTTGTCATCCGTAACAACGGGATATGGGATCAATGCCACGGCCACAGCAAGTAATGAAATGGCGACAATGCTTTTTATGCTGAAACTTTTGCCTATCTGTTGCCATCCAAGTAGAAGAAAAGGAATGTTGAATAAAACGATCATGGCCGAGAGGGAAATTCCTGTCTTGGCATTAATAAGAAGCGAAATGCCCGTCACTCCTCCATCGATAAAATGATTCGGCATCAAAAACCCTTTTAGTCCAAACCCCGCGGACGCCACACCGATAAGTATGAAGACCACGCTACGCGCCGAGGTGTACACTGTTCTTTTCTTCTTCCACTTATCCTTCGCCTGCCGGAACTTTCCGAGAGGTTGAGAATCCCCCATTAAACCGCCAGTTGCTGGTGTAAAAGATTTGTCGGCCATTACTTCAAAGATACATCCCGAACATCCTCTGGCAACCCTTGCGTGTTCCCGCTTTAAGAACGTTAAACATTAAACTCTTAAACGTTAAACGTCGACCGTCTCGTCTTATCTTTAGAATATGAAAATCGCCGAAGTCATTTCAGCACTCGAATCCTTCGCGCATCCTTCATTGCAGGAGTCGTATGACAATGCAGGACTCATCCTTGGCGATCCAGGGTGGAATTGTACCGGTATCATTTGTGCGCTCGATGCCACGGAGGAAGTGGTGAAGGAGGCGATCGAAAAGAAGTGCAATCTCATTGTGGCGCACCATCCCATCGTTTTTTCGGGACTTAAGAGAATCAATGGACGCAATTATGTTGAACGTACGATAATCACCTCGATAAAAAACGACATCGCGATATACGCGATTCACACCAATCTCGACAACGTGCTAGACGGCGTTAGCGGGATGATGGCGGATAAACTAGGGTTGACAAACAGAATTGTACTTGCTCCGAAACCCGGCGCGCTAAAAAAACTATGCACCTTCGTACCCGTTGAAAAGGCTGAGGCTGTCCGCTTGGCCATCTTTGATGCCGGAGGGGGGCACGTAGGCGATTATAGCGAATGTAGCTTCCAGGTCGAGGGCGAAGGGACCTTTAAGGCGGGCGAAGGCACCGATCCATATGTGGGGAACATCGGTCACCGGCATAAGGAAAAGGAGTCCAGGATCGAGGTGATACTGCCGGCCTGGCTGGAAGACCAGGTCGTCGCTGCCGTTAAGTCGGCCCATCCATACGAAGAGCCTGCATTTGACCTGGTCACAGTCACTAATCTAAACCATCGGGTAGGGTCAGGTGTTATAGGAGAGCTAGGCGAAGAAATGGAAGAAGGGAGTTTCCTGGCCAGATTAAAGGCGGTTTTTGGAACTGGATTGATTAGGCATACGGCATTTACTGGTAAGAAGGTAAGGCGGGTAGCAATGTGCGGAGGAGCCGGTAGTTTTTTGGTTTCCAAAGCTTTAGCGGCTGGTGCAGATGCGTATGTTACCGCCGACATGAAGTATCACGAGTTTTTCGATGCCAATTCGAGAATGCTCATCGCCGATATCGGCCACTACGAGAGCGAGCAATTCACTATCACGCTGCTACAGGAGCTTTTAGCAATAAAATTCCCTACCTTTGCCGTCCTTAAAACAACTATACTAACCAACCCGGTAAGGTATGCTTAGAATGGTGGATCGTCGCCAGTGAAGGATAGTTGGACGAACAGCTAACGACAAATTCAAACATCAAACTATACAATGGCAAGCGTTAAAGAATTCTCAGTTGAAGAAAAATTAAGCTCTCTGGTTACCCTTCAGAAGATCGAAAGCAAGTTGGATGAGATCCATATTCTGAAAGGTGAATTACCAATGGAAGTGGCTGACCTGGAGGATGAGATTACAGGTCTGAAGGCACGCCAGACACGTATTGAAGAGGAAATTAATGGCGTCACAGATTTTATCGCTCAAAGAAACGAGGCCATCAAGGAATCACAGGCACAGATTAAGAAATACGAGAAGCAGAGCAGCAACGTGAAGAATAATCGCGAATTCGAAGCCATCAACAAGGAAATGGAAATGCAGCAGCTGGAAGTGAAGCTCGCTGAGAAACATATCAAGGACGCCACAGAAGAGATTGCAGAGAAAGGTTTGGTTCTTGAAAAAGCCAAGAAGAATATCGCTACTAAGGAATCGGTTCTCGGAACCAAGAAAGGCGAGCTGGAGAAGATCATCGCTGCCAATGAGAAGGAAGAAAAGCACTTCAACAAATTAGCCGGTGAAGCTAAGTCTCATGTAGATGGACGACTTCTTTCCAGTTATGAGAAGATTCGTAAGAGCTATCGCAACGGGCTTGCCGTCGTAGCTGTTGAAAGAGATGCCTGCGGCGGTTGCTTCAACGCAATACCTCCCCAAAAACAAAGTGAGATCAAACAGCATAAGAAAGTAATGGTCTGTGAGAATTGCGGCCGTATACTGGTGGATGAAGAATTATCGAGCAACGTAGAGATCAAATAAGAAATTCATATAAGCCTTTTTCTTTTTTTATTTTCCTCTCGCCCCATGGCGAGAGGTTTTTTTTTGACCGTAAGTAAAAATGGTTTGACACGGGGAAAAATAGCGACCCACATACCCGCATGCTTTTTTATCTTCGTCACATGCTGCGCAGCCTGCACATAGAGAATTACGCGATCATCGATAGCCTCAACATAAACCTATCGGGTCAATTGAATGCCATCACAGGCGAGACGGGAGCCGGTAAATCCATTATCGTAGGCGCCCTTGGTCTAATCCTCGGGGAACGGGCAGACTCCACCGTGCTTGTAAGTAAGGACCGGAAGTGTATCGTGGAAGGTATATTCTCTATTGAGGATAGAACAGAGATCAAAGAATATCTTACGGAAAACGATCTGGATCCGGGGGAAGAGGTAGTACTCCGTCGCGAGATCAGTACACAAGGCAAGTCCCGTGCTTTCATAAACGATACTCCAGTCAACCTGGCACAATTGCAACAGGTAAGCGCGATGCTGGTCGATCTTCATCAGCAGTTCGATACGATGGAGCTCGGCGAGAAAGACTTCCAACGCGAAGTGTTGGACGCCCTGGCGAATCACTCTTCATTGGTAGATCAATATCGCAAAGTCTACTTCCACTGGCAGCGGGAGAAGAAAGAATGGGAAAAGCTGAAAGAACAGAAAGCGCAGTTCGACAAGGAATCGGATTATAATAGGTTCCAGTTTAATGAACTCGAAGAGGCGGGGTTCAGGGAAAATGAGATTGAGCAGGTAGATGCGGATCTAAAAATGATGGCGCATGCAGAAGGGATAAAGAGTGCCCTCACACGTACTTATTTCGAGATGCAGGAAAGCGAAAGCCCGCTCGTGCAACAGTTGAAGACACTACAGAATATTCTCCATCCTTTTTCAGCATATCACAACGACATTCCCACTCTCATACAGCGCTTGCAATCCTCACAGGTGGAGCTGCAGGATATATCTGATGAGGTAGACAGACTAAGTGGCCATGTAAACTACGATCCGGAGAAGGTGCAGCAATTGAATGACCGCCTTTCTACGGGATATAAATTATTGAAGAAACACGGTGTTCAAACAACGCAGGAACTATTACTCGTTCGCGATCGGTTAGAGGAGAAACTCCAGGCCATTCTCCAGATCGACGAGCAGATTATCGAGAGAGAAAAAAACAGTCAACGCCTGGGGCAGGAAGCGACGGTGGTGGCGCTGAAGCTATCAGATGGCAGGCGAAAGAAAGTGAAACCGCTGGAGTCGAGTGTGAATGAACTCCTGAAAAGAGTCGGTATGCCGAATGCGCGGCTAAAAGTGGATGTAAACACTGGAGCGGACCTCAATCCATATGGTATGGACACGATCGAGTTCCTGTTCGACGCGAACTTGCCTGCCGCGCAGGCAGGCCAGCCTGACCGGCAGGCAGGCAAGAGCCAACAATTTCAACCACTACGCAAAGTGGCCAGTGGCGGTGAACTTAGCAGGTTAATGCTTTGCATCAAGTCACTGGTGGCGGAATCGATAGACTTGCCGACAATGATCTTCGATGAGATCGATAGTGGCATTTCGGGAGAGGCGGCACGGCAAGTGGGGATGATCATGAAAGAAATGGCGGCCAATCGCCAGATGATATGCATCACACACCAACCGCAGATCGCTGGAAAGGCAGACACGCACTTCTTTGTATATAAAGAAATCGTAAAGGACGCGGTGAAAACCAATGTGCGACAATTGTCGACCGAGGAAAGGATAACCGCGATCGCAAAGATGCTGAGTGGAGAAAAGCCAACCGCAGCAGCGATGGAAAATGCAAGAGAAATGGTAGGAAATTAAGCGCGTCGTATGAAATTAAAGGCGTTGCTAATAGTTTTACTCATCCTCCTTTCACTCATTCCGGTGTACATGCTGAATCAATACTTGCAACGAAAGATAAGGCCGCGTGAGTCTTTGCTCAAACTCTTCTTCTATTTACTAGCAGGCTTCGTCGTTGTATTTGTGTACACTTTTCTTCTTGTATTTTTAATCAGGCTGATATTCCCGGGAGCTTGAGTATATCCTCTTACCCCTTTTCTTTGCGACTGCGTTTTACATTTACCTTATTATATTTGAACAATGAAGCGCAATCTAAGTTTACCGTGGTTTGCCTCTCCATGCTTTAATATGAGCGGTTACCTTGGGGGCAGGCTTTACATGCAAATAATGAAAGAGAAAAAGAACGATTAATAATGCACTTAATCTTTAATTATGTCTAACCGTTTACTTGAAGGAAAGAAAGGAATAATTTTTGGCGCGCTCGATGAAAAATCAATCGCATGGAAAACTGCAACACGCTGTTTCGAAGAGGGTGCCCAGCTGGTACTGACGAATGCTCCCGTCGCCCTGCGTATGGGTGAGATCAACAAGCTGGCCGCCGCCTGCGGCAACGCACCCGTCATAGGCGCGGATGTTACAAACATGGATGATCTAAAGAATCTCTTTGAGAAATCCCTCGAACACTTCGGAGGCAAGATCGATTTCATCCTGCACTCTATCGGAATGTCTCTTAACGTCCGCAAAGGAAAGCACTATACTGAAATGAATTATGAATGGAACCAGAAGACGCTGGATATTTCGGCGATGAGTCTTCACAAGGTATTGAGGACGGCCTGGGATCTCGATGCACTCAATGAATCTGCTAGTGTAGTGGCGCTTTCTTATATCGCGGCCCAGCGTGTATTTCCCGACTATAATGAGATGGCCGACGCCAAGGCATTGCTTGAAAGTGTGACAAGAATGTTCGGTTACTATTATGGCGTGAAGAAGAAGGTGCGTGTGAATACCGTTTCCCAGTCCCCCACGCGGACTACGGCAGGAAGTGGCGTAAAAGGCTTCGATGGTTTCGTAAACTATGCGGAGAAGATGAGCCCGTTGGGTAATGCGTCAGGTGAGGACTGTGCGAACTTCTGTGTGGTGATGTTCAGCGACCTTACCAAGATGGTCACTATGCAGAATATTTTCCACGATGGCGGCTTTAGCTTTACCGGGGTGACACAGGAGGTGATGGAACAGATGGAAAAATAGTTCTGGAAATGTAAAATCTAGAATGTAAAATGTAAAAGTTGTTCGACTATCGTTTAATCTTTCGATCATAAAAATTTCAGAAAAACTCCCTTACAAAATGAAGTTTCATCAACCAGACTCTTCACACTTTTACATTTTAGATTTTGAATTCTGCATTTTACATTCCAGAAAAGACACTCCTAAAATGAAGAAAGCCTCCATAGGAGGCTTTTCTATTCTCAAAATTGTTCATTAGTATTCATCTTCATTAAAAAGGAAATCATCCTGTGTAGGATAATCCGGCCAGATGTCTTCGATGGTCTCATAAACGTCTCCCTCGTCTTCAAGCTCCTGCAAATTCTCAACCACCTCGATGGGTGCGCCGGAACGTATTGAGTAATCTATCAGCTCATCTTTGGTAGCCGGCCAGGGTGCATCTTCAAGGTACGAGGCTAGTTCAAGTGTCCAAAACATATTTTTCGAAGGGGTTTTAAAATTTCAGGAATCAGGTTTATAAGGGTTTGCCGGACCCCCAAATTTTCCGCAAATGTAGTTGTATTAGCGAATTTTCCAAATCCGGAGTTTGGCGGCCAATTTTAGCTCCTTTATTAAAAAACTATGCCGTTTCAGGTTAGCCAGCAATTCAATCGGTTTTGTTGATGATTTCAACACCGTTTTCCATTATTTACCGTGTTAAACTCAATAATCGATTTTTTCGGCGGCGTTTGCATAGTTTCGAGCCCGGAATATTGATATACTAAACCGCATATAGGCTGCATGTTAACAGGAAAAAATATACACAAACGGTATGGGGTTGTGGAAGTGCTGAAGGGGGTCGACATCGAGATTCAAAAGGGAGAAGTGGTATCAATCGCGGGTCCATCCGGATCCGGCAAAAGTACGCTGCTGCACATTCTTGGTACGCTGGACCTGCCGGACAAGGGAATCATCAGCATGAATGGCACACAGGTAAATACCCTGTCCTCAAAGAAACTGGCGGCATTCCGCAACAAGCATATCGGTTTCGTCTTCCAGTTTCATCACCTGCTACCCGAATTTACTGCCCTCGAAAATGTTTGCATACCCGGTTGGCTCGCCGGTCGGAAGAAAAAAGAGGTGGAAGAAAAAGCGACTGAATTACTACAAATGCTCAACCTTGGCCATAGGATTGAAAACAAACCCAACCAACTCAGTGGTGGGGAGCAACAGCGGGTAGCCGTTGCGCGGGCACTCATCAACCGGCCGGATATTGTATTCGCAGATGAGCCAACCGGCAACCTTGACTCGGCCAACGCAAAAGAATTGCATCAATTATTCTTCGATTTGAAGAATAAATTCAATCAAACCTTCCTGATCGTGACACACAATGAGGAGTTGGCTACGTTGAGTGATAGGGTGTTGCATATGAAAGATGGGAGAATAGGTTGATTGGTTGAATGGGTTGATTTAGCCAAACCCAAACCAGTTTAGACCAATATAGTCAGGTACTCAATCAACCCAATCAACTCCTGATCAAGTCAAAACTTCAGAGCTTGGCCACTGTTCGCGTTGCGGATGCAAAGAAGGGATACTATCAGATATTTCAGCAAGGATCGCTGCATATGCGTCCACTGAAATTAGGGATTAATTGTAGTAAAAAACTTACAGCCGGGGCTTCCATGGGATCTCGGCGGTGTTCAATCCAAAGGCCGTGTAACGTGCGAGTACAAATAGGTAATCACTTAGTCTATTGACGTATTTGAGGATCAATGGCTCCACTTCGAGGCTCTCAAGCTCAAGTCTTACACAACAACGCTCGGCCCTCCTGCAGACGCAGCGCGTGATATGAATATGGGAAACTGTTGGATGTCCGCCGGGCAGAATAAAGCTTTTCATTTCGGGCAACGATTCATTCATCCGGTCGATCTCTTTTTCAAGAAGGACGACATCAGCTTCCTTCAGATCTGGTATGCGCATCCTCGGTTCTTTAATGGGATCACAGGCGAGCGAAGATCCAATTGTAAAGAGCCGGTCCTGGATTTCCTGAAGTAAGGCGATTACAGTTGAGTCCGTCAACAGGTCCTTACAGAGACCAATATACGAATTGAGTTCGTCCACTGTGCCATATGCCTCGATTCGTAAATGACTCTTGGGAACTTTTGTGCCACCAATTAGCGAAGTGGTGCCTTTGTCCCCGGTCTTTGTGTAGATCTTCAATGCCATTGTTGTCAGTTTTGACTATTCCTCCGGCATAATATGCCATTTCTTCGAGAGATGCGTGAAGAAGAAAGCCGTATATAAAAATACGAACAATAAATTGAGCCGGAAAAGCAAGTCTACATTATTGTTTATCCAATAGCCGATAGGAAATCTTTCCCTGCGTTCAGCGTCGCTCAACATGATATTCGTCCCATTGTTGTACTGCAACTCATAAATATTGGAATCATAGTAATCGATGATGAGCAGGCACAATATCATCACGACGAATGGTAGGAGATAAATATGCCAGTTGAGAACGATGCCAGTGGCTGTCCTGCCAGCTTGCGATCGAAGAAATAATAAGGAAAGAAAAAGAAACAGAATGAAGAGGGACAAATAAAACCAACCGGTTGACATGGGACTTCTGGAAGACATCGCCACCAGTGAAAAGATGATTGCCCATATGATGCTTCCAAGGATACTGATCAGGAAGACCTTTTTGGTATATAACCGAAAGCACAAAAGAAGGATCGACAGGCAAATCGCAACGTATGCTTCTGCTACCAGCGTTCCCAAATGATCACGGGTGTCCTGGTTATCGAGATGACTTTCGTCAACCAGATCTAGTGCACGTTCAAACTGGTATAAGTTGATATATTCGGAATTTTCGGTTGCATCCGTATAATCCATTGCGCTATTCCGATAAACACGGGTTATGGAATGGGATGAGTCAGCAAAGACCAACTGTGCAAGTGTGGCCGTGTTGAGGTCATGCGAGACATTGTACCTGTCGGCAATAACTATGAATTGGTCTAACAGTCGTTGGATGGAATCGATCTGTCTATTGTCTATCCACGCATCACGCCTGCGGATCCAGTCACTGTCTTTGACGAAACCAGGATATTCATCCAGGTTTATGGCAGTGCGACAAAAATTTTTGTAGCTAAACGCATCCGGTAGCGCAAGAGCTGCCCTTATCTTGATATTGTTAGTTTCTGCGTAACTATAGTGACTTGTATCGGAGTAGTCGAAGCCCTCGTTGTAATGGAGAGCGGTTTGGTAATTGTAACAACTGTTTAATTTGAAATAGTCAGCCTTTGATAAAGGAATGAACGCCCGGGCAATGTTTACAATATTTGCTTCCCTTACCAATTGGCGTTGGCTTGTGAGAGATTTGACCTTGATTTTTGCACCAAGTCGATAGGATTCGAAGAAGGTGATCGAGATTAGAATGATGATGAAAATGATGACGAATTCTTTCACGAGGTGAAACCGGTCGACTATGAAAAAACTCTTGAAGGCGTTATTCCTCAGAAAGAACACCAACCAGGTAATGAGAATCGCAAGACTGCACAGAAAGGAAAAGGTGATCACGTCTCCGCCTTGCACGCTGTCCAAAGAACTGTATTCCTGCAAGGTTTTCAAGGAAAGAGATCCGAATCCAGAAATGAAGAATAATAAATGAAATGCAAAGGCCAGGGCGAGAACCCAGATCACACGCGTGTTCCACAACAAAGGATAATTCGTAAGCAGGCGGTCGTAAAGATTTTTAAACATATAGTGTCGTTGAACAACTGGTACGTCTGAGGTTTATGCATCGAAGAAGCGGCGGGACGATGCGGATATGTCACGGAAATATTTTACTGGCAATTTCGCTTCGCCGAGCACCCGGATTACATCACTGCTACTGATCTCGCTACCGAAATAGAGAAGGTACACTCCTCCATTGAAGGAAATATTCTGGACTGCCAGAGTTTCGAACACTTCCTTCAAAGCTTCACGGCTTGCCGTTGTCTCGAGTTCCATGATGAGCTGTGTGGGAAGTTGATTTTCGATCTTTGTGTTCGTCTGTTGATATCTCGGTTTTCCCTGTTTGAGGAAGATGACTTGTTCCGAGACTTTCTCAACCTCATATAATTGTTGCGAGCTAAGGATGATACCGAGAGGCATTTGTTTCGAATGTGCCAGGAAACGAAGGTCTTCAAGTATTACTTGTTGCGCGAGCACATCCAGGTTGGCGAGCGGCTCATCCAATAAAAGTACTTCGGGTTTTTTAATCAATGCTTTTGCGAGTTCGAATCGCATTTTGTATCCGGAAGAGATGCGTCCCCAGGTAAAAGTCCTAAATGCGCGCAGTCCCATCCGGGCACAGATCATTTCCGTCCACAAATGGTTCTCCTTTCCTTTGAAACCATAATGCGCGCTGGTAAAAAGAAGATTATCCATCAATGAGCCATACCACGGATTAGAACGTTGCGGTATGAACGCCAACCGGGTCTTGATGTCGTAGAATGACGAAGGGTTGGGAACATTGTGGAGATGATATTGAATTGTGCCTGTATCCTGCTTCAGCTCGCCATAGAGCAATCGCAATAATGTTGTTTTACCATTGCCGTTTTCTCCAACCAGTCCAATGATCTGGGCGGGGTGGAGATGTATGTCGACAGATGAAAGACTGAAGGAACCATGCGAGAATGTTTTGCCAAGGTTCTCCGCCCTAAGTACGGATTCATACTTCCGACCCAGGTCGACATGCTGTGCGCGGCCGATGACTTCAAGTAAGCTCGCCACTTTCTCGTTGAGGACCGACGCATCTGCATTTCCCCCCGCATTAAGTCCGTCATACCAATCACAAAAGGCAAGAGTCTTCTCGTATACACTCATATCTTGCGTCTCTATTGCCGCATCCAGCAAACGACGGTAACCCACGTGCGTATCGCCGTTGGCGAAGTAGTTGTTGATTTCGGTTAGGCGGTTGGTTGTGGAGTTCATCGAGTTGATTCGGTTGCTTGGGTTGATTGAGTTGATTAAGCTTGTGAGACTCTGCTTTAATAAATAGACGATTCAGGTTATTCTGATCGATATATAGTTTTGCTAGTTATTATTATATCGGATAGGAGATAGTATTCAACCTAATCAACCGAATCAACTCAATCAACTACTCCACCAACTCCCTCACCTTATCACTCTCAATCACCCCATCTCTCAATCTTATCACCCTATGAGCGTGATTGGCGATGTCTTCTTCGTGCGTGACCAGTACAACTGTGTTGCCGCCGGAATGAATCTTGCCGAAAATATCCATGATCTCGTGTGAAGTCTTTGTATCGAGGTTGCCTGTAGGCTCGTCAGCGAGGATAATGGCGGGGTCGTTTACGAGTGCGCGTGCGATGGCTACCCGTTGTGATTGTCCGCCGCTAAGTTCATTTGGTTTGTGATGACTCCTGTCCGTCAGGCTGACAAGGTCAAGCACATGCATGGCCTTCTCAGTTCGGATCTTACGCGTAAGCCCAGCATAAATAAGTGGGAGAGCTACATTCTCGAGCGCCGTTAACCGCGGTAGGAGGTTGAACTGCTGAAAGACAAACCCAATTTCCTTGTTTCGGACATCGGCCAACGCATTGTCTTCCATTTTACTTACATCAAGACCATTCAGTACGTAAGAACCTGCGGTGGGCGTGTCGAGGCAACCGAGGATATTCATCAGCGTGCTCTTGCCGGATCCCGATGGACCCATCAGGGCCACGTATTCATTTTTGCGGATAGATAGGGAGATGCCTCTCAACACCTGGAGCTGTTGCTTGCCCATGATGTAGCTCTTGCGTATCTCTTCAAGTTGGATAATGTCCTGCATTTCTTTTGCGACTTTCTATTTCTTTATCACCTTAGGCACTTTGAAGAAGCGGTCGTCATGAAGTGGAGCGTTTTTCAATGCCTCTTCGCGGGTGATCGAACCTTTCACCTCGTCTTCGCGCAACACGTTTACCCCATTGCTCATATGCAGCAATGGTTCCACGCCCTCAAGGTCCAGCTCGTTCAATTTCTCGACAAAGGCGATCATCTTCTGTAAATCTTTCTTGATCTCCTCCTTCTCGGCTTCGTTGAACTTCAATCGGGCCAGGTGTGCGAGTTTCTCCACCATTGCGTCGTTGACTTCCATTCCCCAAATATAGTCTTCTGAAGCACACGCTGGGGAATCGGGAATTAGGAATCAGGAATTGGGCCGCACCAGTCAAGCATGGCCCGATTCCCGATTCCCAATTCCCGATTCCTGATCTCTGATAAATAATACAAATTCGATAACCTGACTATCTTCGCAGGCCATGGAGAAAAGGAAACAAATAGTCATGAGCGGCATACGTCCCACCGGGTTTTTGCACCTCGGCAATTATTTCGGAGCCGTTCGTAATTATGTTAGGATGCAGGATGAGTTCGATTGCTTTTTTATGGTAGCCGATTTACATTCTCTCACTACCCATCCAGACACCAGGGAACTAAAAATAAATGTTCAGCGAGTGCTGGCTGAGAATATCGCCTCAGGACTCGATCCTGAAAAGGTGGCATTGTACTGCCAGAGCCACATACGAGAAACATCTGAGTTGTATTTGTACCTGAACATGCTCGCGTACCAGGGTGAATTGGAGAAGACGGTCACATTTAAGGATAAGGTCCGCCAGCAACCAGATAATGTCAACGCCGGGTTGTTAACCTACCCGGTCCTGCAGACAGCCGACATTATCCTACACAGGGCCGAGCTGGTACCCGTAGGAAAAGACCAGGAGCAACACCTCGAGATGGCGCGGACCTTCGCTAATCGATTCAACCACCGATACGGTGAAGTGTTCCCAGAGCCGAAGGCATTCAATTTCGGGGACGAGCTGATCAAGGTTCCAAGCCTCGACGGAGCGGGCAAAATGAGCAAGAGCGAGAATCAACTTGCAACGCTTTATTTGTCTGACGACGACGAGATGATTAGAAAGAAGGTAATGAAGGCGAAGACGGATAGTGGCCCTTCGGAGCCCAATTCAAAGAAGCCCGATTACATTGAAAATATATTCCTGCTGATGAAATTGGTGAGTAAACCGGAGACTATTCGGCATTACGAAATGGCATTCAATGACTGTACTGTCCGTTATGGCGATCTGAAGAAGCAATTGGCTGAAGATATGGTCGCATTTATCACTCCTATCCGGCAACGCGCCGAGACGATCAGGCAGGATCAGAAGTACCTGAAAGAAGTAATGGAGAAAGGGGCAGAGAAGGCCCGCCGCAGTGCCAAAGAGACCATGGATAAAGTAAGGGAAGCCATGAGACTGAACTATTACTAAGGAGGGTTTTGAGACCCATTTTATTATTTATGTTAGGGGCGTGTATTTGGGATTTTAGTTTACATTTATCCGGTTCTAACATCTTCAATTACCCGATCGGTTTCGGGAACAACTATAAATAGATATGGCGAAGTCGAAAAAACCCAAACACATAGCGATTGCCGGGAATATTGGAGCTGGGAAGACAACTTTAACAGAAATGCTGAGCAAGCATTATAAATGGATCCCTAATTTTGAAGACGTAGACCACAACCCATACCTCATGGATTTTTATGAGGATATGCCACGATGGAGTTTCAACCTTCAGATTTACTTCCTGAATAGCCGACTTCAGCAACTGGTAGAGATTCAGAAAGGCACAGAGACGGTGATCCAGGATAGGACGATTTACGAAGACGCAAACATCTTTGCTCCTAATCTCCACGAAATGGGATTGATGAGCAAAAGGGATTTCGATAATTACTTTCATTTTTTCCAGACGTTGAAGACGCTGGTTCAACCTCCAGACCTGCTTATTTACCTCAATGCATCGGTTCCTACATTGGTAGGACAGATTCAGAAAAGAGGAAGAGAATACGAAGAGAACATCAGGCTCGACTATCTGAAGCGATTGAATGAGTTCTACAACAAGTGGATCGACGCCTATAAAGAGGGGCCGCTTCTTATAATAGATGTAGACAAGAACAAATTCGCGGAGAAGGACGAGGATTTTGGGGAAATCATCCAGAAAGTGGATGCCCAGTTATACGGCTTATTCTAAAAACTATGAAAATATTATTCTTTATCGTGTTGCTTGGCACCAGCGTCTCTCTCGGAGCGCAATCGCTGAAAGATTCCCTGTACGGAGGTAAACTCAGGAACGATGCGGGCAAGACCGCCGTGTCGACTGATACCGGGAAATACGTTGCTCCTATTCGCAACGAGACCATTTCATCACAGCCATCCGACAATAAGAAAATCGAAGTAAAGAAGCTTGATGAGAACATGCCCGACTCGTTGAACAAGTTGTACTATGCCAAGCAAAAATCCTGGAAACGGTTCATCGAAAACAATGTATCGATCATCTCGCAAGAGGCAGAATCAAACCGTAAAGTGAAGAAGGGCGAGTACAACGTGGAGATCGAGTATGAGATTGGGCTAAATGGAAGGGTTACTACAAAGGAAATCACTGTCGTTCCTCATAATGAATTCATCGTCGAAAAAGTTCAACAAATGATGATGAGACCACCCGTATTGTCTCCCCCGATTTATGCTGACGGGAAGCCGAGGATAGGTTTGCAGAAGCAGCCGATGACGATCGTGAAGAAATAAATTCAGTTATGAGTTATGGGTTATGAGTTATGAGTTATGAGTTACTTTAACTCGATTTAACCCTACTTACAAAGAAGTATGATATTCGAAGCTGAAGGATTTTTTCAAATCAAAAGAATCTTCCAAAACTCGTAACTCAAGCGTCAATATCCAGCATATTCCTTCAACTCCTCCAACATCTTCTCAATCTTCTTTATCCATTCTCCCTGTTGTTCTTTCTTGCGGCTATGATCGGTCTCGCGGTCGTATTTATTCTGGGTCTCCTCTTTTTCGTTAGTTACTTCATCGTAGATCTCTTTGAGGTCCTTGCGATAGCTTGACTGTTTGAATTCGTACTGGCTCATCTTCTTGTTCAACTTACGCGCGAAGATCTCGGCGATGTCGAAATGTCCTTGTTCATGTTGAAGGATATAATCAGTCTTCGACTTGCCCCATGATTTCGTTTTAGAGAACTTACATTGGATCTTGTAGGTAAAGCCATTCTGGCCAACATTATATTCTATTCCAAGATAGGTAGTAGTTGCCGCAGCGGCATCCGAATTTGGATTAGGGGAACCTTTGTAGTCACTCCAGCTTAGGTATCTTGACTTGTTCCAATCGATCAATTCTTCATTGCTGTCCTGTCCAACACATAAGTAGGGAACCAGTGTCGCCAGCAGCCAGTACATGATGGGTTTAAGCATATGCCTGAAGTAACGAAATCCTATCTAAAGAAAATACTAAAAAAGTCCGAAAGTCAGGAAAGACGGAAAGTCCGAAAGACCTTTACTAAGATTGGAGTTGATAGACGTAAGGCGACGAACAAATACTGCTATTGTCGACTCGGTAAATGACTCACTTCATACAAACTCGTCTTTCGGACTTTCTGTCTTTTCCGACTTTCGACTTGTTATCTGACCTTAGGCGCCGCCTCCACCACTTCCGTAGCAACCCCGTCCTTATATTTTTCAAAGTTCTTTATGAAGAGTCCGGCCAAATAGTTGGCCTTTTCGTCGTAGGCGTTCTTGTCAGCCCAGGTGTTGCGAGGATCCAAAACCTCTGAGGGTACTCCGGGACAGGAAGTTGGAACTTCCATTCCAAATACCGGGTGTGGATTGCAGGTAACATTCTTCAATTTTCCTTCCAGTGCCGCGGTTATCATCGCCCTGGTAAATTTCAACTTTATACGGGTACCTACGCCGTGAGGTCCACCGGTCCAGCCGGTATTGATCATCCAGACATTCACCTTGTTCTCGCGCATCTTCTCACCAAGCATCTTCGCATATTTGCCCGGATGCAATGGCAGGAAGGGCGCCCCGAAGCAGGCGCTGAACGTGGGCTTGGGTTCTGTGACACCGGCCTCGGTTCCAGCGACTTTCGCTGTATACCCGGAAATGAACTGATACATTGCCTGACCTGGACTCAACCTGGATATAGGAGGAAGTACGCCAAAAGCATCGCACGTAAGAAAGAATATATTCTTTGGTAGCTCACCAATCGATGGTTCGATGGCATTGCTGATAAAATCAAGAGGGTATGAAACTCGTGTGTTCTCGGTGATGGAGCCGTCCTCGAAATTGATCCTGTTAGTACCTGGATAGAAAGTCACATTTTCAACAAGCGCTCCGGGACGTATCGCATTATAGATCTCAGGTTCTTTGTCTTCAGTAAGGCCAATAGTCTTTGCGTAACAGCCGCCTTCGAAATTGAAAACATTATCATTGGTCCATGCGTGTTCGTCATCGCCAATGAGCTTGCGGTTAGGGTCGGCGCTGAGGGTCGTCTTGCCCGTGCCACTCAATCCGAAGAAGATTGCTGTATCACCGTCATCGCCCATGTTGGCGCTGCAGTGCATACTCAACGCGTTTCTCTCATGTGGAAGAATATAATTGAGAATGGTGAAAATGCCCTTCTTGGTCTCACCGGTATATCCAGATCCTGCAATGAGGATCGTCTTATGCTTGAATGAAACGATGGAAGCATTCTGCTGACGGGTGCCGCATTTGCGGGGGTCCAATTTGAGACCAGGTGCTGAGATCACATGCCATTCAGGTTCGAAGTTCTCGAGGTCATCGTCCGTAGGACGGAGAAACATGTTATAGGCGAACAGGTTGTTCCACGGCTTTTCATTAATCACACGTATGTTGAGACGATACCTGGGATCTGCGCAGGCATACGAGTCACGTACCCAGAGTTCAGGCTGCTGGTTGAGATAGTTCATGATTTCCTTGTGAACGATATCGAAATACTTCGAATCGATTGGGAGATTGAACTCATTCCAATGAACTGAGTTTTCCGTGATATCATCCTTTACAATGAACTTGTCTTTGGGGGAACGACCAGTGAATTCACCTGTTTTAATAACGAGTGCGCCGGTGTCATTGAGTGCGCCTTCACCAATGCGAAGGGTATCATTGATCAGGTCCTGGGGTGAAGATTGGTAGTGAATAGTTTCAGAGGTAGTTAGGCCCAAACGATTCAAGGCCTTTTTAGAAAAAGCTAAAGTAGGTACTGACATATCAAGCAAAGCGTTTGTTTCGATGCAAAGTTAATCAAACCATTGGCCTATACAAACGGGTGTTAGTGCAACACATTAAACCGCACCTAATAATATCGAATCATGTTAGATTCGATTAAATCGCATGAGCAGGCACGTTTAATAATTTTTAAAAAAAGGGCTCTAAATCTTAAAAATCTATTATTTTTTATAAAAAAATGTCGTTTGAACACTTGTAACCGCAAAAAGTGAGCTTGAGTGGGGTGGGCAATCTGTGGAGATTGCTTCGGGATGCCGGTAGATTCGTTCATCGGAAAAGTCAATTGGCATCCCTCGCAATAGACGGGGTTGCTTGGAGGTAGACGCGGTTGAGGGGAGGGCATCACTCGCAATGAACGGGTTTGGGCGGGGGAAGGCGATCGGTGGAGATTGCTTCGGAATGCCGGCAGATTCGTTCATCGGAAAAGTCAATTGGCATCCCTCGCAATAGACGGGGTTGCTTGGAGGTAGACGCGGCTGCGGGGGAGGCACCAATCAATGAACGAGTTTGGGTGGGAGATGCTCCGGCGGGTGATGCCCAATTCCCGATTCCCGATTCCCGATTCCCAATTCCCAATTCCCAATTCCCAATTCCTGATTCCCAATTCCCAATTACCTTAGCGCCTTAAAATAAACCAATGAAGCACCTCCCTCTCGATCCCGCTATTTTCATAAACAACCGACAACGGTTCGTCGGGCAGATGGAAAAAAATTCCATTGCCATCTTTGTCAGCAATGATGAAGTTCCCTCCAATGGCGATGCCATCTACAGGTACAAGACCAACAGTGATCTCTATTGGTTAAGTGGGATCAGCCAGGAAGATAGCATGGTCATTCTATTTCCCGACAATCCCGATCCAAAATTCAGGGAGGTATTGGTGCTCGTGCGGCCAAACGAATTGAAAGAGAAATGGGACGGCAAAAGATTGCGGACGAAAGAGGCCCAGGCGATAAGTGGGATGAAAACTATCGTATGGCTCGATACCCTGGATGGAGTGCTTCAACCCTGGATACATCTCGCAGATACTATTTATCTCGACACGAATGAGAATGATCGAAAAGCAAGCCCTGTGCGGACGCGCGATTACCGATTTGTCGACGAGATGAAGAGCCGCTATCCGCTTCACCGGTACGAGAGGGCAGCAAGAATTCTCAAAGACCTCAGAGGAATAAAGACCGCTCCGGAAATCGAGGTGATACAGAAGGCCATCGATATTACCGAAGTCGCTTTTCGCAGACTACTTGGTTTCATCCGGCCCGGGGTAATGGAATATGAAATTGAGGCGGAAATCGTGCATTCCTTCCTTAGCCAGCGATCGGCTGGTGAGGCCTACGGCAGCATCATAGCAAGCGGCGATAGGGCGAGGACACTTCATTACGTTTCAAACAATGAACAGTGTGAGGACGGAGAACTCATCCTAATGGATTTCGGCGCCGAATATGGCGGCTATGCTGCAGACCTCACGCGTACCGTGCCGGTCAATGGCAAATTCACGAGGAGACAGAAAACTGTCTACAATGCCTGTCTTCATTTGCATGACTATGCCAAGAGCCTGTTGAAACCCGGCATTACAATCATTGATTATACGGACAAAGTGGGAGAGGAGGCGACACAGCAATTCCTGAAGATTGGTCTGTTGAAAAAAGGCGATGTGAAGAATGAGGATGGGGAAAACAGGGCATACAGGAAATATTTATATCATGGCATCTCGCATCACCTGGGTCTCGACGTACACGACCTTGGTACGAGAACTTCCCCCATCAAAGCAGGGATGGTCTTCACCGTTGAGCCAGGAATCTACATAGAGGAAGAGCAGATGGGTGTGCGCATAGAGAACAATGTGTGGATCACAAGAAACGGTAATAAAGACCTTATGAAGAACATTCCTATTACCGTGGAAGATATTGAGGCGTTGATGAAGCGGTCACGTTTAGGGGTTGGTTGATAGGTTGAGTGAGTTGATTGGGTTGACTAGGTTGATTAGGTTGGTTTTTCTAATTTGCCAGAATCGAATTACTTCAATCAACTCAAACAACTCAATCAACTCAACAACCCAATCAACTCAATCAACTCAATCAACTCAATCAACCAAGCCAAATATGAAGCAAATCCCAAACCTGTTTACTTTACTCAATCTATTCTTTGGATGTTGTGCGATAGTGTACGTACTACAAAATGGAATTACGGTTTTCTACACAGGCGATGAACCACAGATGGTGGATATGCCAGAGAAGATCGTGATAGCATCGCTTTTCATTGGCATCGCCGCGGTGGTCGACTTCCTTGACGGATTCGTAGCGAGACTTTTCAGGGCTGAATCGGAGATGGGAAAGCAGTTGGATTCACTTGCGGATGTAGTCAGTTTCGGCGTAGCGCCAGGCATGATACTTTACCAGTTTCTTCGTCTCAGTTTCGCTAACCAGGAAAACGGCCTCGATGTATCGTGGATATGGATCTTACCTGCGTTCATTTTACCATGTGCCGCGGCATGGCGTCTCGCTAAATTCAACATCGACGAAGGGCAACAGTATTCTTTCAAAGGAGTGCCCACACCCGCAGTTGGACTTGTAGTTGCTTCGCTTCCGCTGATCTATTGGTATAGCGATAATGCCATGGTGATCGACCTACTACGCAATAAATTGGTTTTGTACGCGATTATCGCAACACTTAGTTTCCTGATGGTTTCTAACTTACCAATCATGAGTCTCAAGTTCCGCGACTTCACGTTGAAGAATAATCTTCCCAAGATCATCCTGGCAATAGCAGCGATAGTACTGGCATTCTTACTGCAATGGGCCGCAATACCCGTCGTGTTCATCCTTTACATTATCTTATCTTTGATGTTCAAAAATAAATTTGCATGACCTACACTGTTCAGATAAAAGTAATGCCATTGAAAGAACTGTTGGATCCACAAGGAAAAGCCATTGTGGGTGGCCTGCAGAACCTTGGACTTGACGGTATTGAGGACGTGCGAGTGGGGAAGAACATCTCGCTGCAGATTAATGCTGGTTCCCCGGATCAGGCAAAGCAAATTGCCGAGGAGGCCAGCAAAAAATTACTCGCCAACCCGGTGATGGAATATTTTGAGGTTTCGGTGAATTAAATTAGTGGTAGCCACATCGGTCTCCTCCTCACTCTGTTTCTGTTTTCTGTTCATTTCCGGAGCCCGAGAAACAGAAAGAGAAACAGAAACAGGAAGAGAAACAGGAACCATACAACCCAACCTTCATGCTCTACCTCGTCCCTTCCCCCATCGGTAATCTCAAGGACATCACTCTTCGTGCAATTGAAATATTCAAAGAGGTGGACCTCATCCTGGCGGAGGATACGCGTACCTCTGGTTACCTGCTGAACCATTATCAAATCAATAAACCCATTTCTCCGTATCATCAGCACAATGAGCATAAGATTGTTCACCATATTGTTGCGCAGCTCGTAGAAGGAAAGAAGATCGCATTGATGACTGATGCAGGAACGCCAGGAATATCAGACCCGGCTTTTCTTCTTGTGCGCGAATCAATCAAAGCAGGAATAAAGGTCGAATGTCTTCCGGGTGCAACGGCCTTCGTACCTGCGCTGGTCAATAGCGGCTTACCCGCCAACAGGTTTTGCTTCGAAGGATTTTTGCCCCCGAAGAAAGGCAGGCAGACACTATTAAAGAACCTCGCCACGGAGGAACGCACACTTATTTTTTATGAATCTCCCGTCAGGCTAGTGAAAACGCTTGAGGAGTTTATTGTCTATTTCGGTGCCGAACGCCCATGTAGCGTGAGTCGGGAATTGACGAAGATGTTCGAAGAGAATAAGCGGGGCACTCTGCAGGAAGTAGTGGATTATTTCAAAGAAAAGACCGTAAAAGGCGAGATCGTGATCGTAGTCGCCGGAGTTGATAATTAATCCTTAAAATACCTTTGCGGGATGGGTGAATGGACACATCCTTTGACCTTTGCGTGGACGCTCGCTTCGTTGATTTTCCATTAAAGAATGCCACCTGCCTTGTTTCTTTTGTTAGCGACGAATCCCGACATTTGACCTTCATCAGCTGACAATTGTTTAATTAAACACACACCATGAAAAGAATTGCAGGCATACTGATCTTATTTTCCGCCACCACTGGATTCTCGCAAGACGTCGCCTTCGCCAGAAAAATGGTCGACACGTTGACATCGCCAACCTTTTGGGGACGCGGTTACACTAATGATGGCATGAAAAAGGCCGCGGACTTTCTCTCCGGGCAGTTTCAAGCATACGGTCTGAAACCAATGTCCGGAAATGCATTCCTGCAGGCGTTCTCCTATCCCGTCAATACTTTTCCCGATAAAATGGATGTAGCGGTTAACGGCAAAGACCTCGTGCCCGGAAAGGATTATATCGTGGCGCCTCAAAGCAAAGGCGTGAAAGCAAAAGGAGATCTGCAGCGTAGCGATAGTGTTCAATTCGTCAATGGTGCGAGCCGCGTCATCATCAAACTGGAAGATAAACTCACCTGGTCTGTTTCGCCTGAGCAGGCCGACTACACCGTCATTCAGGTGGATCGCAAATCGATCTCCGGTCTACCGGAAAACTTCAAGGCGAATATCGAAAACGATTTCGTGAAGAATTTCAAGGCTGCGAATGTTTGTGGTATGGTACGAGGAACGGTGAAACCGGATTCCGTTATTCTCATCACAGCACATTATGATCACCTGGGTGGAATGGGCAAGCATACTTATTTCCCCGGGGCAAACGATAATGCGAGTGGTATTTCCTTGCTGCTCAATCTCGCCCGCCACTATGCTGCTCATCCCGCGCCATATACAATCGCATTCATTTGTTTTGCCGGAGAAGAGGCCGGTCTTATCGGCTCAAAGTATTTCACAGAGAATCCTTTAGTCCCACTCAAAAAAATCCGGTTTCTCGTCAACACAGATCTCGCCGGCACCGGCGATGAAGGCATCACGGTTGTCAACGCGACAGAGTTTCCTAAGGAATTCGCGATGATGATCACTATCAACGACGAACAGAAGCTGCTCACCAATATCAATTCCCGGGGTAAAGCTGCCAATAGCGACCATTACTTTTTCACGGAGAAAGGTGTTCCCGCCTTCTTCTTCTATACCATGGGAGGAATAAAGGCCTACCACGATGTGTTTGACAAAGCCGAGACTCTGCCATTGACAGAACATGAAGACCTTTTCAAACTCGTTGTCCGCTTCAACGAAAGATTGATGGGTAAATAAAAAATAGAATCTGATAATGAAAAAAACAATAATCGCGTGCCTCGTTTTATTTCCCTTATGCGCGTTTGCGCAATCTAACACGGTCCCTATCCAAGGATATTGGCAGCAGCGTATTAAATACGTGATGGAAGTTTCTCTTGATGTCAAGACGAATAAGATCACGGGCAAGCAGAACATCAGCTACACCAATAACTCACCCGATACGCTCAACAAGATTTTCATTCATCTCTATTGGAATGCCTTTCAGCCAAACAGCATGATGGACCTGAGCAGCCGAAGTACGGAGGGGTTGGTCGTAGGTCGTTCGGCTGGAAAGGAGGTGACCGACTTCGACCGTCGGTTCAAGCGAAAGATATATGAGCTCGCGCCTGAAGAACAGGGAAGCTGTACCGTCCGGAAATTTCGATACAATGGAAAGGACCAGGTGATGAAGCAACACGAGACCATACTTGAAGTTTCTTTGGATAAGAAAATCAATCCCGGCGCGACTGTAAATTTTCAGACGGAGTTCGAAGCCCAGGTGCCTGTGCTTGCTCGCCGGAGCGGACGAGACAACCCTGAAGGAATAAGATATAGTCTCGGGCAATGGTACCCGAAAGTCTCGGAATACGATGAGCTGGGATGGCATGCGGACCAATACATAAGAGGCGAATTCTATGGCGTTTGGGGTGATTATAATGTGAACCTGACACTCGACAAGAACTATAAGGTAGGCGCTACGGGCGAATTGCAGAATGCTTCGGAGATCGGCTGGGGGTATGATAAGGAAGGGACGCCTCTCAAGAGCATTGCGACAGAGACGCGAACATGGAAGTTTGCTGCGAAGAACGTCCATGATTTCGTCCTGGCCGCGGATCCCGATTATAAACACATTACCCGGAAGACGAAGAATGGTCCGCTGCTTCATTTTATCTATAAAAATGACCCGGCCAACGAAAAGAACTGGCAGGCAACCGCAGACAGTTGCGCGATGATATATCCTTTCATGGCCGCTACGTTCGGTCCTTATCCTTACCCTGTATATTCCTTTCTCCAGGGTGGCGGTGGCGGAACGGAATATCCAACTGCTACGCTGGTGAAGAATCATTCATTCGGCACAGCGGTTCATGAGTGGTGTCATAGCTGGTACCAGATGATGCTGGCGACGGACGAAAATCTCTATGGTTGGTTCGACGAAGGGTTTACGAGTTACGCGGAGGCGAGGGTTACTTCATGGATTAGGAAGACTGACTTCTTCGCCAGTACGGATCATTACCGATCCTATTTCACACTGGCGAAGGGTCCATTGGACGAACCAATGAGCACACCAGCCAACTTTTTTTCTACAAACTATGCTTACAACCAAAATGCATACAATAAGGGTTATGTTTTTTTGAAACAGTTGGGATATGTGGTAGGAGAGAAGAATCTTGACAAAATACTGTTGGACTACTATCGTGTTTGGCGCTTCAGGCATCCGCGCCCGGATGATTTCATCAAGGTTGCGGAAAAAACGAGTGGCCTACAGTTGCAGTGGTACAAGCATTATATGGTCAACACCACGAAGACGATTGATTACAGGATCGACAGCTTGTGGGAGGATAATGGCAGGACCAGTATACGGGTGAGGCGCGATGGAGCGATGCCGATGCCAATAGATATCCAGGTTACTTTTAAAGACAGCAGCAGGGAAGTTCATTATATACCACTCGATCTGATGCTTGGTGAAAAACCCGCTGAGGATGACACCCCACGTAAATCATATCCATCGTGGAAGTGGACGCATGAGACTTACGTGATTGAGACTGCAAGAAGAATTAGTGACATCAGCCTGGTGGAGATCGATCCTACACTTCGGTTGGCGGATATTGAGAGAAAGAATAATAGGCTGAAGTTGTAGAAATTGACCGGAGATTATCATGATTTTTTATGATAATAAGGATAGAATCTATAAGATCGAAAAAACTTTCTGTGCAGGTCATCTTGCTATTTAAGTTTGTGCCTAAAAATCCTATTAATCATAATGATCATGAAAATCTGCGGTCAATTCAATGATCACGCTTCCCCCCAAAATGAAAAGAGACCATCAGTGAAGCTGATAGTCTCTATCGTTTGATTAGGCCCCTTTGGTAAAAAACAAGGTTAACGGTTAACGGTCATCGAGGAGCCGGAAGGCCATTGTGAAAATATGAACATCCTCCCGCAGTCACTATACCACTTTTGTGGTATTTATGTTGCATCCTTACCTACCGAAAAATTTATTGACCGCCTCAACACGGTTGTTGACGTGAAGCTTCTCGTAAATATGATACACATGTTTACGCACAGTCTCCGGGCTCAAAAACAGTTGGCTGGCGATTTCCTTATACATCAATCCCTTCGATAATTGTTCAAGGATTTCCTTCTCACGGTTAGTGAGCTGGTCGAGTTCGCCCGAGGTCTCAACCGTTCCTGGGCGGTGTTGAAACGCGGCTACCACTTTCCTCGCGATCTGGCTGCTCATTGGCGCGCCGCCTTGGTATAACTCGCGGATAGACTCGAGTAATTTTCCAGGTGCTGTCTTTTTGAGAATGTAACCACTAGCCCCCGCGCTCAATGCTTCAAATATCTTCTCGTCTTCCTCATATACTGTACACATCATGTAATTGGTGCCGGGCGTGATGGGTTTAAGTATGCGTACGCAATCAATGCCACTTTCACTGCCACCGAGATTGATGTCCATCAGGACCACGTCGGGCTTGAGCGGGGGAATATTGTTGATGGCTTCTTCTGCTGTACCCATAGTTCCGATGCACTTATATCCGTCAGACATAATAACGATCTCTTCCAGAGCACTACGAAGCTGTTTGTTATCATCTACGATGCATACAGTGATTTCCGTCATAAGTCAAAGGTCAGCTTTCGGCAATAGATATTCAATACCACAAAGTGGTATTTTTAGCGGGAGACGTAGATCATGAATTTTTCCCGGAAGTACTCTTCCGGAAATATGGAGTAGATGTCTAGAATCTTTGGTTTCGTGCCACTCTCCTGGATTTCCAGGGCCAGGTCGCCCCCCTTTAGACAGATGAGGCCGGGCGTTATGAGTTGTGTCTCAGGCATTCCCGGAGCCGGCTTTTGTTTGGGCTTGAGCAGCGGTTTACTCCACGTCCACAGGTCTTTGAGTGGCGCTACAGCTCTCGAGATGACGAAGTCGAACTTCCGGTTCCTGATCTCCTCGGCGCGTGTATGCTGGGTTGTCACATTCTTCAGGCCAATTCCTTCAGCAACCGCTTCAACGACCTTTAACTTCTTGGCGATGCTGTCGACGAGGTGAAAATTCACCTCGGGAAAGAAAATGGCAAGGGGTATCCCAGGGAACCCACCTCCCGTACCCAGGTCGATGATCGATGTAGTGGGCGGAAATTCAAAGGCAGCGGCGATGCTCAGTGAGTGCAGCACATGTTTCTCATAAAGGCTGTCAATATCCTTCCTCGAGATCACGTTGATCTTCTCGTTCCATTCCTGATAAAGGGGTGCGAGTGCTCGTAGCTGGTCGAGCTGGTGGGGGGTGAAGTCGGTGAAATATTGTTCGATTAGTATCATTTGGGTTGATTGAGTTGATTCGGTTGATTGAGTTGATTAAGTTGATCAAGGTAAATCGCGTCCAACCCTTGCCAGCGGATCGGGTAGTTGAGCTTAATCAACTCAATCAA
>JACMKU010000173.1 GCA_014379965.1 Chitinophagaceae bacterium
AAGCAATAGACAGTAGGCAATAGACAAAAGGCAATAGACAAAAGGCAATAGACAATAGGCAATAGACAATAGGCAATAGACAATAGGCAATAGACAATAGGCAATAGACAATAGACAATAGGCAATAGACAGTAGGCATTAGCAAATAGTCAAGTGCATTGTCAATAACCAAGTGGTCTTTCGGACTTTCGGACTTCCGGACTTCTTTCTTCGAGCATAGAATGTGTATAACCTCATTTGACCCATTACCATGGTGTATTTAATTTGCTTCCTGTAATAAGGCACGCTTGACGAATGGAGAAGTACGGAGCAATTTAATAAACATCATCTCATATGACTGATCTGACTACCCTGATCCCCCACATTGAAGCATTAATTTTTGCCAGTGAGAAGCCACTGACAACCCTGGAAATCACCGAGCTTGTGAATAACGCTCTCGGTTTCATGGAAGATAAAATCAGCCTCGATATGGTTGAGTCCGCGATCGAGGGAATTACCGAAAAATATAGCGCCGAGTTCTATCCGTTCGAGATGAAGCAGAGCGGCGGCGGCTGGCAGTTCCTCACCAAGAAAGAATACCACAAAACCATCGCCCAGCTTAATGGAGAGAAGTTCCTGAAACGCCTCTCTGCTGCTGCATTGGAGACCCTGGCGATCATCGCCTATAAACAACCTGTCACAAAAGGCGAGATTGAAGCCATTCGCGGGGTTAGCTCCGATTATGCCGTTCAAAAATTACTGGAAAAGGAACTCATCCTGATCAGCGGTCGCAACGAAAAGTTGCCTGGCCACCCACTCGTTTATGCCACATCCAGAAGCTTCATGGACTATTTCGGGATCAATAATGCAGACGAGCTTCCTAAGATCAAAGAAGTACTCGCCGAGCAACTGGTAGAGCCAACTATCATCAGGCACGAAGAGCAACTGCCCGCCGCACAGGAACCGGATGCCGACGCCCTGTTGTCTGTGACGGAGGAAGGCGAGCTGATAGAAAAAGACAATGGCGAGGATGACCAAGCGTAGCGAGAACTTGGTTGCTTGCTCGATTTCTTGGTCTCTCGACCGTCCTAAGCAACCAGGAAACGAAGGAACCAGGCAACCGAGCAACGAGGCAACAAACCCTTTGGCACGCTGACACGGCTTTTTTATCTTCGCCGCCATGTCATTGCAATTAACCAACGAACAACTCACGGCGGCAGCACGGGAATTCGGAACTCCACTCTACGTCTATCACGCGGAACAGATCAAACAACAGTACGAAAAGTTGCTCTCGGCATTCAACGGAAGCAAGGTCGTATTCTTCTATGCCGG
The DNA here is from genome assembly GCA_014379965.1 of Chitinophagaceae bacterium. Classification (GTDB taxonomy): domain Bacteria; phylum Bacteroidota; class Bacteroidia; order Chitinophagales; family Chitinophagaceae; genus VBAT01. Next base: position 1,312 of record JACMKU010000173.1, read on the forward strand.
TAAGGCGCTTACCAATCTCAACGTCCTTCACTACATAAATAAATTGGGGGCTGGTATCGACTGTAGTTCGATCAACGAAGTTAAACTTGCCCTTCACGCCGGGTTCACGCCGCAACGAATCCTGTATACATCGAACGGTATTTCATTCGACGAAATCGAAGAGGCAGTGAGCCTCAACGTCAATATCAATATCGATAGCCTTTCGAATCTTGAGAAGTTCGGACAGAAATACGGTCACGGATATCCTGTAGGCCTGCGACTTCGTCCAAACATCATGGCCGGTGGTAATATCAAGATATCCACGGGGCATGATAAAAGTAAGTTCGGAATTCCAGTAGAACAACTGGATAAGATTCTTGTCGTGGTGAAGAAATATTCTATCAAGGTCACGGATCTCCACATTCATACTGGTAGTGATATTAAAGACGCTGATGTCTTCATCCGCGGCATCGAAGTGCTTTTCGATATCATACCTCATTTCCCTGAAATGAAATCCGTAGACCTCGGAGGTGGATTCAAAGTTCCCTATAAAGATGGCGATGAGGAATTCGACATTGACCTCGTGGCGAAGAAAGTGAAGCATGCTTTCGACAGTCATCCGCAGGCACGAAACCTTGAAATTTGGTTCGAACCAGGAAAGTTCCTCGTTAGTGAGTGTGGCTATTTCGTAACCGAGGTGAATGTGTTAAAGGAAACGGCAGCCACAACATTCGTGAGCGTCAATAGCGGTTTTAATCACCTGATCCGCCCGATGTTCTATGACTCCTATCACAGAATTGGAAATATCAGCAACCCAGGTGGTACGGAGAAGAATTATTCAATCGTGGGAAATATATGTGAGACGGACACCTTTGCATGGGACCGGAGCTTAAATGAGGTACGCGAGGGCGACTTGCTGGTATTTTACAATGCAGGTGCTTATGGCTTTGAGATGTCTTCCAACTTCAATTCGCGGCTGAAGCCAGCGGAAGTGATGTTCGAGGGTGGAAAAGCAAGAGTGATTCGCAAAAGGGAGGCATTCGAGGACTTACTGCGCCACCAGGTTCACCCATAAACGGGTTTAATTTCCACATAACAGTAGGATCAGATCTTCCTTACTAAACTGGTATAATTCTAATAGAAAATTAGAATTATAAAATATGTAATACGCAAAATAGAACTTAAATACGACCAACTTCTTTATCACTCATTCCTCATTTCTTATTCTAAATTCTTCAAGCCGAAATCCGTTGGAATAATTATTGCGTAATTATCGATACCAACTTCAGAATCTTCGCTATACCAACATAGGACCTGATACCAGGTCTCTAATTCTTATTCTTTATAATTAAATTTTAGCGTATGCCCGAGATCAATCCATCCGGGAGTGAGACGCTTTTGACCCGTGCAAATAGTGCAGGTATCTCAAGAAGAAGATTTCTTGGTTATACAGGTGCTGCGGCAGCGGTGGTCATAGGTGTATCCTCCTGCGATAAAGACGATGACAATCCTCCTTCAAATGGAATCGACCTAGGAAGTGGAGATATTGGAGTTTTAAACTATGCTTATGCCCTAGAGCAGTTGGAGGCCGCATTTTATATCAAGGTCCTTCAAAGTCCTTACACCGGCGGAACAGTTGCCGAGATGGCGCTCATGGCCGATATTCGCGACCATGAGATAGCTCATCGGGAATTCTTCAAAAATGTACTTGCAGGCAATGCCATTCAGGCATTAACTCCCGATTTCAGTACTATTGATTTTACCAGCCGTACTTCCGTATTAGCTACTGCAAAAGCATTTGAAGACACCGGTGTCTCCGCCTACAATGGCGCAGGTAAATTGTTGACGAACGCTGCCTACCTCACAGTGGCAGGAAAAATCGTATCTGTTGAAGCCAGGCATGCCGCATGGATTCGCGATATTATTTCAAACGGAACATTTGCAGACAGCACGGCCGTTGATGCACAAGGTCTCGACCTCGTGGCAACTCCTCCGCAAGTGCTGGTAATTGCGAATACCTACCTGACCACTAAAATCTCTGGCAGTAATTTACCAACCTCTTAAATCTCCTTTTATGAACATTAAGAATATTATATCCGAAATCGAGAAGGTGGATCCGGAGGTGTATGGTCGCCTGGATACCCGCCGTCATGCCATGAAAGAGTTCGCTGGCCTGGCAGGAAAGCTCGCTTTATTATCCGTACCCGTTGCTCTCGGTGGTATGTTCAAAAAAGCATACGCCGGTAATAACCGTGTACAGACACTATTCGACGTTCTCAATTTCGCATTGACACTCGAGTACCTCGAGGCGAAATTTTATCAATTGGGCAATGCCGCGGCAACAGCGGGCACGTTGGCAATTCCTGCTGGTGCTCCTCGTATGGCCATACAAACAATTGGCGCGCATGAGACAGCGCACGTAAACTTCCTTAAATCGGCTATCACCAGTTCAGGTGGTACACCCGTTGCTGAACCCGTTTTTGATTTCAGTGCTGGTAATGGTACCGGTACAGGACCCTTTGCAGGCGTATTTACCAACTACCCACTTTTCCTCGCGGTGGCGCAAACTTTCGAAGACACTGGAGTTCGTGCATACAAAGGACAGGCAGCCGATCCTGACCTGATGGCAAACAATGATGTATTGCAATATGCCCTCCGTATCCACTCCGTAGAAGCAAGGCACGCGGCACACATCAGGCTCATGCGGAAAGCAAATGGCGGACTGGTTCCCGCAGGTGTTGATGTGAAACCTTGGATTACCGGTAAGCAAAGTGGTATTGCTTCAACTGCAGTACAAGCGAGCTATGATGGAGAAGAAGTAACAAATCAGGCAGGCGTTGAGATTGTAAATATTAATAGCCAGGCGATATCAGCCAATGCAGCCTCTGAGGCGTTTGATGAACCATTGACCAAGGCACAGGTTTTGGCGATAGTTGATCCTTTTATTGTATAGAAAACAGAGCGGGACCAAATAAAGAGTGAGAAACAGAGCGGGAGCGAGGGTAAAACCTCGCCCCCAGCTCTGTTTCTCGCTCTTATTTATAATTTATAGAACTGGCTTTACATAAACCGTAATAGTCGATTTCGACGTAGTCGGCATACTCCCACCCATCGCTTCCGTAGTACCATTCGATTCGGTCGTGATATTCTTCTCTTTGACGATGCCGGTGGCTTTATCAAGTATGATCATTCCGATGTAGCTATTATTCATTGTAGTACTGGTCTGCATTCCCATGACCTCGCCAGTAGTATTCGAAGATGACTTTCCTTTGAATCCAACGATAATTGTGGAATCCGTGATAGCTGACAATGTGTATTGCGTCATGAATTTACCTGTCGAATCTTCGCCAGCTTCCGTCCAGGTATCATTGATGCCGACGGCGGTATCCGGAAGTACTTTGAAAAAACTCGCTTCCGCTTTCTTCGGCGGGTACACAACGCCGGTTATATCTTTCATCATATTTAAGACGATAGCGAGCCGATCATCCGTCTTTGAGAGGTTGATTTTTTCGGGCTTAACCATGAGCGTTTTCCCAGTAGGATCGATGATCATGTCGAATTTTTTTCCCAACATCTCTTTTACGGGACCACCGAATGAGCCATCTAGGTCTTTCTTGACATCTGAATCGAAACTCCGCTTGCTTCCCATCCCATCGAAATTAAAAGTAATGCGCTTCACATCATGATGAAGGGTGGTGTTATCGTCCGTGCTGTTCGTCACCTTGTAACGATGCATTGCCGTACCATCGACCGTAAAATCGATAGCATTTCCGAAAGCTTGCTGGGAAACCCTTGTCTGAGCCGCGAGTGTAACTTCGAACGTCTGTCCTTGTTTAAAGGACAGCTTTCCCGTTACTTTCTGCCCTCTGGCAGAAAAGGAAATAAATAAGACGGCTGAAAAAATAATGGGGATGATTTTCATGATTAATACCAGGATGGTTTCAAAATTGACGATTCTTTCCCACAAATGGTGACAAGGAGCGCAAAATTTAGTTTAATAATTTGACCTAACACAATTTTTCGAACGAACTTCCTACATTTATAGTTGCTCCCCCAAGGCTAATGGAGAATAAACTCGGTCCGGGGCAACCAACCAATCAATTATCTATGTGAATTCCTATGTGTCCTATGTGGTTAAAAGATGAAGTTTCCTGATTTAGAATTTTTGAACCACATAGGACACATAGGAATTCACATAGATTATTATGTTGACCGGGACCTTAAATTCGATTCAAAAATGAAAAATATCTGCCTCCTGGCCATTTCACTATTAATTTTCTTCGCTGCACACTCGCAGGACTTGAAGAAATTCAATCTCTATAAGCCCATGGAGAATGCAGCGGAGAAGATAGAGTCGGCCGTGAAGAAGGCAAAGAAAGAGGGGAAGCATGTGTTCATCCAAATTGGTGGTAACTGGTGCATTTGGTGTGCCCGGTTCGATGACTTTGTGAAGACAGACAAGACCATTGATTCGTTGATCTCTGCAGATTACGTAGTTTACCACCTCAATTATAGCGACGAGAATAAGAATCAGGAGCTGTTGGAAAAGTACAAGTTCCCCCAACGAATGGGATATCCCGTTTTCCTCATCCTTAACGGAGAGGGCAAGCTAATTCATACACAGAACTCAGGTTACCTTGAGGATGGAAAGAAAAGTTATGACCGCAATGCGATCATCGGATTCTTGAAGGACTGGCGACTGGCCGCCCTTGATCCATCGAATTACAAAGAATAGCAATGAATGAAAACACTGCCGCCTTTACCGCGCTGATGAAACATCCTCTGAAGTTCAGGTGGTTTTTATTTACCAAGCTTCCAAGCGCTTATTTTACCGGAGTTCGCATCCGTGAGGCCGACGGGAAGAAATGCGTAGTGACAGTACCATACAAATGGTTTTCGCAGAATCCTTTTCGTTCAACTTACTTCGCCAGCCTCGCCATGGCAGCCGAACTAAGCACGGGTGCTTTATCAATGGCGAATCTATATAAAAGAAAGCCATCGGTTTCGATGTTGCTTGTAAAACTTGAGGCTGAGTATTTCAAGAAGGCGATTGCCCGAACGACTTTCACATGTCTCGATGGAGATTTGATAAGGCAGGCTATCGAAGAGAGTATTCAGACTGGCGAAGCCAGATCTGTTCGTGCAGAGTCAGTGGGAAGGAGTGAAGCCGGCGAGGAAATTGCGAGGTTTTTTATTACGTGGTCGTATAAGGTGAGATCGGAGAACAGGCAGTAGGTGAGTGGTGAGTGGTGAATAGTGAGTGAATGCCCGTAGACGGGCGAGTAGAAACGGCCTTCGACACTCGTAACACATAACACATAACCCGTAACATAAATAACAATAAAACCGATCATACATTATGAAGATCGCATTTCACGGCGCTGCCCGTACCGTCACAGGTTCAAAGCACTTGTTGACATTGAAGAATGGAAAGAAGATCTTGCTCGATTGTGGGATGTTTCAGGGCATGGGTAAGGATACGGATGGCTTCAATCGTGACTTCGGCTTCGATCCGAAGGAGGTGGATGTGATGGTGCTTTCACATGCACACATCGATCACTCAGGTCTAATTCCTAAACTCACAAGCGAGGGTTTCGGAGGTAAGATCTTTTGTACGCCTGCTACATTCGCGCTTACATCGATACTGCTTGAGGACTCAGCAGAAATCCAGGAGGACGATGTAAAATATACAAATAAGCGTCGCGCGGCTCAAGGTCTGCCTTACCTGCGACCTCTCTACACGAGCGAAGATGCGAAGAACAGTCTTTTTCAGTTTGAACAAGCGCATTATGGTGCATGGACAGAAATCCTCGAAGGTGTTCAGGTTCTTTTCACCGATGCGGGGCACATCATCGGGAGTGCCTGCGTCCATCTTCGGATCATTGAGGGAGGTAAGCAAACGACGCTTACATTCAGTGGCGACGTCGGCAGGTATCGCGATGTAATTCTTAAGTCTCCTGAAGTATTTCCGCAGGCAGATTACATATTACTTGAATCGACATATGGCAATAGTCTTCATGACGCCGCAGATAGTACGCCCGATTTATTATTAAAGTGGATACGACATAGCTGCCTGGAAAAAAAAGGAAAGTTAATTTTACCAGCCTTTAGTGTTGGCAGAACGCAGGAAATCTTGTTTGCGCTCAATCAACTTGAATTAAACAACACTTTGCCTGATCTGGATTATTTTGTCGATAGTCCGCTGAGTATGGAGGCTACGCAGGTTGTTAAAAGCTACCCGCAATATTTTAACAAGGCCATACAGCGCATCATGCAAAATGACGCTGATCCATTTGGCTTCAAAGGACTCAAATACATTAAATCAGTTGAGCAGTCAAAGATGCTCAACTATCAGAATGGTCCGATGGTTATCATCTCTGCCAGCGGCATGGCCGACGCAGGAAGAGTTAAACACCACATTAGCAACAACATCGAAAACAGCAAAAACACCATTGTGTTTACAGGGTATTGCGAGCCGCGATCATTGGGAGGAAGGCTATTAGGCGGTGCAGCTGAAGTGAGCATATTTGGGATGGACCACCAGGTGCATGCAGAGATTGGTTCCATTAGAAGCATGAGTGCGCACGGTGACTATGAAGATCTTTCTCAATGGCTGGCCTGCCAAGATGCGCGTGCAGTAAAGCAATTATTCCTCGTACATGGCGAATTTGACGTACAACAGGAATTCAAGAGACGTCTTGTCAGAAAAGGGTTTCAGGATATTCTCATTCCAGAACGTCATTTCGAGATAGGATTGCCCTGATTATGAATGAATAGCTAAAACGCTGCTAATTTCACATCTCTTTAATATTCCCGGCATAGTTTTTCCGTTTATAGTGTGAGTTTAATAATCACAAAAAAAAAGGAAAAACCATGATGAAGAATTGGAAACTGTGGAGCGGATATTTGGGATTCGTCTTCTTGCTTGCAAGTTGTGCATCCACAGCACATATCGAAAAAGACGACACAGCCGATTTTAGCCAGTATAAGACATTTGCGTGGATAGATAGCGATGGCAAGGGGAAGGAAGACACTAATAGGAGCAATGACCTTACCGAGCAGAAGATTCGTGATGCTGTCAGCATGGAACTCGAGAAATCCTCCGGTTGGAGAGAATCGAAGAGTCGCCCCGATGTTTTACTGAGCTATGACGTATTAGTGGAGAAGTCCACTGATCAGCGTTCAGATGCGGTCTATTCAAGGCCTTTCACAAGGACATTCTACAATCCTTATTCTCGCCGTTTCGTAAACGTCTATTATCCTTCCCAATTTATGGGGTATAATAACTACGACGTTCCCTCAAGAGAAGGAACTGTGACGATCTCTATGATCGACGCACGCTCTGAGAAGACGGTGTGGCAGGGATGGACTACTGAAGAAGTAAGTGGAAAGAATCTTAGTAGCAAAGAAATTCAGAATAGTGTAAGAGCAATCTTCCGCAAGTTCGATGTAGCGAAAAACTAATTTGTGGATAAGGACGGTTTAGAACGCTGGCCCCTGTCGTATGACGGGGGCCTTTTTTTGTCCGCAATCGATTAAGAAAGGCAGGAGGCTACATGATGGAGGGAGGTGGGGTTAGGTTTATATTTACGGTTGTTGACTAAAGGGTTTAAGGTTTTAATAAGTTTAATAGTTTAATAGTTTAACGGTTTAATGGTTCCTCTGAGTACGTCGCACCCTTGTAAAGGGAATGTTCAGCGTAATGAACCGTTAAACTCTTAAACTTTTAAACCCTCGATCAACCAAATCGTCTAGATGAAACTACTTGCCTGTCTCTCCGCATTATTATTCGCGATTGCTGCATCATCGCAACCATCTCCCCAATCAAAGCCATGGCACGGCAAAGAGAGAGTAATGCATTATGCACCCGATGGAGAGGATTTTGTCCTGGTAAATGGGAAACGTCGTTTCACTCGCGCGTTATATGGAACTAATACTGGATTTAGGGTCGAGGCCGGCGATCTTCCGGAGTTCGCGTTATATATGCCGGGTATGGGAGGCAACTTTCGCTTCGCACTTTCTGCCGGAAATAAGGCGAAATGGATCACAGACGCAGATGTGATAAAGACGAGGTATAGACCAGGTGCGATGTTGTACGAAGTAAAGGATGCCCTCCTTGGTGGTGGCACCATGTATATTACTGTCCTGGCTTCGTCAGAAGGCGAGGGGATGATAATTCAAACCAGTTTCAAAGCTGTTAGCAAACCCGTTGAGCTTCTCTGGGTATTTGGTGGTGCCTCCGGGAAGAAATTCTCAAGGGATGGCGACATCGGAGCAGACCCGGAATCTTCCTTTTACCTGCATGCAGACAATTGCAAAGACAATGCATACTCGATCGGAAAGAATTTCTTTCACCTTTCATATGGCAGTGGCAAAGTGCTGACTGAAGAAGAAAGATATGAGATTCAACATCAGCCAATGGCTGATCGACCCACAATTGAAAACAAGAATATAAAACAGTTGGCGGGTTTATTTCCTACAAATTCCGTGACGTCGGTGTCCGATGCAAACCAGTGGCAGACACCAGGTGGAACTAAGTCAATGATCCCTGGACCTACTCCGGTAGTGACGGGAAGAATGGGCATATCTAATATTACATCCTACTTCATCATACAGAATGCTGCGGGGGGATACGTCAAGGACTATAGGTTGCTGCAGGAAATCTTTACAAAGGCAGAGGCAGTGAGGAAGAAGCTGGCCGGGCGCGTGAAGGTTAACACTCCTGATAAATATATCAATACAATTGGAGGTTCGCTGAGCGTCGCCGCAGATGCGATCTGGGAGGATCCCTCTTATCTGCATGGTGCGATTGCCTGGCGCATGCGACTCAATGCATGGAGAGGCGCATATGTGGCTGATCCGTTTGGTTGGCATGATAGGGCTCGAAAACATTTTAGTAGCTACGCCCTCTCCCAGGTTATTACGCCTGCGATTACGGGTGTGGTGATGGATACCGCACTCCATCTCGCAAGACACCAGGAGAAGATCGGAACAGCATTATTCAGCGATGGGTATATCTGCAGAAATCCAAATGGAGATATCCGGGCTCATCACTATGACATGAACCTCGTATTCGTCGATCAATTGCTCAATCATTTCAACTGGACGGGTGATACAGGGTATGTACGCGAGATGTGGCCGCTGCTAAAAAGACACCTTGCCTGGGAGAAAAGAAACTTCGATTCAGATGGCGATGGCTTGTATGATGCGTACGCTGCAATCTGGGCGAGTGATGCACTGCAATATAGCGGCGGTGGAGTCACCCATTCATCTGCATATAATTATCGTGCGAATGACGTGGCTGCGGAACTCGCCCGACTCATAGGGCAGGATGGGAATCTATACAAGAAGGAAGCTGAAAAAATCAAGAAAGCAATAGAGCGACACCTGTGGCTGCCGAAGCAGGGATCGTACGCGGAGTTCAAAGACCTCTTGGGAAAACAATTAGTGCATCCATCGCCGGGACTGTGGACGATCTATCATGCAATCGATTCAAAGGTGCCAGACCGTTTCCAGGCTTATCAAAATCTACGTTACATTGATTCAAAAATCCCTCATATACCCGTGAGTGCAAGAGGACTCACAGAAAAAGATCTATACTTGTTAAGTACGACTAATTGGCAACCCTATACCTGGTCGATTAATAACGTCGCGCTGGGTGAGAACTTGCATACTGCTTTGGCCTACTGGCAAGGTAGCCGTTCGGAAGAAGCATATCGCCTGTGGCGAAGCACCATCATCGAGAGCATGTACCTAAGTGCAAGCCCGGGTGGATTCGAGCAATTGAGTTTTTATGATGCCGTGCGTGGCGAATTGTACCGCGACTTTGCCGATGGAATTGGAATGGCTGGAAGAAGCCTTGTCGAAGGTATGTTCGGCATTCAACCGGATGCTCTCCATGATACGCTTACTATTCAACCCGGATACCCATCAAAATGGGCTTATGCCAGCCTGCGCATTCCGGACGTGCAATTTGATTTTACTAGAAAGCAGAATAAAGATTCCTATGTCATTAAATCATTTTTCAAAAAAACAATGTCATTGAAGTTTTTGTTAACCGCACTTAGTGATAACGTGAGGCGTGTGCTGGTTAATGGAAAGGAGAGTCGCTGGGCAATTGATAATTCATCCGTGGGGAAGCCGATGCTTCGGATTGATGCTCCTGCCGCTGAGCAATACACGATAACTGTAGAATGGAGTGGTAATTCAGTAAGTTCCACAGCACCTGAAAAGGAAGCTACCAATGGCCAGTGGTTCAATGTGGAGCTTCCCGGAATGACGATCGTTAAAATATTCGATCCCCAGGAAAATTTGGATTCGGCAATTATCCGGGACAATCGGCTTTCGGCAAAAGCCAGGGACAATTTAGGGAAGAAGACCATCTTTCTACTGGTGAAGCAAGGAGTGTTTGACTGGTGGCTTCCATATAACCTGGATATCAGACCATACATGCGACCGATCCAGATGGATTCGGTCTATGTTTCTACAACCGAGCGGATGGAGAAAGTAGATCTCAGTTCGCATTTCAACGATAAGGTTACCAATATTTTCAAGCACGAGTATCTTTCACCACGACCATTTGGCCCTACACTTCAACTTCCTACCCAGGGTATAGGCAATTGGTGTTATCCACTCACCACCGCTAACATAGATGACGAGGGGCTGAGGAAACTTGCCGGGGGGGCAAATGAAATAAGGAACTCCGGTGGAATCGTCTTTTCGTCTCCTTCGAATACGCAATCTAATAATGTGTTGTTTACTTCGCAGTGGGATAATTTTCCGGATTCAATCACCATCCCCATTTCGGGAAATGCTCATGCCCTTCACTTGTTGATGGCGGGGTCAACTAATCCGATGCAAAGCAGAATTACGAACGGCATGGTAGTGGTAAAATATTCCGATGGAACTGGTGATACACTGTTATTGGAGAACCCTAACAACTGGTGGCCAATCGAACAGGACTATGCGGATGACGGGTATGCATTCACAACTTCATTTGAAGGAATGCCTGAGCGTCTTTATCTCAAAGAGGGTAAATTTGCCAGGGGATTGCATTCCTACCAATCCATCAAGGGCTATTCAAACCGTGCGATCGATGGTGGCGCCGCTACTGTTCTCGATATGTGGCTGGATCATAAGAAAGCGCTGCATTCGCTTACATTACACGCCATCGCCAATGATGTAGTAATTGGACTGATGGCAGTAACACTGATGAGATGAAATGATCATGAAAAAGTTAATAATATTTTGCCTTAGCCTCGTCGTAGCTTGTTTCGTGCAGGCGCAGACGGATAGTGGAAAGGTCTACCTGTTCTCCTATTTCAAAAACAATGGGCAGGATGGCTTGCATCTAGCCTATAGCAATGATGGTTTTCGTTTCAAGCCCTTGAAGAATGACAGTTCATTCCTCGCTCCGCTTATAAGCAACGATAAGCTGATGCGTGACCCTTGTATTATTCGGGGTGCTGATGGAAAGTTTCATATGGTATGGACAGTTAGTTGGAACGATAGAGGAATCGGCTATGCTTCCTCCCCGGATCTTTTGAACTGGAGCGAACAAAAATACCTTCCAGTGATGGCGCACGAAGAAAGAGCAAGGAATTGCTGGGCACCCGAAGTTACATACGATCCGAAGAAAAAGGAATACATGATTTATTGGGCAACGACCATTACAGGTCTCTTTCCAGCTGACACGTCCGTCGAGAAAGGGTATAATCACCGTATATACTATCTGACCACTAAGGATTTCAAAAAATTCAGCAAGACGAAGTTGTTGTACAACCAGGGTTTCAATGTTATTGATGCAAGCATCGTCCCTGACGGCAAGCGATTCATCATGTTTCTCAAGGATGAGACCCGGCTACCTCCGCAGAAAAACCTTCGCGTAGTTGTGAGCGACAAACTAAGCGAAGGTTATGGCAATCCATCGAGGCCAATCACGGGTAATTATTGGGCAGAGGGTCCTACTGCCGCAAAAGTAGGAGATCAATGGGTTGTCTATTTCGATAAATATCGAGACCATAAATATGGCGCGGTATCGTCTCCCGATCTTGTGAACTGGACGGATGTTTCCGAGAAAATAAGGATGCCCGCTGGCGCGAGACATGGAACCATTGTGATGATAACGCCCGCTGAACTGGCCGTTCTTCTCAAATAGATTAACAGGATGCTTCAGGATGGCAAAGCCTGTCGTAAGCACTACTTTCAGCCCTTAAACGATTGCCTCCTCATGCCAGACATAAACTTCCACAAACGTGTTCTGTTTCTTTCCGTTATCATAATTTTTCTTTTTAACAGCCGACTAGTTGCTCAGTCTTCGAAATTGAGTTGGGTGAGTAAAGTCGGTGCCAGGCAAATGCCGGCAGGGAAGAAGGTGTATATGGTTGACGCGGTAACTGACACATCGAAGGTGATTACGAAATCAATCCAGGCCGCGATTGATCAATGCGCTGCGAAAGGTGGGGGAATTGTGAGTTTTGCCCCAGGTGTGTATGTGTCGGGATCCATTTTTTTGAAATCAGGAGTTCATCTGCGCATTGATAAAGGTGTATTGATCCTTGGCTCCCAGAACTTCGACGACTATCCAGACATAGATACGCGTATCGCAGGAATAGAGATGAAGTGGCCGGCCGCATTAATCAACGCTATAGACGTTAAGAACGTTGCTATAACAGGCCAGGGCATTGTAAATGCAAGAGGAAAATTCTGCTGGGATAAGTACTGGGCCATGCGCAAGGACTATGACACAAAAGGTCTGCGTTGGATCGTTGACTACGATGCGAAGAGGGTTAGGACGGTTCTTATTCAAAATGCATCGGATGTTTCCTTGAAGGGGTTAACATTTAAGAACGCTGGTTTCTGGACGGTTCAACTTTTATATTCTGAACATCTTACTGTGGACGGGGTTGTGATAAAGAACAATGAAGACGGAAGCGGTCCAAGTACCGACGGTATTGACGTTGACTCTTCGAGCTGGGTGCTAATAGAGAATTGCGATATCGACTGCAACGATGATAATTTTTGCTTAAAGGCCGGTCGTGACTGGGATGGTTTGCGGGTGAATCGACCCACGGAATATGTTGTAATCAGGAAATGCCTCGCACGACGTGGTGCGGGTCTCGTCACTCTCGGGAGTGAAACCTCTGGAGGAATACGTCACGTACTAGCTACCGAACTCACGGCCCGCAACACCGACAACGGTCTTCGCATAAAATCGGCTACAACGAGAGGCGGAACCCTGGAGGAAATTTATTTCCAAAATTCAAAGCTCGACTCGGTGAAGAACGTTTTCCAATACAACCTGAATTGGTATCCTGCGTATAGTTATTCCGAATTGCCGAAAGGCTATACATATGAAACCATACCTGCGCATTGGAAATCCATGTTGCAGAAAGTAACGCCAGCGGAGAAGGGAACTCCTTACGCGAAGAATTTTTACATAAGTAATATTACCGCGACCAATTCAGGAAATGCCTTCGTTGCAGCTGGACTCGAGCAATCCATGCTGGATAATTTTATTTATACGAATTGCACCTTATCAGCAGTGAATATCGGTACCATGGAATTCACGAAGAACTGGAAATTTAATAATGTAGTTTATACTGCTGTGAAAAAGCCTCCAGTCAAGAATCAGGAAGGCATCGAACACGAAGAGCGCCTAAAATAGATATCTCTTCGGCATCAATGCACTGCGCGCACTTCGGACTAATATCATTAGGATGAAACTTATCAACTCTACATCTTTTGTACTCAGCTTGCTGCTGCTGGCAATCGTTGCCAAAGCTCAGCCCATAAACCGAAAGGCCGTTGTTCAACGACACACGGTAGTCAACACGAAATTCGACTCTCTTTCTTCCCTGTCTGTAGGTAATGGAAAATTCGCATTTACGGTGGATGCGACGGGATTGCAATCATTTCCGGACTTCTATGCCCGCGGAGTTCCGCTCGGGACCCAAAGCGAATGGGGATGGCATAGTTTCATTGATACCTCCGGATTTTCTTTTGAAGAAACATTGAAAGACTACACAATTCATGGACGGAAAGTTAGTTACGGTGTACAAGTGAAAGAACCAGAGAAGGCCACCAAGGCAGTGACATGGTTTAGACAGAATCCCCACCGACTTCAATTGGGAAACATTGGGATAGAGATAATAATGAAAAGCGGTGCAATCGCTGGAGTCAGCGATATCACGAACGTTTCACAGACGCTCGATATGTGGACAGGTGAAATTCATTCGCGCTTCATGGTAGACGGCGCTTCAGTTGAAGTCTTTACCTATGGTCACGGTGACGAGGATGCGATATCTGTGCGTCTAAATTCGTCGCTCGTCAAAGAAGGTCGAATTTATATCCGGGTCCGTTTTCCATATCCTACAGGTGACTGGAAAGATGTGGGCAACAATTGGTCAAATAATGATCGTCACCAGTCGAGTATCCTGGAGAATGGAAGAAATAAAGCTGTCTTACAGCATAATCTGGATACTACCCGTTACTACACCTCGCTTGCCTGGAACGGCATGGCATTATTAAAGGAGAAGGCCGCACATTATTTCCTACTCGTTCCAACATCAGCGACGCAATTTGAATTTTCCTGTAGATTCGAAGACAATAGGGATTCGAGGCCCGTTCAGACGTATGCATCAACCGCTGCAAACAGCCAATTTAGATGGAAGAATTTCTGGAACAGTGGCGGCTTCGTCGATTTTGCCGGAAGCACTGATAAACGAGCAATAGAATTAGAGAGACGCGTCATCCTTTCCCAATACCTGACGAAAGTTCAATGCGCTGGACAATACCCGCCACAAGAGACGGGCCTTACCTACAACAGCTGGTATGGGAAGCCCCATCTCGAGATGCACTGGTGGCACGGGATACATTTTGCCTTGTGGGGAAGAACACCAGTATTGGAAAAAAGCCTGAATTGGTATTCAAAAGTCTCAGATAAAGCCAGGGCTATAGCGAAGCGTCAGGGCTACGATGGATTGCGATGGCAGAAGATGACTGATAATAACGGCGACGAAGCGCCATCATCGGTCGGTGCATTTCTCATTTGGCAGCAACCCCATTTTATCTATTTCACTGAACTGGCATTTAGGGCATCGAAGAGTAAAGTCACTCTGGAGAAATATAAGGATCTCGTGTTTGCGACCGCGGACTTCATGGCATCCTATGCCTATGATGATCCGGCGACTAACCGATATATACTTGGCCCGGGTCTGATACCGGCACAGGAAAGATGGAAGGCGGAAGTGACGATGAACCCCGCATATGAACTCGTGTACTGGCACTGGGCATTAGAGACGGCACAGCAATGGCGAAAAAGGTTGAACCTCCCCCGGAGTGAGAAATGGGATGCAATATTGGCGAGACTTTTTCCATTGGCGATACAGGAAGGCAGGTACCTCTTCACTTCCAGTGGTACAGACTCATACACCAACCCGGAGTATATTACGGATCATCCTTCCGTATTGGGAGCATGGGGAATGATGCCGAAGACACGGATGATTGATCGAAGCGTAATGCAGCGCACCTTCGACTGGATCTGGACCAATTGGTCCTGGAAAGATACGTGGGGATGGGACTTCCCAATGACTGCAATGACCGCAACACGCCTCGGCATGCCGGACAAAGCCATCGATGCCTTATTGATGCCCGTTCAAACAAACACTTACCTAAACAACGGACATAATTACCAGGATGAAAGACTAACCATTTATCTCCCAGGCAATGGTGGTCTGCTCGCTGCAGTTGCGATGATGGTTGCAGGATACGAAGGCAGCACACAGCCGATGCCGGGGATACCTAAGAAGGGATGGAAGGTGAGATGGGAGGGGCTAGTGAGGATGATTTAAGTTAGTGAACTAATAAACAAACCTACTAACCTCCACTCCCGTATTATCCTCCAACACAGCTGCGTCTCCGGTATTGTTCCAAATGGCGCGGTTGAGATTCCAAAAGAGGTTTCGAGAATCATTAGTTCCATTTTTCGTCCAAACAGTTATGTCTTCTCCGGGAAGGAGGGTAATATTTGGAAAAACAAACTGCCATGGTCCCTTAACGGGATGGTTGACATCATCGCGTAGCAGCCAGTTGCCTAACGATACAGAATTAAGCCGGTTATTTCTTATGATGACATGCTCACCTGCTACATCATCACCTGGTGGATTAAAGACAACAGACATGATCTCGACGTTGCCGGGTGCAGCCGGTACTAATTCCCAAATACGGACGGTGACACGCTTTCCATTCTGCCGTATATAGCTAATGCCAATAGAGCCATCGGGTATAAGTATTGCGGGATCGTTTGAAGAATTCAAGCTCTGCCTTCCTCCCATTTCGAGAACATATGCACCTCCGTCGCCGGGTCGGGTTTCATGTATGGCTATCCTGGAATTTGGAATGGCACGATCCCAGTTTGATTTATCATGGAGTTCCACCCAGTAGGTATTCGTTCTCGTAGCATTTGGCGGTATACATACTAGCAGAAAGCCCGGTTCGTCCGCATGCCCCAATGGAGCGAGTGTCACATAATTGGCGGCCAGGTTTGCCGGGACTGTGAAAACCCGCGATGGAGGGATGCCCTGGAGTTTGTCTATATACGCACCATTTAATATTGGGCCTGCATCCATGCTCAAGCCCTGGAAGGTCATCATGAAACGCGCTCCCCTCGTCGCATAACTCATGATGCAGTGCTGATCGAGGTACCGTGTCGAATTGATGCCATCGGTGTTGAAAGAATCGTCGAGTCCAAGAACATGGCCGAATTCATGGGCTGCACGAGAATGACTCCAGGTGGTTGTTGGTGTATGTGGCAACAACATCGATCTCCCGATGCTGACACCTCCCCAGTCAGTATCCCGATTGATGATCACCACCTGCCTGGTGTAACCATCTACGGCGAAACCGGCATCACGCGCAGCTTGCATGCCCCAGTTAAATGCCTGGATACGCTGTGCCTGGAACATCACTGCATCATGTTCGTCAATAGTATGACCGATATCGAGCCAGCCAAAGACATCACCGACGAGATTAACACGACCATGGGTGATGTCGAAGAAGTAATCGAATAAGCTCCCACCTGCAAGTCGTCCGAAGAAAAATGATTGATAGAATTGAGGCGGCGCCATAAAAGAAGTAAGTGAGCCATTCGTATTGCGGAGGCGACAAAGGATGACGCAGGTTCGTTCTTCACGTGGTTGTAACCAGTGACTTCCCCAGAATTGCCCATCACCAAAAGTAAACACGCCTCCATCGGCGGCGGCCAGCCAATATCCTTGTCCTGTCCTCGTGGGAGCGATACCAACAACGGGTTTGTATATATATTGCCCGCCCATGGAACCGAAGTACCCGGCGTTTCCGAAAGTAAACACACCTCCATCGCCGGCAGTTAACCAATACCCTTGTCCATCGGGTGTGCCCGCAATACCAACAATAGGTCGATTCAAAGTTTGGCCCACCGTAGTTCCAAAAAAGCCGGCATTTCCGAAAGTGAATACTCCACCATCGCCGGCAGTTAGCCAGTAGCCTTGTCCATTTGGAGTGGCAGCCATTCCCACTACTGGTTGATTCAGTGGCTGACCACCCATTGATCCGAAGAATGCTGCATTGCCAAAACTGAATACACCACCGTCCGCAGCAACGAGCCAATAACCCTGGCCATTTGGAGTAGCCGCCATTTCAACTACGGGTCGATTGAGTGCTTGTCCACCCATCGATCCGAAAAAACCGGCATCGCCGAAAGTGAATATTCCGCCGTCGGCGGCTACGAGCCAATAACCTTGGCCGGTTGGTGTGGAAGCTATTCCAACTACTGGCTTATTCAGGGCTAGACCCGTCATCGAGCCGAAGTAGGCGGCGTCGCCAAAAATGTATACACTGCCTTCGCTATCGGTTAGCCAGTAGCCGTTGCCCGTTGGGGTTGGTGTGATGCCTGTGTGCATGGGGAATGGTTGAAGGGTTGATTAGGTTGATTGAGTTGATAAGGTTGATTAAGTTGATTGAGTTTCCTGCTTAGTCAACCTTATCAACTCAATCAACTCAGTCAACAAATCAATTAGCCACCTGTCCTGCCGCCCACTCATCCATATACCCCTCCAACACACTAAGTGGCAACGAACCCGCTTTGAGCACTGCATCATGAAAGGTTTTAAGGCTGAACTTGGTTCCAAGCTGTTTCTTGTATTTATCCCTGAGCTCCTCGATCTTCAATTGACCAATCTTGTAGCTAAGTGCCTGTCCAGGTAGTGACATGTATCTTTCGATCTCTGCTGTGGCAGATTGTTCAGTGATAGGCTCATTGCCGAGCATGTATTTGATAGCTTCCTCTCTCGTCATCTTCCCGGTGTGTAGTCCAACATCAACTACAAGCCTAATCGCGCGATGAATTTGGTTTTGCAATGATCCCATGTATTGATATGGATCGGTGTATACTCCCAATTCCTTTCCAAGCGTTTCGGCATAGAGAGCCCAGCCTTCACCAAACGCGGTAAGGAAAGTATTGCGACGGAAGACCGGCAACGTTGTATCTTCTGATTGGAGTGACAACTGGTAGTGATGTCCGGGTATCGCCTCGTGAATGAAAAGATCTTCCATGCTGAAATACGGGTAGGTAGTGGCATCTATGATGGGGGCATAGAAAATTCCTGGGCGCTTGCCATCGGGAGTACCGGGGAAATATTGTGCGGCTGCAGATGCGGCACGGAAGGCCTCGGTTTGCCTGATTTCGAAGGGAGTCTTTGGTGAGACACTAAAAAGCTTATTGAGGTTTGGGTCGATCCTTCGTTGTATGGCCCTGTATGCTTCGAGAACTTCCTCGGCTGTTTTGAACGGAAGGAATTTTGGGTCCTTCGTCAGGTAAGTATAGAATTCAGGCAGCGATCCTTTGAATCCCGTTTCCTTTTTTACCTTTTCCATCTCAGCGTGAATCTTATCTACTTCTCGAAGACCAATCTGGTAAATTTCTTCAGGTGTCTTGTTAGTAGTGGTGTTGGTACGAACGAAGTAGGCATACATCGCAGCGCCATTTGGAAGCGCATTATATCCCGAGGTACTACGGGCATTTGGCAGGTATGTATTTTTCAAATATGAAGCGAGTTTCGTGTATGATGGAACCAGCTTAGAGGTGATTGCAGTGTGATAATTCGAAAGTAATTGCTGCTTCTGGTCGATGGTCAGCTCTTTCGGGAAATTTCGAACAGGGCCATAGAATATGTTCTTGCTCGAATCAGTTTCCGCGAGCCTTTCCATTTGTGGAATCATCTTCATAACCATTGGTCGGGGTAGGACTACTCCTGCGGCGATGCCTTTGTTGAAATTAGCTATGGCGGTGTCTACCCAGATGGTAAAAGCATCTATACGCTTCAGCCAGTCATTATAATCGTTCACGGTCTTGAAGGGCTGGATGTTGCCGCCTGCGCCCCATGTGCCCATTGTGAGTGCCAGTGAACGAAATTGTGTAGCGGGAATGTATTCGGGATGAAAGGTGAGGGCTTCCTTACCGGTCTTGAGCACGTACTCCAACAAATCAAAGGAGGTGCGGTCGGTGAGGTTCAGAGTGCCGCGATTGTATTTCTTCAAAGCCGCAAGGTACTTGTCGTAAAACTGGCCAAGTTCGCGAATGTATTGCGCCGAGCCTGTGTTAGGAAGCTGATCATTATACCTGTTGTCTCCGGAACTTGTAGCTTCTGATGGGTTTAGTTTCAAACGGTCTTCGTAATAGTCGGAAAAAAGTTTGTGAAGTGATTCGTTCTGTGAAAAACCTTGCTTGAATGTAAAAGAGGCAAGAGCGAAACATAGAGACAGATAGAAAACCAATTTCTTCATGTTTGGAGGTTTATGAGTAAGTGATATGACAGGAAAAACCCGTCATCCTGAAGGTATATTTTTTCCGGGATTTGGTTTCTGCTATTAGTACTAACGGTGATTCTGAAATCTTGAAGGCATAGTAACGCCAAGCCGAGTTAGTACGTGATTTTGAAGCTCATTCTGCCGCTAACCGGTTCGCCATTCTGTTTACCCGGGATCAAAGACTTATCCATTTTCAGGAAAAAGGATCTTATATACGCGAGAAACCTGAGACCTGGCCCTGTTGAGTACAACGTAGATGGGTCTGGATTACCCATCGCGTCAACATTAATCATGTAGGCATTTAGAAAGGCTGTGTCACAGTTTGTTGTCGCTCTGGTGCCAAGTGTTGAATAGAGTTGCTTCATGAATTGATGTTCTCCGTGAAGGTATTTTGCGCTTTCTTCGACTGGCTGAAATATGCTTTGTTCCTCAAACTCTTTTGGCGCGGCTATCGGGGAGTAGGAATAAATGAAATGGGTAGAGTCAATGTAATATTTAAGATACTTGAGAATGGGGAATTTGCTGTATGCCTCGCTGTTCGAAGATTTCTGGACGAATATCAGCGTGTCACCACTCATTACCAGTTTACCGTCCGTTCTAACTGTATCCGTGGTTGAATACTCTACATAGGAGTAATTCGAACGGGAATCTATTGTGAGCTTTTGGGTATATCCGCGGACGTGCGATTTGGTGAATATCGTCGCCGTTCCATTCTGTTTGAAGGGGTACGAAGTGTGCTTTGCATACCAAGTGCCGTGAAAAGGGGAATCTTGTTGCGCTACCGCATTGACGCAGCCCAGCGTTAGTATTATCGCGATGTAAATGTTTCTCATGTATAGACGAATGGTGTAGGATTGATGATCCTATTTTTGCTTTTTAGTTGGCGGCTTGGTTTTTTTCTCTTTACCGAAATTCATGTAGAAATCCTTCTCTGATTTACTCAGTTTTTCAATAGCATACCTTAGTGTCGTCCTCGGCATTGTAGAGGCATTTTTGTCAAGGAACGTAATTAGTCTTCTTTTATCCCTCTTCCCGGCCTCCCTTACCCAACTCCCGACGGCTTTATTTATGAGCTCATGCTTATCATTAAACAATATCTCCGCAATCTTGAACGTATCGTCAATGTCGCCCTGGCGAATGAAGTAGTAAGTCGCCACGATGGCGGTCCTGCGTTCCCAAACATTTTTCGACTTAGCGAGGGTATAGAGAATTTTCCGGGGCTTATCCGCAAGATAGCCTCCGACGACATACGGTGCACTGCGATCGACCATGTCCCAGTTGTTGATACGGTCGTGCCTGGAAATGTATAAGTCGAAAAGAGCTTTCCTTTGTTCCAATGTAATCTTTTTCTCCCTCGCCTGGAAGTCCATTATGCTGACTGCGCCAACCCTGGCCTCGTAGTAGTCATCCTCGAGTAGCTTTTCAACCTCCTCGAGGTGCATTTTCATATACTTCTTTGCCAGCGCAAATATATTGGCCATTCGAACACCGAGGAACTTACTCTCTACTCCCTCATAGCTAAAATAACGCTGGACGTTTTCCAGTTCTGATTTTGTTCGTAAGGCGGTCAGTTCGGTGATGAATTGTTTAGAGGTCATGAGCGGGGCTAGTGAATGGTGAGTAGTGAATAGTGAATGGCTGTCTGAACTTCGGAGAGCCATTCACTACTCACCATTCAGTGGTAAACTTACAAACCAAATTCCAGAAACTCATTTTTCTACGCGTTTTGAAACCGAGACTCTCATATAGTTTTATCGCAGCCACGTTTTTCTCATTCACATGCAGGTAGGCGTTTTTGTTTTCATTCATGATCTTGTTCATGGTATGCGCAGTTAGTTGTTTCGCAAATCCCCGGCCTGTAAAGTTTGGATGGGTAACGACGGCGCTGACCTCGGTATGATCAATCATCTTCATTCTCTCTCCTGTTACAGCCACCAATTCACCATCAACGAAAATTCCATAGTATTCACCCATTAGTACGGTCTTCCTCCTGAAGAAGCCGGGTTGAACGAGGTTAACCAGGTTGAACAGTTCCTCATCATACTCACTATTTAACCTTAAGATTTCGTTCTTCGGCTCTATATCGGATTGACAGTCTGCAATCATCTGGAGACAGACCAGCTCATTCTTAAGAATTATTTTATCAGAATACCTGGGTTTCTCGCCAACAATATAGAAGTTCTCGGTTAACGACGCATATTCGTCGATTTCTTTTGGTATAGCGTTGTTTGTCTTGAACGCACCAAACGGACAATAGTCAGGGTGATAAAATCTCGCCCCTTCATATACAATGGCAATTGTTTGATTAGTTTCCAGCAGGCAATGCCATACCGGGTTGTCCAGTTTTCCAGTCATTCGTTTTCTGATTTGCTTAGGAGTAAATGTAAAAAGTCTTTTAGGGTTTAATAACCCGAAACTTGCTTTCTTAAGACGTTTAACGTTTAAGGGTTTAACGTTTAACGTTCTTTAGGCAGAAAGAGGTTTTCCCATTTGTACAACTGAATAAGGGGAAAAGAGATATGCACGAAGTATCGAGATTTGAATGTGTGGAGACACGCATCTGGGCAACTGAGTCACCTCAAGCTATGGGTTGTCAAGCGAACTTTAAGAACGTTAAATGGTAAACCCTTAAACGTTAATCTTCACCTACGCCACTGTTTTCATCGCATCCTCGGGCTTGTAAGACTTCAGTTTCACGAGGTCCGCTGGCACCTTCTCTTTATTCCATTTCTTATGTATAGCCAGTGCCGCACCCATGGCTGTGGCTTGTGCTACAGAAGCAGCATAGACTTCCAGGTCAGGAAATGCCATCGTTAACAGCTGCATATAAATAGGATTGTTGCCAAACCCACCGTCTACGAATATCTTCTTTACCCTGGTTCCCTTCAATACGATGTTGGTACTTCTCAACTGCTGCGTGACGATATCTTCAATCAATTGATGATAAGCTTCCTCATAACTCTTAAACTCATTGAGATTCCGCTTTGCGAAAGCCGACTGTCCTACCATCGCCGTTTGCTCTTTCTTCTGCAACTCGTTTTTTCGCTTTCTCATCTTCCTCATCAATTCCAGGTCAGGCTTAACAGTAGTGTAATGATCTTCGGGCATCTGGTAGTGTCCCGCTAACCTCTTTAGTTGTTGCTCGTGTTCGTATCCTGCGAAAAGTCTTGAAGCCTTTACAGGTTTCCCTTCATACGAAAGATAGCAGAGGCAATCCTCGCATAACTCGTAATCGGAAAGCTGGCTATAATTGAAAGGGTTTAAGCTGATGCACCAGGTGCCAGTGGACAAGAGAATAAATGGCTCCTTGAAACTTGCCAGGTAGGGGATGAGCGCAGCCGAACTATCATGCAGGCCGCCTCCAACAGGAATTTTATTTGGTTCGGTATACCCTGCGATCTCCGTGCTTCCGAGTATAGCCGGTAATTTTTCCATTACCCCTTCATCCTTCACCCACGGGTGGTAGTTGTTTTTCTGGAAATGCCACAGGTTGGTATGACATCCCACGCTGGTAATATCAGCGTTGATCTTGCCTGTCAGCACATAGCTTAAATATTGCGGAAGATGCAACGCATACTGGATCTTCTTGAATGATTCGGGCTGTTCGTGTTTCAATCGATACAGCTGCATGCCGGAATTCAGACTTCCCAGAACTGGAGATGCAGTCTGTTTTGCGACGAGGCTATCGCCGCCATACTTGCTATAAAATTGATCCTGTAGTTTCTTATCAAATGGCTTGAGGTAGTTATAAAGTGGCAGAAAGACTTCGCCCTTATCATCGAGGTAGACGAAACTGGCACCATAGGCAGAGAAATTCACCGCCTTGATGTCAAAACGAACATCTGCGGCCAACCGCGTAAACGATTCTTTCACCCAGGCGGTCAAAGCCGCTACATCCTCGCAGGCAAAGCCATCCTCATCACTGATCTCCGGCAACTTCATGCTCTCCTCATGAACCGGATGATATTGCTGGTCGAACAATAACAGTTTCTTATTGGTCTTGCCGACGTCGAATATGGCGATGACGGGAGTTTTTTTCATGGCAATGCGTAAAATAGTGAATGGTGAATTGTGAGTGGTGAGGGGTGACCGTTAATTGCAAATCCTTTCGTGCCTAATCATCCCACTTAATAGTTTGAATGTTTTTATAATTGAAAGACCAACAACTTCTAATTCCTGTTCTGTAATATAGCCAAGCTTGAACGAAATATTTATTGCAGTATCTATTTCTACTATGGAGCCTCGCGAAATCTCAAAGAATCGGGCCCTCTCGTTTTCTGATTTTCTTGAACAACCTTCGGCAATATTTAAGTGAACCGAAATAGCTGCCCGCCTGATCTGTTGGACTAATGTGAATTTCTCATCATTAGGAAATTTCCTCGTGGTTTTGTAGCACTCAGTTACTAACTCCTCCGAGGCTTTAAACACCTCCAATGCAGTATGGGGGAGCCTGAGAAACAATAACGCTAATCTACTTAAAATGAAGTTACTGAACCTCGGCTATTCACCACTCACTTCCGGTATTTTAACGCCTCTCAGAATAAAGATTCATCGATCGCAAGCAGTTTTTTGGAAGGCACTCACTACTCACTATTGACTATTCACCACCCCCGCAGTAACCATCACAGCCCCGTCGCCACTGTCACCTTCCCCCTCTCCCTTATCAACTCGCCTCTCACTTTCAAGTTACGAAATAAACTAAGCGGTTGCAAGGCCCCTCCGGAACGAATGCGAGCCTCGGCGATAAGGGGTCTAACATCAGTGCGATAGGCAGCCTGTAGTATTTCCTGCGCCTTAACTACGTCATTATTGTCCTGTGCCGCCTTCAATTCCTTGCTATTAACCAGTAATGCCTGTGCATAGGCAATCATAATCGCCTCTATCGATTGAAGCAGGTCTTCCAGCGGATCTTTTACATTATGAGAAGCGTCGATCATCCAACCCAGGTCTGTAGCATGGTTCATGCCCCTGGCGTCCATTCCTTCCACTAGTTCATTAAATATCAGGAAAAGTTGGTAAGGGTTGATGCTTCCCACTGTGAGATCATCGTCGCCATACTTTGAGTCGTTGAAGTGGAAACCGGCCAGTTTATTCTCCATCATCAGCAGCGATACGATCTGTTCGATGTTTGCATTCGGCAGGTGATGTCCCAGATCGACGAGGGTATAGGCCTTTGGCCCAAGTTTATTTGCGTACAGGTATGACTGTCCCCAGTCGCCCACTGTCATTGAGTAGAAGTTTGGTTCAAATGCTTTGTATTCAACGAATACCTTCCAATCCTCAGGCAGTGCGGCATAGATTTCTTGCAGACTTTCCAGTGTTCGCTGGAAAGCCTTCCGGAAATTCAATTGACCGGGGAAGCAGGAACCATCAGCCAACCAGACTGTCAATGCCTTTGAGCCGAGGTCAACACCATGTTTGATTACTTCCACATTGTGTTCAATGGCCTGTCTGCGCACGGATTTGTCTACGTGTTGGAGAGAACCGAACTTATAACTATTCTCCTGGCCCTGCTGATCCTGGAAAGTATTTGAATTGACAGCATCGAACTTCAATCCGTGCATGGCGGCCAGTGTCGTAATAGCGTTTGCATCTCCCGGAATATCCCAGGGAATATGAAGCGAAATAGCGCCGCTGGATTGGTTCAACGCATGAAGCAATCCCACATCTTCGATCTTCTCTTCGAGATTTCGGGGTTCACCGCCGCCTGCGAATCGACCGAATCTTGTACCTCCGGAGCCGAGAGCCCAACTTGGGATTGCGACCTGGAAGTCGGCGAGCTTTTGCAAGATTGCCTGAAGATCAGGGATGCCCTCCGCGATATAATCGAATTGTTTTTGATGCGCTTTTAAAGCGGGCTGATTATGATCAGCAATTGCTTGCTTCGTCAATTTCATATAAAATCGTTTATGGCAGGTAAAACACTTCTTTCAGCGGGATACTCACCGGGGAATTGTCAGGGTTGGTTTCCATGATATCTTTCATATATGTCCACCACCGCTGCATTACCGGATTTGAAGGTAGATTATTTAAGGCAGATGGGTCGTTGGCTTCCAGTACGCCAAACAGCTGATTCGACCGGCTGTCCAGGAAGATGGAATATTCGCTTATTCCGGCTCCTTTCAACAATTCCTCCAGGTCAGGCCAGAGTTGGTCGTGCCGTTTCTTATACTCCTCCTCCTTTCCGGGGTGGAGTTTCATTATAAATGCTTGTCTTGCCATTGCTGTGACTGACTTAAGTGGAATCGGGAATTGGGAATCTGGAATCGGGCTCGAAACGGAAAAGGTCTTACAGAAGTCGGGCACTCCCGATTCCCGATTCCAAATTCCCGATTCCTAGCCGGCTCATCGCACAAAACCAGCCGCCACCCCTCCATCAACATTCAATACATTGCCGGTCGATTTGTTTAGGAGTCCGCCCACGAATGCAAAGCATCCATTGGCGATGTCCTCGGGTAGTATGATCTCGTTAAGCAAAGTTCGTTTCGCATAGTAGGAAGGTAGTTCTTCTACTGTGATGCCATATGCTTTCGCGCGGCCTTCCGCCCAGGCTCCTGCCCAGATTTTGCTGTCGCTAATGACCGCATCCGGATTCACTACATTAACTCGAATGTGATCCTTTCCTAATTCAGCAGCGTTGAGTCGGCTAAGATGCAGCTGTGCGGCCTTGGCTGAGCCATAACCTGCGTTATTCGGTCCACTTACCAATGCGTTCTTACTGACTATGTTTAAAATGTCACCTCCCAATTCCTGCTTCCGCATTATTTCCGCGCCCACCTGGGTCACGAGAAACTGTCCTTTTACTAATACATCATAAAGTATGTCCCAATCCTTTTCAGTATGACCTTCAATCGGCTTCGAGATCGACAACCCTGCGTTATTCACTACGATATCGATGCCTCCAAAAGCGAGTGCCGCCGTGTCGTAAGCATTCCGGATCGTATCGGCATTGGTAACGTCCAAAACCGCAGAGTCGAATACGTCCTTGCCATATTGTTGCTCGAACTCCTGCGTTGCCACTTCAAGGCGCGACTCATCGTTATCATTTATGATCACGCAGGCTCCCTCATCGGCAAATTTCTTCGCGATAGCTTTTCCAATACCACCAGCACTTCCCGTTATAAGGGCGATCCTTCCAGTAAGTGGTTTTGGCTTTGGCATACGCTGGAGTTTTGCTTCTTCCAGCAGCCAATATTCAATATTAAATGCCTCCTGTCTTGGCAACGATGTATATTCGGATATTGCCTCTGCACCCTTCATCACATTTATGGCATTGATATAAAACTCCGCGGCAACTCTCGCGGTCTGCTTATCCTTTGCGAATGTGAACATGCCTACGCCAGGGTAGAGGATCACCACAGGATTCGCGTCGCGGATGCCAGGACTGTTTGTATGCTTGCACTTGTTATAGTATTCGCTATACATCTTTCGGTATGCTTCGAACGCAGGTGTTAGCTTTTCTCTCACTCCCTTCGCATCTTTCAAATCTTCCTCAGGCGATAGTGTAAGCACAAGCGGGCTGATCTTTGTTCTGAGAAAATGGTCGGGACAACTTGTGCCAAGGGGCGCCAGCCTGTCCAGGTCATTCGAGTTGATGAATTCGAGAACACGCTCATCGTCTGTAAAGTGACCGATCATGTTCATCGATGAAGAACAGAGACCTCTAAGAACGGGGGCTATTGCCGCCGCCTGTTGCAGTCGTTTTTCCTTAGGCAATGAAATTCCTTTAGCCCCACCGAATACAGGCTTTGATTTGCCCGTGTGATCCTGCAGGTATTCAGCACAACGCTCGATAACTTCAAGCGTATTGATATAGCTTTCATATGCCGTATCTCCCCACGTAAATAATCCGTGAGAGCCAAGCATGATGCCGCATATTCCAGGGTTTTCATCCAGGCACTTCTTCAACTCGAGGCCCAGATCAAAACCTGGTTTCTGCCATTTTACCCAGCCTATTGTTCCGTTGAATAATTCCTTCGTGATCTTTTCACTATCCTTCGCCGCAGCAATCGCGATTGCAGCATCCGGATGGAGGTGATCGATATGTTTAAAAGGAAGGAAGCCGTGTAGAGGTGTGTCGATAGAAGGTGCCTTGGAACTCAGGTCGTATATGCAATGGTTGAATAGTTCGACCATCTCATCTTCAGATTCAATACCGCGGTAAACTTGCTTGAGACTACGAAGTCGGTCAACATACAAAGCAGCGAGACCGGATCTCTTCAAAGTGCCGAGGTCACCGCCGGAGCCTTTCACCCACATCACTTCCGTTGCCTCACCTGTCAACGGGTTTTTCGCCATGGCCTTGCACGAAGTGTTGCCTCCGCCATAGTTTGTCAGACGCAAGTCGGCACCAAGAAGGTTCGAGCGATAGATCAATAACCCTACCTCATCACCTTCGAGTTCGGCTGCTCTTTTCTCGTCCCACAAATAACTCACATGTTTAAAATCGCCAACTCCCGGAGGAGCCTGGATGTTCGATTTCGTTCCTAAACTCATAACTATTTTTTTAATAAGATTTGTCTTTTTTGAATTCGAATCAATTATTCGGATTCGGATTCTGCTCGCTTACAGCCGGCGCTTCGGTATTTTGTCTGTCCAGCATCTCCTGGTGTTTGTTATTACCATAGCCAACTACCAATACAGATAAGATGATAGTAAAAATGCCTATTGCTATTGTCATCTTCGTTTGCTTTTTCACTCCGGACCATTCCCTCAACACGATTCCCCACATGTTTGCCACAAGTATGATGAACGCCATATGCAGTATCCATGAACTTGGACCATTGCCGAGTTTGCTCTCACCCATGCCATAGAAAAAGAACTGGAGGAACCATGTGGTTCCCGCAAGGGCGGCAAACAGGTAATTCCTTGCCAGCGGAGTCTTCTTATTTGTGTAGTCGCCAAACGTCTTGTTACGTGCGTTCAGTACCATACACCAAATGAAGTTCGTCGTCAGGCCGCCCCAGAGTAGGACAACGTATGTGACGTTGTTTTGAAATAAAAACTCTCCATCGCCGGGATTAGCCGCTTTCCAGATAGAGTTGGCAGTCTCCGCCATCGGCTTTCCCGCCTCAAGACCAAAATTGAAACAGGCGCTTAGCACGCCGGAGATGATCGAAACGGCCATGCCAAGACCAAACTTATATTCGGTTTTTACAACAGTACCATGTGGATCAGTTGCAGTTGTCTTAAGTTCCTTTTCCTTCATCACACCGGCCTTGCCGCAAATGATGATAGCGATGATACATAATACCAGGCCGGCGAGGACGATTAGTCCCCAGGTCGAACTGGTCATCATACTAAATGTGTCCTTTCCGGCTTTCGGATTGAAATCATAATAGATAGATGGAATCAAAGCGCCGAATACCATGCATAGTCCGAGGATGATGCTACTACCGAGAGAAACTCCGAGGTAACGAACGCCGAGTCCATAAGTCAAACCGCCGATGCCCCATAACACACCGAATAGAAAAGTGAGACCAAGCGTAGTTGTGTC
The DNA here is from genome assembly GCA_014379965.1 of Chitinophagaceae bacterium. GTDB lineage: Bacteria > Bacteroidota > Bacteroidia > Chitinophagales > Chitinophagaceae > VBAT01. The sequence goes on from JACMKU010000173.1 coordinate 30,632, forward strand.
TGTCTCACGAATGATATCGGCGAAACCGGGTACCGTCAGGTATGCAGCCAATGGAGGAATAATAAGCCAGGAGAACAGTCCCCCAACAATCCAATAGCTTTCCCAGTGCCATCCTTTTACTTTCTTGTAAGGAATATAGAAACTGCCAGAAGCGAAACCACCAATGAAATGGAAAAGAACGCCCAGAAAGATGACACCCATGAAGCAATTAATTTTTCAGTATGGAAGCAATTAAAAATTAAAGATAGAGTATCCAAAATACTGTCTATCATGTACTGTCATGGGTAAAATGGCTCAAAATATGCAGTTCGCTCACGCCGTTAAAAGAGCTTGAGTATTTCCCTCTTAGCCCATGGCTGCCAACACATAAGAGGGCATTTCAGGCTTGTGTCCAATTTAATGTAAGTTTGAGTAACTGAATGCCTGCGGAATGAAACAACCGGTAATTTTCAAGCACCTTTTCATCGACTACTATTCGGCTACACCGAAATACCTGCAACTGGCCAACTGCATCATTAAAGCCATTAATGATGGCGTAGTGAAGGAGAATGATGTGCTTCCCTCGATCAATGAACTCAGCTTCGAATTCGAGATCTCGCGTGATACAGCGGAGAAGGGATACAAGCACTTGAAGAAGAGCGGCGTTCTCGGTTCGGTACCCGGCAAGGGATATTATGTGAAGAATACCGATCTCAACCACAAACTAAAGATCTTCCTGCTTTTCAACAAGCTCAGCCCCCATAAGAAGATCATCTATGACGCTTTCGTAGAGGCAATAGGGGACATGGCGGCAATTGACTTTTATATTTACAACAACGACTTCCTCTTCTTCAAAAAACTGATATCACAGCAGAAAGGAGACTACACCCATTACGTGATCATCCCGCATTTCATGGAGGCCAGCGAGAACGTAAGCGAGATCATTAATACCATACCGAAGGATAAACTTATTCTCTTGGATAAATTATTACCGGGTGTCACTGGCAACTATGCTGCGGTGTATGAAAATTTCGAGCAGGATATCTACGACGCCCTCGTGCAGGCCAATGAACAGTTGAGCAAGTACAATACGATCAAGATCATTTTCCCTGAGTATACTTATCACCCAAAAGAAATATTGGAGGGATTTTACCGGTATTGCCAGCAGTTTGCTTTCAATTACAAGGTTGTGCAAAACATCGAGGAAGAACCCATACAGAAAGGAGAAGTGTTTATTAACCTCATGGAAAACGACCTGGTGATACTCATCGAACGCATTCTCGCCGCTGGGTTAACCGTTGGGAAGGACGTGGGTGTCATCTCATACAATGAGACAGCCTTGAAGAAAATCATACTCAATGGTATTACTACCATTTCGACCGACTTCCAGATGATGGGAGAGAAGACTGCGAAGATGATACTCGATCAGTCGACAGAACATGTTGCTATTCCGTTTTCACTTACGTTGAGAGCCTCCTTGTAAGAATAATGTAAAATCTAAAATGATAAATCTAAAATGTAAAAGGT